>JBEGWB010000074.1:0-5467 GCA_041178065.1 Pseudomonadota bacterium | reverse complement strand
TTCCTGTATCGCGGCGTCGTGCCCGATGCCGGCCAGGAAAATGACGAATACTTTGCGCTGGACGACATCGAACTCGCGTCGCGCCTGTCGTTCTTCCTGTGGAGCCAGGGACCCGATGCCGAATTGCTCGATCTCGCCATCGCCGGCCAGTTGCAGGAACCGGCGGTGCTCGCGGCGCAGGTGCAGCGCATGCTCGAGGATCCGCGCATCGATGCGCTGGTACAAAACTTTGCCGTGAAGTGGCTCAACCTCGACGATCTGTCGGACGTCGATCCCGATCCCCGCCTGTTCCCCGAATTCAACGACGCACTGATGGCCGACCTCTCGGAAGAAATGCGGCGTTTCCTCGCCAGTGTCCTGCTCGACGGCCGCCCGGTCACCGACCTGCTGACCGCCAACTACACTTTCGTCAATGAACGCCTCGCGCGGCATTACGGCATCGATGGCGTGTACGGCGCGCAGTTCCGCCGCGTCGCACTGACTGACGAGGCGCGCTTCGGGCTGCTCGGGAAAGGCGCGGTCATGCTCAGGACTTCATACGGCGATCGCACCTCGATCGTATTGCGCGGCAACTGGGTACTCGAAAAGCTGCTGGGCACGCCCTCGGCGCCGCCACCGCCGGAAGTGGAAACCGACCTGTCGCTGAAGCCCGGCGAAACGCCGACGACGATGCGGGCGAGGATGGAAACGCATCGCGCCAATCCCTCATGCAACCAGTGCCACGGCGTCATTGATCCGATCGGCCTTGCACTCGAGAACTTCAGCGTCACCGGCAAGTTCCAGCGACGTGACAGCCTGGCTGGCGTCGATATCGATGCCAGCGCCACGATGCCCGGCGGCATTCCAATCAACGGCCCGATCGACCTGCGCAACCAGCTGATACAGCGGCCCGAGCAATTCGTGCGGACCTTCACGGCGAAATTGATGATGTATGCGCTCGCGCGCGAGCTCGACTATTTCGACATGCCGCAGGTGCGCGCGATCGTCGCTCATGCGGCGCGGAACGATTACCGCCTGTTCGACCTCGTCCTGGGGCTGGTCAACAGCGATTCCTTCCGCTACCAGGCACGCGAAGGATCAAAGGGGTCAGAGTAACTTGATCCCCCTTTGATCCTCTCTGATCGCAGATCAACAAAAGCAGCAGGCGCAGAGCCTGCGGGAGAACACACATGTTCCTGACGAAAAAGCATCTGTCTCGCAGGACCCTACTCAGGGGCGCCGGCGCGTCCATCGGCCTGCCCTTGCTCGACGCGATGCTTCCTGCTGCCACCGCGCTGGCGCAGACCGCTGCGGCGCCTACGATGCGCGTCGGCTTCTTCTACATGCCGCACGGCGCCGTGATGCACAACACGGCGCACGGCGCCGAGATGGATCGCTGGCATCCGAAAGGCGGCGCTGGCGCAACGCTCGAACTCAACCAGATCATGCAGCCGCTCGAGCCCTACAAGGCCTACCTCAATTCCTTCGGCAACC
Source organism: Pseudomonadota bacterium (assembly GCA_041178065.1). Lineage (GTDB taxonomy): Bacteria > Pseudomonadota > Gammaproteobacteria > Pseudomonadales > Pseudohongiellaceae > CAILUG01. The sequence continues at coordinate 3,994 of JBEGWB010000074.1, read as the reverse complement.
TGCTGAACGCCGCAAGCAAGGGTTCGGTGCACACGCTCAATCCGGCGACCTGGCTCAGCGGCGTACGGCCGCCCGAAAGTTCGGCCGGTGCCAGCATGGCGAAGACGCTCGACCAGGTGATCATGGATCGCATCGGCCAGGATACCGCGCTGCCCTCGCTGCAGGTTGCGTCCGAAACCACGATCCAGAGCGCCGCCTGCAACGGCCCGGGCTGTTACTACAGCTCGACGCTGTCCTTCGCGAACGAATCCTCGCCGCTGCCGATGGAACATAATCCACGCAAGCTGTACCTGCAGCTGTTCGGTGAAGGCGACAGCGCGGCGGAGCGCAGCGCCATCAACAGCCAGGAAACGCGCCTGCTCGACATGGTGGCCGACAGCACGCGCTCGATGCAGAAACAGCTTGGCGCCGGCGACCGTATCATCCTCGAAGGCTATCTCGACACCGTACGCGAAATCGAACGTCGCGTTGAAAAAGCTGCTGCACGCGATCTCGGCGACGTCGAAGTGCCCGGCGCGCCGGTCGGCGAGCTGGATAATTTCGACGAGCAGGTGCGGCTGATGTTCGACCTCGTCGCGATATCCTACCAGGCCGACCTGACACGCGTGATTTCCTACATGATGGTGTCCGAAGGCACGAACCGTACCTACAACCACATCGGCGTGCCCGACGCCTTCCACCCCGTGTCGCATCATGCCGACGATCGTGGACGCCTCGAACGCGTTGCGAAGATCCAGACCTGGCACATGGAACGCTTCGCCGACTTCCTTGCGAAGATGTCCGCGACGCCGCACGGCGACGGCTCGCTGCTCGACAACGCGATCTTCATGTACGGCTCCAACATGAGCAACAGCGACAAGCACGATAACTATCCGGTGCCGAACCTGCTGATGGGTGGCGGCTGCGGCACGCTGAAGCGCGGCGGCCAGCACATCGTGTTGCCGGAGCGCACGCCGCTGGCAAACCTGCACCTGACACTGCTGAACAAGGTGGGCATCGAAGCGACGAGCTTCGCCGACAGCACCGGCATCATCACGGAAGTATGATGAACCACGGCACGCACGGGAGCCTGACATGAAAGGGCTGGTTGTCACGGTGGCGATCGCCGCATTCGTGCTGCTGTTCGTCGTGACGAATCCCGACGCCGATGCACCTGGTCGTGCTGGGAATTCTCGGCAACTTCATCGTTCTCGAAGACAACACGCAATGAAAGGCAAAGTCGCTCGATGAACCACGCTCGCAGAAAGCTCGTTAAATTTTCCCTGGGTTCGCTCGCTGCCACAGCCTTGCCCGCATGGTCGGTCAGTATTCGCGCACAGCAGCCGACTGTTTCGATCATTGACGCCGGCGGCAGCAATGTCGTCGTTTGCGACACGGCTGACGGCCTTGTGCTCGTGGACAGCGGCACGCCAACTTACGCCTCCACGCTGGTCGACCAGCTGCGCGCAGTCGGCAATGGCCGCGTACATACGCTGTTCAATACGCACTGGCACCACGACAACTGCGGCGCGAATGAACTGATAGGCGACAGCGGCGCAGCGATCGTCGCGCACCAGAAAACCTGGCAGCGCCTCGCGACACAGTATTACGTGCCGCATGAACAACGCTACGTCGAGCCGCTGCCGGAAACGGCCCGGCCCACCGTCAAGTTTGCCGGCAAGGGTTCGCTGCAGGTCGGCGCGGAGACCATCGACTATGGCGCGCTCGTGCTACCGCATACCGACGGCGACATCTATGTCCATTTCCGCAACGCGAACGTGCTGGTGGTTGGCGGCGCCGTGACGCCACCGGAGCTGGATCCGGAACTCGACTGGTATGGCGGCGGCTGGCTCGGCGGACGCGCGCAGTCGCTCGATACGTTGCTGGCGCTGGCCGACGACGCAACGCTGATCGTGCCTGCCGCCGGTCGCACACTTACGAAAGCCGAACTCAGCACCGAGCGCGACATGACGCATGAACTCTACCAGCGCCTCAACAAACTCATTCGCTCAGGTTGCAGCGCGACGTGCATGGCCGATGAAGGCGCGCTCGAAGGCCTCGGCCGCCGCTGGCAGGATCCGCAGCGCTTCCTGTATGCCGCTTACAAGGGGTTGTGGGCGCATCACTACAACCTCGCGCCCGACATCCTGTGAGAAGACTCATGCGTTTCGCAGCTCTGTTGAATTCGTCGTTACCGCGCAAGCGGGAATCCAGGTTATCGGTCGCCGGGGATTGCAGTAATCGCCGGCGCGCCAAACTCGCGCTCGCCATCGGCACGTTGTTGCTAGCGCTGCACGCGCGCGCCGAGTCACAACTGGCCGATGCGATCCAGCAAGGCGACAGCCGCGCCGCCCAGGCATTATTGCAGGCCGGCGCGAACGTGAATGAGGCGCAGAGCGATGGCTCGACGCCGCTGCTGTGGGCGGTGTTCCAGGTCGACGAAGCACTCGTTGACGACTTGCTGGACCGCGAAGCCGATCCCGACAGGGCGAATAACTTCGGCGCCTCGCCGCTCAGCGAAGCTGCGCGCCTCGCGAACCTGAATCTCGTCGAACAGTTGCTCGACGCCGGCGCCGATCCGAACAGCGCCAATGCCGACGGCCAGACGCCGCTGATGCTCGCGGCGTATAACGGCGCGGTGGATGTCGCGCGCGCACTGATCGGGCAAGGGGCCGATGTCAACGCAGTCGAACAATGGACTGGCCAGACCGCACTGATGTGGGCCGCTGCGCGCAAGCACGGGGAACTTGCCGAAATGCTGATCGACAACGGCGCCGACGTGCACAAACGCGCCACGCATTTCGACTGGTCAAGCCAGATCACCTCGGAACCGCGCGGCCAGTACCGACCTTCGGGCGGCCTGACGCCCTTGCTGTATGCGGCGCGCGCTGGCTGCCTGCCCTGCGTGCAGGCCATGCTCGCGGCCGGCGCCGATCCCAACCTGCCGAGCCCCGACGGCGTTACACCGCTGCTCGTCGCGCTCGATAATTTCCAGTTCGCCGTGGCGACGCAGTTGCTCGACGCCGGCGCCAACCCGCATGCCTTCGACTGGTGGGGCCGAACGCCGCTGTATGCCGCGATCGACGTGCGCAGCATCGAGGCGCCGGGCCAGCGGCTCGACCCCGCACGCAAGGACATCGCCCTCGCACTCGCGAAACGTTTGCTCGATGCAGGTGCTTACGTCGATGCGCAAATGAATTTCCATCGCCCCGGTTTCGGCGGCGGCAATGGCCGCTATTCCGACGAGCTACTGTCGACGGGCACGACGCCCCTGCTGCGCGCCGCGGTGGGTCACGACGCGGAAGCGGCGCGCCTGCTCTTGTCCTACGGGGCGCAGGTCGATTTGCCGAATATCTTCGGCATCACGCCGCTGCTCGCCGTATCCGGCATCGCAACGCCGCGCGGCATGCTCAGCGATGGCACGGTGTTTCCAGAGCCCAACATCGAGGAGCTGTCGATCGAAACCATGCAGGTACTCGTGGACGCAGGCGCCGACGTCAATGCCGTCATCACCGACACGACCAGCATCAGCGCCGAATGGCCGCGCCATGCCTCGATAAGCAACCGTCAGGGCCAGACGCCGATCTTCGCGGTCGGCAAATGGGGCTGGATCAACGCTGCGCAATTTCTCGTGGCGCACGGCGCGAGGGTCGATGTCGTCGACTTCTACGGCAAGACGCCGATGGATTCGGCGCTGGGACAGGCGGGTGGAGAGCAGGAAGAGCAGTATCCGGCGTTGGCCGAGTATTTGAAGGAACAGCTGTAAGGTTCATCAAACCGCAGCGAATGCGTGCGTTGTGAGCTATGGGAGAGTATTCACACAAGCACCCTGGCAGCGGTTTTGACGAGCTCCTTGAAGAGCAAGGCATACGGACCCGGACACAGGCGCGCGACTGGTTTGCGGGACCGGCAGAGGCTCAAAACAAAAAGCCCTCCATGTGGAGGGCTTTTTAATTGGCGCGCCCGAGGGGAATCGAACCTCTGACCTTCGCCTTCGGAGGGCGACACTCTATCC
>JBEGWB010000073.1:0-5227 GCA_041178065.1 Pseudomonadota bacterium | reverse complement strand
TGCGTGTTCAGCGCGATCGCCTCCTTGTGCTGCGCATCGGCGTCCGCATGCGCGTTGTCGCGATCGGCCTGACGCATTTGCGCGAGCAGTATCAACGGCGCTGCATAGGCCGATTGAATGCTGAAGACGAGGTTCAGCAGGATGAAAGGATAAGGATCGAAGCGCCAGGTGCCCATGTTATGAATCACGATCCACGCAGCGACCAGCGTCGTCTGCGTGATCAGGCAGAACGGCGTACCGTAAAAGCGCGTGAAGGCTTCGGCCTTCTTGCCGTACCAGTCGTCGCCGAAGGTAGAGAAAAGGCCGGAAAAGGGCAGGTGAAAGCGGAAGTGGTGTGGCTTGTCGTCGGACCTGTCGCTCATGGCTGCTCCCGTCAGAATCCGCCTGGCACAAGGGCGAAACTTGCTACGCGTACTGTGCAGGCGACGAAAGCCTCCGGTCGAGTCGTGGAAACCCTCGTGAGGACGCGGAAAACCTTGTTCGCTTCCGGATGAGCGTGGCGGTCAGGACAAGGCCTGCGGTGCTGGGGTCCTGATGATTTTCAACGGCGCGCTGCTCGACGAGCCAGTTCTACTCGACGGCACAGGTGCAGGTGGTTTTCATGAGGCGGACCCGTACCAGTTCGACATTGTCGCCAATCGCGTAATCAGCCTTGAAGCTCACGCTCTGGTCATCCGCGCGCGCCCAGGTTTCGGTGAATTCCTGGGTCGCGAGGGTATTGTTGTCATCCTTCGTGCGGATCGACAGTACGTAGGTTCCGCTGGACGCCGCGCACATCTCGTTGTCGACGGTGCCTTCGACGCTCGCGACCGTGTTTTTCTGGAAATACTCCAGCTCGACCTGCGCCGCGCAATTGCGTGACACGGCTGCCGGCGCCGGAATGATTATTGGTTTTCCCTTGAGCTCGTAGGTTATGAGCGTCGACTCGTCCTGCGCAACTGCGTGTTCCGGCGTCAAGGCGAGCGCCGCGATACAAAACAACGTGGGCAGGACGAAGGTTTGAAGGCCATGCATGCTGTAGCTCCCTGAGTGAGGCGACATTTCGTGCCTAGGCTAGCATAAAGCTCGTATTGCAGTTGCGCAGAGAGTCGCTGCCTGCGCCGGCGCCTCGGCAGGAGGCGCAATGCCAGCCGTCGCATGTCAGGCGGCTTGCTTCGCCAGGCCTTTCAGGATCTGGCCATCGTACCTGTGCATCACCAGCGCGCCGATGAACGACAGCGCCGCACAGCCGATCATGAAGTAGGCCGCGGATGCCGGCACGCCGGTTTCGCGCGCGAGAACCACCGCGAGTACCGGCGCCAGGCCGCTCAGTAGCGTGAAGCTCAGGTTGAAACTCATCGCCACGCCGGAGAAGCGGATATGCGTGGGAAAGAGATCGGCGGCGACGCCGATTACCGTGCCGGTGCAGAACGACGCGGCGATGCCGGCGCAGATGAACATCGGCAGCAGCGGCAAGCTCATGTTCTGTGCGGCCGCGAAGAAGGGCCACGACAGCAGCATCATCGCGCTGGTGCCAACCAGCATCAGCGCCTTGCGCGACACGCGATCACTGAACCAGGCGACAGTCAGCAGACCGACCGACACGACTGCCAGGCCAATGTTGGTCGCAAGGATTGCATCGACCGCCGCGTAGCCCATCGTTTGCGGCAGGAAGGCGGGCATGGCGAACAGCAGGCCGTTGAAACCGGCGGTGACCGCCAGCACGAGGAAGCCGACAAGCACGGCACCCGCGTGCGTGCTGAACAGTTCCCTGAAGGGAACTCGTGACTCGCCCGCGGTGGCGCGCATGCGCGAAAACTCGCGGCTTTCCTCAAGTGTCAGGCGCAGGAAGAAGCTGACGATGCCGAGTGCGCCACCGACGAGGAAGCCGATGCGCCAGCCCCAGGCAGAGATGTCCTCGACCGTCATCGTCTCATGCACCGCGAGGTTCAGAAGTGCCGCCACCAGCACGCCCGAGTTCACGCAGAAGAAGATTACGCCGACGGAGAAGCCCGAGCGCCGCGGCGCGGTTTCGACAACATACGTGATCGCGCCGGGCAGCTCGCCGCCGAGGCAGAAGCCCTGGACCATGCGCAGCAGGATCAACAGCAGCGGCGCCATGACCCCGATCTGCGCATAAGTGGGCAAGAGGCCAATGCCGAGCGTGGCGCCCGACATCGCCAGGATCGTGATGATCAGCACGCGGCGGCGGCCGATCCGGTCGCCGATATGCGAGAAGAAAATGCCGCCGAGTGGACGCGCGAAATAGCCGAGCGCGAAGGTGCCGAAGGACAGGATCAACGACACCGTTGGATCGTTGTTTGGAAAGAAATTCGCCCCGATGTACTGCGCGAACTGGCTGTACACGACGAAGTCGTAGAATTCGAGCGCCCCGCCAAGGCTGGCCAGCAGGATCACGCGCCAGTCGGACCAGGAGACTTTTGCCGAAGCGTCGGCTGCTGCATGTGCCATGGAATCCCCTGACCGCTATTGTTGTTGTGGATGCGCCCGGCGCGGGGCGGCCGAAGTATAGTGAATTTGAAAAAACCCCGCACAATGACTTTTGTTGTATCGTTGCGCGGCCAGTTCGATACGAACCACAAGAGCAATCAGGGGGATGCATGGCCGGTCTGTTGTCGAAGGAGCGCATCGTTGCGCATGAAGGGTTCAATCGCTGGAAAGTGCCGCCAGCCTCCATCGCGATCCATCTTTGCATCGGTTCGGTTTATGCGTGGAGCGTGTACAACCCCGCATTGATCCGCACGCTCGGCGTCGTAGCGCCGGCCGCCGACGACTGGAGCCTGCAGCAGGTCACGTGGATCTTCTCGGTTGCGATCGTGTTCCTTGGGCTGTCGGCCGCCTTCGCCGGCCGCTGGCTCGAGAAGGTCGGCCCGCGCAAGGTCGGTACCGTGGCCGCCTGCTGCTGGGGCGCAGGTTACCTGATCGGCAGCCTCGGCATCCTGAGTCATCAACTGTGGCTTATATATGTCGGCTATGGCGTCATCGGCGGCTGCGGGCTTGGGCTCGGTTACGTGTCGCCCGTCAGCACGCTGATCCGCTGGTTCCCTGACCGCCGAGGCATGGCCACGGGCATGGCGATCATGGGTTTTGGCGGCGGTGCGATCATCGGCACGCCGCTGAAGCGCTGGTTCATGCAGCATTTCTATGAAGCGCCGGATTATCTCGGCAGCGTCGACCAGGTGAACCTGATCACCGAAGGCGGGCGCCGCTTCGTCGAACAGGCGGGCGAACGCATCGAAGTGGTCGTCGTCGGCGTCAACGATGTGGCCAACATGCTCGTGCGCGGCGCCGAAGGCGTGTATGCGGTCGGTACGGGCTCGGTCGGCGTCGCGCAGACCTTCATCGCGCTGGGCCTCATCTACTGCGTCATCATGCTGATCGCCGCGTTCTCGTATCGCATTCCGGCAGAAGGCTGGAAACCTGCGGGCTGGACGCCGCCGGTCGAAGGCAGCGTCGGCAAGAACGCGCTGATCTCGACCCACAACGTCGACATCGACGAAGCACTGAAGACCCCGCAGTTCTACCTGCTGTGGATGGTGCTGTGCATGAACGTGTCTGCCGGCATCGGCGTGCTCGGCGTTGCCAGCACGATGATGAGCGAGATCTTCGGCACGACCTTGCCGGGCATTGTCGATGGCGCCTTCGCGGCGACCTATGTCGCGATGATCAGCATCTTCAACATGTGCGGCCGCTTCATCTGGTCGAGCGCGTCGGACTTTATCGGCCGCAAGAATACCTACTGGATCTTCTTTGCGCTGGGCATCGTGCTGTACCTCTCAGTACCTTTTGCGGCGAACCAGGTCGGCGCGCATCCAAACGTAGCCTGGCTCATGATGTTTTACGGCGCGACGATGCTCATCTTCACGATGTACGGCGGCGGCTTCGCGACGATCCCCGCTTATCTCGCCGACGTGTTCGGCACGAAGTTCGTTGGCGGCATCCACGGACGCCTGCTGACGGCATGGAGCACGGCCGGCGTCGTCGGTCCTCTCGCGATCACCTCCTTGCGGCAGTCAGCGGTCGCGCGTGCCATTGAGGATCTCGCCGCGCAGGTGGACCCAGCCGCGTTCGAGCGCCGCTTCGGCGCGGGGATGGACCAGCTCGACCAGCTCGTTGCCGCGCAAACCGTGACGATCGCGCGACTGATGGAAATCGTGCCGCCCGGCACGGTCGATCCAACCTCGAGCGTTTACAACAGCACGATGTACCTGATGGCCTTGCTGCTGGGGATCGGGCTCGTGTGCAACGCCCTCATGAAACCGGTGCACCTGAAACACCACCTGAAAGAATAAATGGGGTCAGAGCCCTATTGTTTTATTAAGAACTTGTGCGCGGCCCTTGCCGCGTTCATCCATGACTTGGGCTTTGTGCCCAGGGTATTGGGTCTTAATAAAAGAATAGGGCTCTGACCCCATTTAACGGGAACCCGATGCTTACTATTCTGTTCGCAGTAGCAATAGCCGGCATGGCCGAGCGCGAAAAGCGGCGGGCCTGGCTCTGGGGTTTGCTGACGGCGTTGTTGTCGGCATCGATCCAGACTTTTCTGATCGCGGGTTACTGGGGCGCCGTACTGGGTTTGATTGCGGCCTTTTCGCTGATGACCTATGCGAATTTCAAATACCCGGTGAACAAGGGTCCGACCTTGTCCTGAGCCGTGCGCGGCACTACCCCTGTCAAAACTGGTAGCGCTGCGCTGTAACGAGATGGTGCAGCGACTCATCAGTTGCTGCATCAGGCGCGTAGCAGGTCGCGAACGTTGTTGGCGGCTCGACAGGCACCAGCTGCGCGTAAGCCTGCAGCGGTGCGAGATTGACTGGCGCGTGATCGCGTCGATCGGATCGGCCGGTTTGCGGATGCTGCCTGTGCAGCTCACTGCCGCGCTCGAGCTCCGCCGTGGATGTCTGCGCCTGCATCCACAGGCCATGCCCCCACAAGGACGCAGCCAGCACCAACTGCGTGAGTGCCGCGACGACATGATCGCGTGTGCGCTTCTGGATTTCGGCGATCAGCATGCGGCGCAAGGACGCGGCGAGGGAACTTATGGACACGGTGGACTCCTCTTGCTCGACGCCCGCATTTAATGCCGCAATGCTGACGCGCCCAGGGGGGAATAAAGGCGCGGCAGCGAAAAAATACGACCAAAAGCTGGCACTTGGGTCGCCGCTTGATCCGTCGTGGCGCGAAGCCTAAGCTGTTTTGCCCGTCGCAGTTTACGCAGGTTGCGTTT
>JBEGWB010000072.1:0-5443 GCA_041178065.1 Pseudomonadota bacterium | reverse complement strand
TCGACGGATATCCGATGACACGACAGGGCAGGGCCGGTGTGGCCTTGTTCGTGACGACGATCGGCTCCTTCATTGGCGGCTCGTTCGCGATCCTGCTGCTGATCCTGTTCGCGCCGATGCTCGCGGACGTCGCGATCAGCTTCTCCGCGGCCGATTACTTCTCGATCATGCTGCTTGCGCTGACCGCGGCGTCGACGCTTGGCGTTGGCTCTCCATTGAAAGGCCTCGCAATGGTCGTGTTTGGTCTAGCGCTCGGCCTCGTCGGCACCGACCTCAATTCGGGGCAGTTCCGTTTTACCTTTGGCATTCCCGCGCTGGCGGACGGCATCAATCTGGTCGCGCTCGCGATGGGACTGTTCGGCGTTGCCGAAATCCTCAATACCGTCGTTAGCGGGCACATGCCGCAGCTGGATAGCACGCGCATCACCCTGCGTTCGATGCTTCCGACAAAGCAGGACATGAAGGAGTTCTGGCCTTCCTGCGCACGTGGTTCGCTCGTCGGTTCTTTCCTCGGCACATTGCCTGGCACTGGACCGACGATCGCCGCATTCGTGTCGTATGCGCTCGAGAAGAAAATCTCGCGTAATCCCGAGAAATTTGGGAAAGGTGCAATCGAAGGTGTGACCGGACCCGAGACTGCAAACAATGCCTCGGTGCAGGCTGCATTCATTCCGACGCTGACCCTGGGCGTGCCAGGCGATGCGATCATGGCCGTGATGATAGGTGGTCTTTTGATTCACGGCGTCACGCCAGGCCCGCAGTTGATCAGCGAGAATCCGCAACTGTTCTGGGGTGTTGTCGCGAGCTTCTGGGTGGGCAACGTCATGTTGCTGATACTGAACCTTCCACTGATCGGCATATGGGTCAGACTGCTGAGCATTCCTTACCGCGTGCTGTTTCCGGCGGTACTGTTCCTGATCAGTATCGGTGTCTACAGTGTGAACAACAGTACCTTTGATGTATTACTGACCTTTGGCTTTGGCCTGCTCGGTTTCTGGTTGTCGCGCCGTGGTTATCCGTCAGCGCCGCTGTTGCTCGGCTTCGTGCTAGGTCCGCTGATCGAAGAAAATTTCCGGCGCGCGCTATTGTTGGCCGATGGTAATCTGACCACCTTCGTGCAGCGCCCGGTCAGTCTCGCCTTCCTTGTCATTACGGCCATGCTGCTGATCCTCGCAGCCGTCTCCCAACATATACTTTCACGCCGGAGCAAGTCCTGATGCTGCACCGCAAACAATTCCTGACCCTGTTGGGTTCCCTGTTCATCGGCGCCACGCTCGTGTCCTGCGGGGGAAATGACACTGGCGCTCCGGGCACCGCAGCCGAGGCCACGTCCGCTGCGTTCCCGTCGCGTCCGGTGCGCATCATCGTACCCTTCGGTGCGGGGGGGCTCGCGGACGTGACGATGCGTCTGGCGGGTGAGCCCCTGAGCATTGCGCTCGGCCAGCCCGTCGTCATCGAGAATCGTCCGGGCGCAGGCGGTGTCGCGGCGACTACGACGATGCTCGGCGCGGATCCGGATGGCTACACGCTGATCGTGCTGACCAACGGTTCGACCATTGCCGAGACACAGTTTGATGACTTGCCGTACGACATCACGAAAGACCTCAGGCCGGTCTCCGCGCTCGCATGGTTCGACCTGGTGCTGATGACCAGCCCTGATTCGGGTGTGTCCACGCTCCAGGAATTGCTGGCCAGGGCCACGGAGCGGGAAGGGGGCCTGCGTATCGCCACGATCAATCCCGGCAGCACGCAGCATCTCAGTGCCGAACTGTTCAAATCCAGGGCCGACATTCCCGGTACGGTGATATCTTACCGCACGACGCCCGACGTACTCGGCGCCTTGCTGCGCGGCGAAGTCGATCTGGCAATCGATGCATACACGGCGCTGAAAGGCGCCATCGAAAGTGGACAGGCCGTGCCGCTGGCCGTGACCGGCGACGTACGCAGCGCGGCATTGCCGAATGTGCCGACCGTTGCCGAAGCTGGTATACCCGATTACGTCGTCACCGGCTGGAATGCCATCTACACGCACGCCGCAACGCCCGACGCCGTCGTCGAACGCCTCAACCGCGAGTTCGCCACGGTCACGGCGCTGCCCGACATCCAGACGCGGTTTGCCGAACTCGGCGTCGAAGCACGCGGCTCAACGCCCGACGAAATCCAGCAACGCCTGTTGTCGGACATCGTCAAGTGGCGCGAGGTCATGGTCGCGGCAAACCTCGCGGGACAGTAAAACGATGACGCAAGCCGTAATCCCGCTGGTCGATTCGCACGCACACATATTCACGCGCGCGATGCCGCTTATCGCGAATCCGCGGCATGCACCGAAATACGACTTCACGCTGCAGGACTACCTGGCCCAGCTCGACAACCATGGAATTCGTCATGGCGTCATCGCCGCCGCGAGCCCCTGGGGCGACTATAACGATTACACGATGCAGAGCGTCGGTGCGACACTCGACCGCCTGCGCGGCACGGTGATCCTGCATCCCGGTAAAACATACGATCTTGCTGCGATGAAGAAGCAGGGCATCGTTGGGGTGCGGCTACCGTACATCGGCCTTGCGCAACTGCCCGACATAACCACTGCCGACTATCGCAAGCTGCTGCGCGACATTGCCGACCAGGACTGGCACGTGCACCTGCACGTCGAAGGTCGGCATATTCAGGCGCTATTGCCACTGCTGGAAAAGTCCGGACCGAAGATCGTCATCGACCATCTTGGGCGGCCAGCGCCCGACGACAGGCTCAGCCCTGGCAGGGAGCGCAGTGCAGGCTTCCGCGCCATCGTCGATTCCGTGCGGCGCGGCAAGAGCTGGATCAAGGTGTCCTGCGGGTATCGCATTGGCGAAATCGCGAAGGAACATTTCCGCGGTTTCCTCTCTGAGCTCGGGCCGGAACGCCTGTTTTGGGCCAGCGACTGTCCCTTCGTCGGGCACGAGAACGAGTTCCCCTATGCCGCGACGATTGACTGGCTGGCCGAACAGTTACCTGACGCGGAGCAGCGCCGCATGATTTTCGGCGCGAATGCCCTCGAGTTTTACTTCGACTAGTTGTTCAGCGCGTCCTCGGCCAGCCCCGCCTATTCGTAACGCAGGGCTTCGATCGGATCGAGGTTGGCAGCTTTCGCGGCTGGCATGATGCCGAAGATCAGGCCGACGCCGGCCGAGAAACCGAACGCCAGCATGACGGCCCAGAGCGGAACCACCGCGGCGGGGAAGTCCGGAATCGCAGCGGCCACCGCGGCGCCGATGCCATAGCCGATGATCAGGCCGACGAGCCCACCCAGCAGGCACAGCAGCAGCGCTTCAAACAGGAACTGCAGCAGGATCTGGTGCCGCTTTGCGCCGATCGCCTTGCAGATACCGATCTCCTTCGTCCGCTCCGTCACCGACACCAGCATGATGTTCATGATGCCGATGCCCCCGACCAGCAGCGAAATGCCGACGATGCCGCCCATGACGAGCGTCACCGAACTGATTATCGTGTTGAAGGTATTTGTCAGCTGCTCCGCGGTTTGCACCTGGAAGTCGTCTTCTTCGCCGCTGTCGAGATCGTGTGCGTTGCGCAGCAAGGTCGTGATGCGATCCTGCACACGACCGGTATTCGCCACGTCGCTGAGACTGATCTGCACGAAGATGTCGGGACGATTCTGGTTGCCGACCAGCGTGCGCATCGTGTTGAAGGGCAGCATGATGTAGTTATCCTGGCTCTGGCCGAAGATCGCGCCGCGTGGTTCCATCAGGCCGACGATGCGCACCCACTCGTCGCCGATCTTGATGAATTCGCCGACCGGGTTTTCAGGCAGGTCGAGATCCTGACGTACATCTTCGCCGATGATGGCGACACGGCGGCGCGTGACGTCGTCACTCTCGGAGATGAAGCGGCCGTATTTCGTGAACAGCTGCGCGACATCCTGGTAACTGTAGGTCGTGCCCGTGACCTGGGTATTGACCACCGTTGAACCGTAGCGCACCTGGTTCATGCCGCCAGTGGGATACATGATCGGCGAGATGTAGGCGATACCATCCACGCGCTCGCTGAGCAGTTCCACGTCATCTGGCGTGATACGCGCGATGCGGCCCTGCAGGCGTGCTTCCTGCGTCGTGAAGGATTGCACGTTGAGGCTGTTCGTGCCGAGGCCTTCGAACTGCTGGTTGATCATGTAGCTGAAGCCCTGAATGATCGATACCATCGCAATGACCGCGGCCACGCCAATGATGATGCCAAGCGTCGTCAGGAAGCTGCGCAGGCCATGCGCGCGGATCGAGCGTAGCGCGGAGCTGAGGCTTTCGAGGAAGTCGAATATGAACATCTACACCACCCACTCGCGGTTGCGCTTGTCTTCCGCTACGTGACCATCTTCGAGGCGCACGATGCGGTGGCAGTGCGCGGCAATCTCGGCCTCATGCGTAACGATGATGATGGTCTGCTTCTGCTTGTGCAGCTCATCGAACAGTTTCATGATTTCGATGGTCGTGCGCGTATCGAGGTTGCCGGTAGGTTCGTCTGCCAGCAGGATCGAGGGATTCGTTACCAGGGCGCGTGCTATCGCGACACGCTGGCGTTGGCCACCCGACAGCTGGTTCGGCAGGTGATCCATGCGGCTGCCGAGGCCGACGTGGTTCAGCGCTTCGGTAGCGGCTTTCTTGCGCTCGGAACGCTTTACGCCGCGGTAGATCAGCGGCTGCATGACGTTGTCGAGTGCCGAGGCACGCGGCAGCAGGTTGAAGCTCTGGAAGATGAACCCGATTTCGCGATTGCGGATCTCGGCAAGTTCATCGGGATTCATGTGGCTGACGTCCTTGCCGTTCAGCACGTAGTTGCCGCTATTGGGACGGTCGAGGCAGCCGAGGATGTTCAGCATCGTCGACTTGCCAGAACCCGAGGTGCCGGTGATCGCGACGTAATCGCTCTGCTCGATGCTCAGGTTCACGCCGTCGAGGGCGCGCAGCACGTGCTGGCCCATGACGTATTCCTTGGTCAGGTTATTGATTTGAAGAAGTGACATGCGCGTATTCCTTATCAGGCTGCTCTCGATCAGGCGTCTTCTTCGTCCGCATCGTCCTCGTCTTCGTCCGGCGTCAGGTCCTCCTGGACCGGATCGCCATCCTCGAGGTTACGCAGGATGCGGTCGGGGCCAGTGATGATGCGATCGCCCGCGCTGAGACCGCTCCTGATTTCCTGGTAGGTGTCATCCGACAGGCCTACGGTCACTTCGGTTTCGCGCGCCACGCCGTTGTCGAACTTGAACACGCTGTACTCCTTGATGTCCTGGGCGCGGTCTTCATTCACGAGCACGGCCTGCAGCGGTACTGCTAGCAGGTCTTCGCCGGAACTCGTGAAGATTTCCGCACGGCTCGACATGCCGGGCCGTAGCGTGACGCCGGCAGTGTCGGTGAAAGCGATCTTGACGACGAAGCTCAGCGACTGGCTGTTGGCC
>JBEGWB010000071.1:0-44838 GCA_041178065.1 Pseudomonadota bacterium | reverse complement strand
CCGCGGCGGGGGCCAGCTACTGCGCAGCGGCAGTAGTGTCCCCCCACAGGCCGTACAGACTCGGCCGCCCGACTGCGCAGAGCCGAAGCAACAAAAGTACCCGCGGGTTCCCCGAACAGTAATGCTGAATTAATCAGACGCTAGCTGCCTCGCGGCCTTCCGCATGCAGCGACGCGGCGACCCCGCGGCGTGGCCAGCTACTGCGCAGCGGCAGTAGTGCCCCCCCCACAGGCCATACAGACTTACTCAGGGCTTCTTCGTACGAATGAAATGCTCGCGGTAATACTGCAATTCGCGAATCGAATCGCGGATGTCGTCCATTGCCTTGTGCGAGCTTTCCTTTTTCAGGCCATCCATCAGGTCCGGGCGCCAGCGCTTAGCGAGCTCCTTGACGCTGCTGACATCGAGATTGCGATAGTGGAAAAAAGCTTCGAGCGAGGGCATGTAGCGCGCAAGGAACCGGCGATCCTGGCAGATGCTGTTGCCGCACATCGGCGATGAGCGCGGTTCGCAGTACTGCTGCAGGAACTGGATGGTCACCTGCTCGGCGCTGCTTTCATCGTGCGGGCTCAGCCGCACGCGTTCGATGAGACCGTTCTGGCCGTGATGATGCTGGTTCCAGTCGTCCATCCCCTCCATGACATACTTCGACTGGTGCACGGCCAGCACCGGACCTTCGGCGACAACGACGAGATCGGTGTTCGTGACGATGGTGGCGATTTCGATGATGCGGTCGGTATCGGGACTCAGCCCAGTCATTTCCAGATCGATCCAGATGAGGTGATGCTTCTTGTCCATGAGTGGATTTTTTTCCTGTATATGCGGCACGCGCGAGTGTGTTGCAGTTTCCCTCAGAGGGCAAGGCAGGTAAACCCGTATTAAGGTTTCCCGACCGGGGCTGTTAAGATGCAGACATGAAAAAGAAGAAGTTGAACGAGCGCCAGCTTGACCGCATCCAGCAGATGCAGGATCGGCATGTGGCCCGCGGCAGTGATGCACCGGATCTGGCGGGTGGGCCGCAATATCGCGGACTCGTGCTCAGTCACATGGGCCAAAAACTCGACATCGAGGCGCTGGACGGTGACAGCAAGGGCAGCACTGTGCGCTGCCATCAACGCAGCAACCTCGACACGCTCGTCGCCGGCGACGAAGTAATCTGGCAACAGAGAGAGAGCGCGAATGTCGTCGTGGCCGGCCTGCCGCGCCGCTCGGTACTGCGGCGTCCGAACCTGTACGGCGAACTGAAACCGGTCGCCGCCAACATCGATACGCTGGTCGTCGTCATCGCGCCCGCACCGGAGGCGCACTACAACCTCATCGATCGTTATCTCGTTGCAGCCGAGAGCCACGGACTGAAGCCCTTGCTGGTCCTCAACAAGAGCGACCTGCTCGACGACGGCAATCGTACGCGCCTGCAGGAACTCATGGCCTCGTATGCCACGCTCGGCTATCCGACGCTGACGGTGTCGAGCCGCAGCCAGCAGGGTTTGCCGGAACTGAAGTCGCGGCTGGCGACCGGCACCAGCATATTTGTCGGCCAGAGCGGTGTCGGCAAGTCGGCGCTGGTGAATGCGCTGATGCCGGGGGTCAACACGCTCGAAGGCGCGCTGTCGCAGGGCGTCACCAAGGGGCGCCATACGACCACGACCGCACGGCTGTTTCATTTTCCCGAGGGTGGCAACCTGATCGACTCGCCCGGCATCCGCGAATTCGGCCTGACCCATCTCGAGCCGGAGCAGCTGCTGCAGGGCTTCATCGAGTTCCGTCCCTTCCTCGACGGCTGCCGCTTCCGCGACTGCAAGCACCAGCGCGAACCCGGCTGCCGCCTGCTTGAAGCCGCCGCGCAAGGGCGTATCGATGCGCGCCGCCTGGCGAGTTATCAACTGATCCGCAGTTCGCTGGAAAGCACCAATGCCTGACACGCCCGACCTGATACTCGAGCCCGATGCGCTCGAAGCCATGCTGGGCAACCCGGACCTGCTCATCGTGGATCTCTGCCAGCCGCAAAACTGGCGCCAGTTGCATGTGCCAGGGGCGCTGCACATCAACCCATCCGAGCTTGTCAGCGGGCTACCGCCGGCCTCGGGCATGTTGCCGCCACTGGGCCAGCTGCGGGCGCTGTTCGCGCGCATTGGCTATACGCCGGCCAAACATATCGTCGCTTACGACGACGAAGGCGGCGGCTGGGCGGGTCGCTTCATCTGGACCTGCGCCGCGATCGGCCACAGGCATTCGTCCTATCTGAACGGCGGCCTGCATGCCTGGTATCGCGAGCAGCATCCAGTGACGGCCGAAGTCGTGCCGGTGACGCCGACGGCCGTCGACATTGCGCTCGACAAGTCGGTGATTGCCGACCTCGAGACCGTGCGCGCGGCGCTCGGCAATCCGGCCATCCGGATCTGGGATGCACGCTCGCGCGAGGAATACCTCGGACTGCGCGCCACGGCACTGCGCAACGGGCATATCCCCGGCGCAGTAAATCTCGACTGGCTCGAAGTGATGGACACGACACGCAACCTGCGGCTGCTGCCATTCGATGTCCTGCAGCAAAAGCTGGCCAGCATCGGCATCGAGCCGGGGCACGAGATCATTACGCATTGCTACAGTCACCATCGCTCGGGACTGACCTGGCTCGTCGCCAAAGCGCTCGGCTATGCGGCCAGGGGCTACCACGGCTCGTGGAGCGAGTGGGGCAATCGCGACGACACTCCAATTGAAAGCATGGCCTGATCCCTATGAAGACACTCTTTCTCCTAGCCCAGAAACTCGTGCCCCAGCATTTGCTGTCGCGCCTGGTTGGCACACTGGCATCCTGCGAAATCGGCTGGCTGAAAAATCTGCTGATTGCGCGCTTCATACATATATATGGCGTCAACATGGCCGAGGCGCTGAATCCCGATCCCTACAGCTACCGCTGTTTCAATGACTTCTTTACGCGCGCGCTGAAGGCTGGCGCGCGTCCGTTGGCGCCTGCGCCGAATGCGGTGCTATCACCGGCCGACGGCGTGTTCAGCGCGCTCGGCGTCATTCGCGACGACGCGATCTTCCAGGCCAAGGGCCACGACTATTCCCTGGCGACGTTGCTGGGCGGCGATCCCGCGCGCGCGGCACCCTTCCGCAATGGGACTTTCGCCACGGTTTACTTGTCGCCGAAGGACTATCACCGCGTACATATCCCGCTCGGCGGCACGCTGCGCGAGATGATCTACGTACCGGGTGAGCTCTTCTCCGTGAACCAGACCACCGCCGACAACATCCCCGGCCTGTTCGCGCGTAATGAACGCGCGGTGTGCCTCTTCGATACGGACAAGGGACCGATGGCCGTGGTCCTCGTCGGCGCGATGATCGTCGCGGCGATCGATACCGTGTGGGCAGGACAGGTCGCGCCATCGGCGGAAGGCCTGAAGATCAGCGATTACCGCAAGGCACTGCCACCGATCACACTCGCCAGGGGCGACGAGCTCGGGCGTTTCCGCCTGGGATCGACCGCGATCGTGCTGTTCGGCCCCGGCATGGCAAGCTGGCGCAGGGACCTGGGGCACGGGTCGCCCGTGCGCATGGGCGAGCAGATCGGCGTGCTGGACTAGTCTTTTTCGCCGGGCGCCTGGCGCGGCGGATTCATGATGACAACGGTGTTGGCGAGTTTGTCGTGGAAGCCTTGCTTGCGCTTGTCGAAGGCAACCCAGAAGAAGCCGAGAAACAGTGGCAGCGCCGACAGGTAATAACCAACGCAGCGTATCATTAACCTGCCGCTCGTCGGCTTGCCCCCGGTGTCGGCATCGACAATCGCTATGTCCATGAGGATCTTGCCGGGCGTTGCGGAGCGCAGTTTCCAGAACCCCAGGAGGTAGGCAAACACGACGCCGAGCTGGATCGCATAGCCCAGCGGCGTTTCCAGCAACTCGGTATTCACGAGCCAGGCCCGGCCGAACGCCAGGAACAGGAGCGGCAACAGCAGGATCATCACGACGATGTTGTCGAGCACGAAGGCAAGGAAGCGGTCCCAGAACGTGGCGTAGTTCATGTTGGGCGGCTTGGTTTCCATGGCGTCCTCCGGGTCAAGTACCGAGTGTTCGCTCCATGGTACTCAGGCAAGCGGGTGCGCAAAAGCCAATACTTCCCGGATATGCGTCATGCCTGTCTGCAGCATCAGCAGGCGATCGACACCGAGCGCAACGCCTGCGCAGTCCGGCAGGCCATGCACCAGCGCCGCAAGAAAGCGCTCATCGGTTGGAAACTCAGGCTGCCCGCGCTGGCGGCGCAGGGCCTGGTCGGCGGCGAAGCGCCGCTGTTGTTCAGTGGCGTCTGACAGCTCATCGTAACCATTCGCGATTTCCATGCCGCCGATCACGAGCTCGAAGCGCTGTGCAACGCTCACGCCCTGCGGATCCTGCGTGATGCGCGCGAGGGCCGCCTGCGTGGCCGGGTAGTCATGGATGAATACCGGTGTCTGCAGCGTCGGTTCGATCACCTGGCTGTAGAGAAGCTCCAGCAGGGTGTCGCGGTGGGTTTCGTGCTGGTGCAGGTCGATGTGTTTGCGCGTCAGCGCCTCGAGCGCGTCGATGCGCACGCTATGTGGATCGATGCCGAGGTACTGCACAAAGAGCTCGCGGTACGTCACGCGCCTGCAGGCCAGCGGGCCCAGCACGGCACGCGCGAGTGCCTCGACTTCATCCATCAATTGCACAAGCGTGAAACCCGGCCGGTACCACTCCAGCATCGTGAATTCCGGGTTATGCCTGGTGCCTTCCTCGCCGTTGCGCACAGCCTTGCACAACTGGTAGATCGCGCCGCTGCCGGCAGCGAGCAGGCGTTTCATCGCGAACTCCGGCGAGGTTTGCAGGTACAGGGTTTCGCCCGGAGCCTGCGGCCATGGCTGATACACAGCGCAGACCGGATGCAGGTTCGGGTCGGTGCCGATGGCGTGCGAGAGCAGCGGGGTTTCGACTTCAAGCACGCCACGCGCTTCGAAGAAGGCGCGGAGGGTGCGGTTCAGACGCGCCCGCGCCTGGAGCAGCGCGGGGCCGGCGGTGGGCTGCCAATGAACCTGCGTCATGGTGTGCCCACTCGTGTGTGTGCGGAAAAGAGGTTCAGGCTTTCTTGACGCGGTTCTGGTATTCGCCGGTACGCGTGTCGACCTTGACCCAGTCGCCGATCTCGATGAACAGCGGAACCCTGACGACGGCGCCGGAGCTGAGCGTGGCCGGTTTCGTACCGCCGGTCGCGGTATCGCCGCGCAGACCCGGATCGGTCTGGGTGACTTCCATTTCGACGAAGTTCGACGCTGTCACGGCAATCGGCACGTCATTCCACACCATGACGACGTACTCGTCTTCTTCCTTCAGCCAGTTCATTACATCGGCAACGGCTTTCTTGTCGGCAACGACCTGTTCGAAGCTGCCATCGGTCTTCATGAAATGGTAGAACTCGCCGTCGGTATAGAGGTAGGACATGTTCGATTCGCTGATGTCGGCGCCATCGAGGGTCTCACCGGACTTGAAAGTGCGCTCCCACACGCGGCCGTTCAACAGGTTGCGCAGGCGCACGCGGTTGAAGGCCTGACCCTTGCCAGGTTTTACAAATTCGTTTTCGAGAATGGCGCAAGGATCGCCATCCAGCATTACCTTCAGGCCTCCTCTGAACTCGTTGGTGGAGAATATGGCCATAGCTGTGTACCTGGGGCAGTTTTGGAAAGGGGCGAATGATACCCGCGCCATTTGCTTCACGCCAGACTCGGAACGGCGAGCAAGCGGTGATTTGGCCGCTTTCCGCGTGAATTCGCGGGACGATGCACGCATAATAGCCGCCCATGTTGCGCAAGATTCCCCTGACATCCGCTCCCGACACATCCCCCTCTTCGACCTGGCAGGAACAGCTGGCCGATGTCGTCACTACGTTGCCTGAGCTACTGCAAATACTGCAGCTCGAGGCAACGCAGCTGGAGCTCTCCGAAGACGCCCTGCGCGATTTTCCCCTGCGCGTGCCGCGACCCTTCCTTGCACGCATGAAGCCGGGCGATCCACGCGATCCATTGTTGCTGCAGGTGTTGCCGCACGCCGCCGAGCTGGTCGATACGCCGGGCTATACGCGTGATCCGCTCGGCGAAACCGCTGTCAATAGCCACAGCGGCTTGCTGCACAAGTACGAGGGCCGCGTGCTACTGATCGCCACGCAGAGCTGCGCAATCCATTGCCGCTATTGTTTCCGCAAACACTTCCCCTATGCCGACAACCGGCCTGGGCGTGCGCAGTGGCAGGATACCTTCCGTTATATTGCGGACGACGCGTCGATCACTGAAGTGATTCTCAGCGGCGGCGATCCACTGGCAGTGTCGAATACCTACCTGCAGTGGCTCCTCGACAGCCTGCTTGCGATTCCGCACGTGCAGCGCCTGAGGATCCACACACGCTTGCCGATCATGTTGCCTGCGCGAGTCGATGCTGCCCTGTTGCAGATGCTCGGAAAACGCCAACAGCAGGTGGTGATGGTGCTGCACGCAAATCATGCCAGCGAATTTGACACCGAAGTCGACGCGGCCTGTGCCAGGTTGCGCGCCGAAGGCATCCACTTGCTGAACCAGAGCGTGCTGCTGAAAGGCGTCAACGACGATGTCGACACCCTGTGCGCGCTGAGCGAACGTTTGTTTGCGGCCGGTGTACTTCCGTACTATGTTCATATGCCGGACAAGGTATCCGGCACCGCGCACTTCGACGTGCCCGATGCCGATGCGCTGGCGCTGATGGACCAACTGCATGCGCGCCTGCCGGGTTACCTGTTGCCGCGCCTGGTACGCGAGGAAAGCGGCAAGCCCGGCAAGATCCTGGTGACCACGGGCACCGGGGCTTGAACGCGGCGATGATCACGGCGACATGATGCAGCCAGCACTCATACAACTCCTCATTGCCGCCGACGGCGTCGACGCCGCAAACCGGCTCATCAGCAGCCTGCGCGCGGCGAACTTGGGCGTGCGCAGCGCGCATGTCGGCAACGAGCACGAGCTCGCCGCACAGCTCGCGCAAGCTCAGTGGGATGTCGTCGTGTGCTATGCAGGCGCGCGGCTGGCGCCCGCGGCGGTGCTGGCTGCGCTCCGCCGCAACGAACTCGACCTGCCCCTCATTTGTGTGGCTGCCGACACCGACATTGCGCCTCCGCGCGCGGATCTGCGCGAAGCGATCGCCCCCGCAGACCACGAACGCTTGCTGCTCGCCGTGCGGCGCGAAGCCGAAATCTCCCAACTGAGACGGCAGGTACGCCAGCTGGAACTGCAGCAACGCGAACTCGAGAAGCGGCAGGCCCTGTTGTTCAGCAGCAGCGCAACGCCGATCGCTTATGTGCAGGACGGCATCCATCTCGCCTGCAATCCGGCTTATGCGCGCTGCTTCGGTTACGACAGCTCGGCGAGCGCCATCGAAAGAGTGCCGCTGCTGGACCTGCTCAGTCCCGACGAAAGGCCGCGCGCCAGAGCCTTGCTCAGTGAGCAAGTGCAGGGCGAAACGCGCGCGACGCTGCGCATCAGGCGCATGAATAGCAGCGAAGAAGCAATGGAGCTGTGCTTGATGCCCGTGCAATACCATGGCAAGACCTGCCTGCAGCTGAGCATCGCAGCGGCGCCTGGTAACGCCGACTATGCCGCTACCGTTGCCGGCATTGGCCAGCAGGATTTGCTGACAAGCCTGGATAACGCAGCGCATTTCCTGACACGCATCGAGCATGCCATTCGTGCCGCCGTGCAGGACAACAGGACCAGCTCGCTGCTGCTGGTCGACATAAATGGATTTGACGATATCCGCCGCGCGATCGGCCGCTCCAGCGCAAACATCGTGCTGAACGACATTGCGCACTTCCTGCAGGACCTGCTATCCGAAGGCGATTTTGCCGCGCGGCTCGACGAGCACCAGTTCGGCCTGCTGTTAGGTAACGGCAATCCCGACCAGGCAATTGCACTCGCGCGGGCGATCCAGGGCACGCTGAACAGTCACATTTCATCAGCAATGCTGCCCGCGCTTGAATTGAGTTGCGCGATTGGCATGGCCCTGATAAATGCGGCGGCCGGCGCGGCGGACAATGTACTGGAGCGCGCGCGCGCCAATCTTAAGGACAAGCCCCTGAATGCCGATGGCAAATTCCAGTATCGCGTCGGCGAAGACCTGCGTCACGACGCCGGCGTCATGCTCGACTATCTCAGGTCCGCACTGATCAACCGCCGATTCAAGTTGCTGTTCCAGCCGCTGGTGGCAATCAACGGCGCTGGCTACAAGAGTTACGAGGTGTTGAGTCGCATGCTTGATCGCGACGGCAACGAAGTGTCGCCCGCCGCCTTCCTGCCGCTGGCCAACCTCAATGGCGTCGGCGAAGAAATCGACCGCCTCGTCGTCGGCCTTGCGCTGGACTCGATGAGGGAGGCGGACACGACCGAACGCCTGATCATCAACGTGACTAGCAACACCTTGATGAGTCGCACCTTCCTGCCCTGGCTCAGCGATAGGATGCGCGCGGGACGCGTGGCCTCGGACGTGCTGGTGCTGCAGATCAGCGAAGTCGATATTCATGGCAACCCGGCGCAGGCACTGCAGTTCTGCCGCGGCCTGCGCCAATTGAACGCGGGCATGGCCGTGAGCCACTTCGGTTGCGCGCTGGAACCCTTTGCGATTCTCGACGCGCTGCAGCCAGCGTTCGTCAAACTCGACGAGACGCTCGTGCGCGACATCATCTACAGCGCGCAGCAACGCCAGGCAATACAGGACCAGATCCGCCAGCTGCATGCCCGCCGCTTGCTGGTCATCGCGCCGCAGGTCGAAGACATGGATGTGCTACCGGTGCTGTGGCAGGCCGGCGCCGACTATGTACAAGGCTACTGCTTGCAGCGTCCCAGCGATGAAATGAATTACGAATTCGTGCACGTCGAGGAAATCACGCTGTCGGCGCCACAGAATTAAGTCCGCATGAATCCCAAGCCCCCTGTCTTTCCTAAGGTTTCCGCATGGCAATAAAGCACAAAATCACGCTAAGTTTCGGCCTGTTGCTGATCCTGGTGCTCGTCGCCTTCTGGTTGTCGCTGAAGCTGCAGCTGCAGCAGACGCTCGCGCAGCAGACTGATGCACTCGGCGAAATCCTCGCGCGCCAGACCGCTGATTCCGTCACGGAACTCGTACTTGCCAACGACGTCCTCGGCCTCAGCGTAGTCGTCAAGCAACTTGCGCTCGAGGACGGCGTAGCCAACGTCACGATTACCGACGTCGACGGCAGGATCCTCACATCCACTGCCATTCAGGGTTTGCCGGATGACGGCAGCAAACCCTACATAGCGCCAGTGACTCTGCAAGGCGCGGTCGCGGGCTATGTGACGGTATCGCTCGACGAGTCCTTCATTACCAACCCCGTCACGCGCCCCGATGCCCTGTTCTTCGTCATCATCGGCGCGGGCCTGGTGCTGGTACTGGCCGTGTCGCATGCAATCGCCGCGCAGGTGACAGCTCCCGTGCTCGAGCTGATCGACATGACCGAGACCGACGAGGCTGGGATTGATCCCGAGGCCCTCGTCGTCACGCGCCATGATGAATATGGCCTGCTGCAGCAACGCATCATGGACCTCGTGTGGCGGCAGCATGAGCTCGAGCAGCAGGTCGCTGTCATCGGCGCGCCGCGCGAAGACCCCGAGGAAAGCACCGGATTGAAAGCCGAGCGACGCACCTCTACGCTGCTGTACGTGCAGGTCGCGAACAGCGCAAAGGCGCTCGACCTCTTGCATCCCGGTACCTTATCGACGCTCTTGCAGCAATTCCAGTTTTACCTGCGCCAGTCCGCGCGGCTGTATCGCGGTGTGGTCGTGCGTGTGAACGGTGACAGCGCGCTTGTCGCCTTCGATACACGCCACTGCCAGGACGAGCACGCGTTTGATGCCCTGTGCTGCGCGCAGCTGTTCCTCCGACTCATGTATAAAGTGGCTGATGTGCAACGCGCGAAGAAAGCGCAGGCACTGGAGTTCTGTCTTGCGGTGTACAGTGGCGAAGCCTATTTCTCGCCGGTGTGGAAAAAGCAGCGCAATGACGAGGACAAGCAGCGCCAGGAATCAGTGATCGGCAAGCCGGTGGACCTTGCTATTGCACTTGGCGCGCATTGTCGCGCTGGCGAAATTCTGGTGAGCGAACCGAGCTTCGAACTCGCCGATGGCAACAATCGTTTTGGCGCGGCAGCGAGTCGCAAGATCACGCTTGGTGGCCTCGATATGATGATTTATGCTCTGCTGCCCGACGCTGGCGACCACAGCGAATTACTCGACCGCCAGTGTCAGCACCTGCTGCCTGACCAGCGCAAGGGCTCTGATCAGGACTAAGGTAAGGAAGACGTAGCTATGGAAGACAACATCAGCGTTGGACATCCCTTTTACTTCCCAACACAGGTCGTGCTGCTCGACGACGACCCCGATTTCCTCGAAGGCATCAGCCTGATGCTGAACAAGAATCTGAGCTTCAAGCTGTTCCAGTCAGCGAACACGGCCCTGAAGTACGTCAACCAGGCGCATCAGCACGTCAACTTCCTGCAGCGCTGCTACACCAATTATAAAACCGGTCCGCTCGAGTCCGACTCGCTGTCGCATATCGACATCGCGAAGATCCATCTCGAAGTGCTGAACGGATTCCGCTTCCAGACCTGCTCCACGGTGGTCGTCGACTACTCGATGCCCGAAATGAACGGGCTCGAGTTCCTCATGGCGATGAAGAATCCCTTCATACGCAAGGTGCTGCTGACGGGCCAGGCTGACATGGAGCTCGCAATCAAGGCCTTCAACCAGCAGCTGATCGACCAGTTCATCGACAAACACGACCCGCGCCTGAAGCAAAAGCTCAATGCAACGATTTTCAGCTTCCAGGAACAGTATTTTCGCAGCAGCTACAAGCTGATCACCGATCCGATCATCGCGAACAATCACGACGCCTTCCTCGTCAACAAGGAGTTCCAGCAATTCTTCGAGGAGCTGCGCAAGCAGTTGAACTGCATCGAGTACTACATGCTCGACGTACCACACAGCGGCTTCCTGATGCTCGACATCACCGGCAAGCGCCAGTGCCTGCTGGTCTATACACAGGAAGCACTGAATGATCATTACCATCAGTTGCTGCAAATGAAGGCGCCACTGGAACTCGTGCAGCAGGTCGGCAGCGGGCAGCTGTTGCCGGGCTACGACGTGCAGGCGGCGCAACTGACACTGCAGCATGAAGCGATTCAGCGCTGGGATCTGTTCTATTTACCGGCGCGCAAGGTCGGTAACACGCAGTACTACACCACGATCACGGGCGATGAATTCCTGCCGATCCACGGCAAACCGGTTATTTCCTACGGCGACTTCCTCGAGACCAACAGCATCGTCCCGACAATCATGCATTGACACCTGGCCGTGGGCCCAGGTTTGCCTGAGTTGTCCGTATTCGGGCTAGTGGCTAACAGCGCCGCAGGCGCGCAACCACGGTCGGGCTTACTGCCTCAGCTCGCGCCGCGAAACGGTGGCAGGCTGATGACAAATTCCGCGTACTCCCCGAGCACAGAACGACACTGGATGTCGCCATCAAAGTTGTTCACAGTGCGTTTGCAGAAGGCCAGGCCCGCACCAGTGCCGTCGGACTTGGTCGTGAAGAAACCATCAAACACCTTGTCGACAATCGCCGCATCGATACCGAGTCCGGTATCGCGAAACACCAGCTTGTTGTAGGGATCCCCTCGCACCAGCGTGATTGTTATGTCGCCTTTCTGCGCTGATTGCAGAGAGTAGAATGCATTTTTCAGCAGGTTGAACAGGATGTAAGTGAAGAGGCTCTCGATACCGAGGAAGGTGAAGTCTCTATCGAGTTGCAGATAGAGCTTTTCGCGCTCACCGGTTTTGAAGGGATAGCGGTCGACGGCCTGCTCGACGATCTTCGCCGCCGAACAGGGATTCAGCTGGCGGCGATCAAGTGCGTTCTCGCGCAGGTTCATCAACAGCATGTCGATCACGGTGTTTGCCTGATCGATCATCAGCTTGATACGACGCGGCGTTCCTTGCAGCGTGTTAAGCAGATTTTCCCGGATCGGCTGAACTTCGCCTACCCGATTCTTGACGCAGTAGTCGTGGCTTTTAAGCAAATCGGGCAGGTATTCCTCAAGGCCGGAAATGCTGGCCCGAATACCTGACAGCGGCGTGCGCATCTCGTGCGCGATGTTCGCACTGAGGCTTTGCATCACCTGCACTTTCTCCGCGTGGTCCATCGCCGTCTTCTGCAGGACCTTGGCATAGACGCGGATACGATCGAGGATGATCGACAGCTGGTTGGCGAGGTAGCCGTACATCTGGTATTCGAAGGGCGTGTAAGACCAGTCCTTCTGTGAACGGCCCAGCAGGATCACGCTCAGCACCCTGCCGTTAGCAATGACAGGCACGAGCAGGCTGGTCCCGGTTTCAGAGAAGGCCTGCTGGATCGCGGGCGTAGCCTCAAGATGTGATATGACTTTGCCAGCCTGCTCCACTTCACTTTCGAAATCAGCGGTATGGAAGCTCCAGACTTTCTGATCAGGCCAGTTGCGTAAACGCAGCTCCGAATCGTCCCGCAGCACCGCGCTCTCGCGCGCCGGAATCTCGGAGGACAGGAGATAGACCGTACGCCGCACCTGAACACGCGCCTTCAGCGTGTCGTTGACCAGCACGAGCACATCGTCGACTTCCATGAAGTTGTGAATCTTGCGATTCAGCTCGATAAACGCTGAAAAGAATTGCAACTCACTGGCGTAATTGAGCTGGCCCGTCGCCTGGCTGATGACCCGCAGCAGACTGTCATGACTGGTAATGATCAGAATGATCAGTGCGAGGATATAACCGAGCAGCGGCACCGGATCCTGCTCTTCAGTCAGGATCAACGACACATAGAAGAAGGACAGCGAGAAGTAGACGAGCACCAGGTAGAGGCGATTACGATCCGTGAAGAGGCTCATAGTCAGTTGCCATCCATCTTACTGTTACATCCTTGCAAATCGGGATTCTGCATTTTTTGTCCAAACACCCTGCGGTATACTGAGGCGTGCGCCGCCGACATAGACTCGCCAATTTACCGGCCGCACCAGTACCCGTACCCGCAGTAGCCACCCGATAATCATTCACAATTGTGAGTTGAATAGTGAGCTAAACAGTGAGCGCAATAGTGAGCTGCAAAGTGACCTGCACAGTGAGCTCCAAGGTGAGCTGCAATAATAAGCCGCGACCGCGCTCTGGCTTTCAGGACCTGTCTTTCACTCTTATGATGGAAAGTATGCCTGCATGATGGAAACTGTGCCCGCATGATAGAAAGCACTCCTGCCTTCATTTTCTATCCGGCAATCGTCCTGTGGAGTTTGATCTACGGTAGCCTTGCTGGCGCTTATTTTAAGTTACTCGCAGTCTACGAAAACTGGACTGAAACGAACCGTTACCACCTGATACTCTGGAAAAAATATCCACAACGGAGCTATATGAAGTATATCTCCGGCATCTGGGCTTCCCAGATCAAGGACAAACCGGTTGAGCTGGCAGAATACACCAGACATCAGATCGAAAAAAGCCGCCCCACGGAGCCCTTTCCCCTGGGCCGCATCATCGCCAACACCGTGTTCATGCTGATCATTACACCTTTCATGCTTGTCACGGGATTATTCATGGGACCGGTTTATGTATTCCAGCGCGCAGTGACGCGGCGCAAAGCTTTGCTTACGGAGGGGTAATCAAATGGGTTTGTTCTCTACGTCACGCAAGAACGCAAAACCGCTGGTATTGATCGTCGAAGATAATTCGCGCCAGGCTGAGTTGATCAACCAGATCATCAGCGAAACCGGTCTCTATGAAACCGTGCGCGCTGGCAATGGCGAGGAAGCGATGGCGGTTCTGGCGCGCCATGAACGCGGCTTTGACTTTCTCAGTAATGAAATTGCCTGCATCCTGCTCGACTGGCAGATGCCAAGAATGCACGGCGAGACCTTCCTGCGGCTGCTGCGCGAGAAAGAAAACAAGAGCCCGTTCAAGCGCCACATTCCGGTCATCATCATTTCCGCCTATGGTGACAACGAGCTGCGCATGGTGGCCGAGGATTCTTCCGTTGGCCTTGCCTCTGCCTACTTGTTGAAGCCTTTCGACGAAGGCGAGCTCCTGCTCACACTGAAACGCATCGTCATCGACAAGGAAGGCGAGATAATGCGCGAATTGCTCGTGGAGCAGCGCTCCCGCTGGGCGCAGGAATATCGCAAGAATACCAAGTAAGGAATTTGCGTCGAAGGCTCGGGTTCAGGGATGGACCTGGGACAGGCGGGACTGTTTCGGCGTTTCGTCCTGGGTCTTTTTGCGCGGCAACGTGATGATGAAGCGCGTTCCCACCTTTTCTTCACTCATGAGACGAATCGTGCCCTGATGCGCGGTGATGATGCGATTGACGATCGTCAAACCCCAGCCTCTGCCGGCATTGGAATTGCCGACATCCGAACCGCGGCCACTGAAGTAAGGCTCCCATACTTTTGAGCGCAAGGCCTCTGGAATTCCTTCTCCATTGTCTTCGACGGTAATTACGACATCCTCGGGGTTGACGCGTGTCGTAAACGCCAGTGCGCCGCCACTCGGCATTGCTTCCATGGCATTGTGAATCAGGTTGGTGACGACCACCTGGATGTCGCTGAATACAGCGGGGATTTCAAGCATGTCTGGCGCGAGATCCATATCTACGCTGTAGCGCGTGCGGTCGATCAGGCGCTGGCAGCGCTGCACGACATCGTTTACGTTGATGTCCATCGTACGACTACCTGCGCTTCGATCGACTTCGGTAATTGTCAGCGTTTCGTCGACGATCTCAAGCGCATGGCTGATCTCTTCCCGCGCAACATTCTTGTAGGCTTCGAGATCCTCGAGGGTTTTTATTCGCCCAATGCCCAGCTTGATGATGTTAAGTGGCGTCCGAATTTCATGGTGACACTGGCGCGTTGCGTGCACGATCGACTCGATTTTCTGTGCGCGGATAAGCTGGATTTCCGCCTCATGCAACTTCTGCCGGCTATCGCTGTACAAGCGCTCCAGTTTCTCCATCGGCGTCAGGCGATACAAAATCGGTAGCAGGAAGCTGATCAACGTATTGAAGAAGCGTAAGTCTGATTCTGTGTAGGCGGCCTGGTTACTACGCTCACCGAGGAAGACGATGCCTTCAAGAAACTCTGGCGAATGGAAGGGCAGGATGATGCCGCGATCGCGCTTTCCGAACTGCAACTCATCGAGGCGTCGCGCAATTGCCGCAGGCGCATCCTCGAGTCGCACGCAGCCGGCGATCGCCTGCATGCTTTGCACCAAAGGATCGGTATTCTTGATTTTCTGGAACTTGCCGACGATCTTGTAGTAGCTGAACATTTCCTGCTCATCGCGTACGGCAATGATAGTGAGCACATCTTCGAGTTCGAATACCTCATCGAGCACCCGCACCACTTCCTTGAAAATGGCTTCCCGATTCTTCTCCAGCGTAATCCTGCTCGCGAGCCGGCTGATGACTTCCTCGGTGGAATACCAGCCACGCACGAACTTGCGCTTGGCGGTAGTCAGCAGGAACTGCTGCAAGGGCTGCGCGAAAAGCGCGGCGCTTATAATCGAGAGGAACGTCGCCAGCAGGTTCATGGTCGGCAACTCGCGCGTGATCGTGTCGAGCGAAAGGCCGAGCATCAGCATGATGCCCAGCGTGACAAACCAGGCCGCGCCCTTGTTGATGATCACCGTCGTGTCGAGGAACTCATGCTTGACGATTGCGTAAAAGATGAAGAGCGGTGCAAACGTGGCACTTAAGCGGCCGATGATCAGGAAGTCATAGTTACCGAGGCTTGGCAGTACCATATTGAAAATGACGGCACAGCTTACGTAGGTTCCAATTCCAAGGAAAAAGTAGCGGATGCGCGAGCGGAACTGAGGATACGCGCGCCAGGTTTGCACCAGGCGGACCAGCGCAGCGATGCACAAAAACGAAATGTAGGCGGATAAGAGAATGAACCCGGGGCCGTCAATGTAGACGATCTCACCGTTGTTGAATTCCGCGTCGGTGATGTAGTCAGTGGCAAACATCGCAAGCGTCATCAGGCTGAAGACAGCGGCGTTGAAATACGTGCCCCTGCCGGCGTGATACACCGGGTATGACGATACGAACTGGTACAGACCATTTGCGAAGAGCAGCCCCGAGATCAACTGCAAACGCACGATCGCCGACACATGGTCGACCAGTAGCTGCTGCTCAATCAGAAATACGCAGATATTCCACAGCGCTAGCGCGACATTCGTGGCGAAGAAGGTCCAGGTAATTCGGCTTTGCTTGCGCCATACAAGGAACAGAGCCAGCAGGATCAGCAACCCTGCGCTGGCCAGAAACAAATAATTAACAGACCAGATTGGCATGCGTTAGACCGAAACTACCAGAAAGTCAGCGCTGGGCTGGGGCTGATGAAGCCCTGGCTTATTCGCACAAATAGCGTCGGATATTGCCGATCAACTCGACCTGGGTTTTTCTTTTCCGGGTCTCATCGATGGAACCAGCGAAGATTTCGAAAGCGTACTTAACGCTTCCCTTCATCAACAGCAAGCCGTCGACCATGAGCAGTTGCAGGGGAACGAAGCCGATACCAAGGCTCCATTTAAATGCCTTGCTGGTAATTTTAGTACGCAGGAAAGCAACGTTGCACTCCATGTCTTTGGCTTTTTGGAAAATTGGCAACATCAGGAAGGGAGTTTTGTCCTGGCGGAACTCCTTCAGCACACCGAGTTCCCGAATCGAAATCAGGCGCTGCTGCTTGCTGACCTTGTCAACCCAGTAGCGCGCTACTTCGATGCATTCGTGGCGCTTCAGCGGCGAGTTCGAGAAGGGAGCGCTATCCGAGGTCAGCGCATCCGTATCCATGATGAAACCCCAACTAAAGCCGATGACTTTCTCTTCGCTGAACAGCAGGGACATCACAGGCGTGTAACGTGGATCGCAATTGATGAAGCCGTTGATCTCCGCAAGCGCGGACTCCACGGTCCAGTCTTCCCCCCAGCTTTCGTTGAACACTTCGGCATAGCATTGCGCGGCGCTTAGCAAGGTACGGCGCGGAATGTTCTCGAGCTGCGCGCCAGTGAAGAATTGCAGATAGAACTCTTCGCCACATTGTTTCTGCAGCTTGAGATTCAATCGGGCAAGCTGCGCCTGCTCTTCGCTTTGTTCAAACACCTTGAACAAATGACCAATGTTGGCGGGATGAACTGAAGGTTCATAGTGCAACGCCGTGCTGGCCTGGAACCGAGACATGCTTACCTCCACAGTTTCCCCGAAGTGCTCTCAAGCGTAGAGCATGGTGCCGAAGGGATTGATACAAAACAAAAAAGGTGAACAGCGACGCAAAACTTAAGGTTGCTGGCATTCTAACAGATTAGTCCAAAAAGCATATAAAGCTGTGGACAAGCACAGGTCTATCATGTAATCGAACAATTGATATCAAACTGCCTCCATAATTTTGGTGGCCGTTTGTTTGTTTTTGAAGGGGTTTAGTGGGTATTTGTGAAGAGGAACAACTTTATGAATAAAGTCGTGAACGCCGATGTGGAATGTAACGCTTTGTCAGAGACGATACTCGACATTGATGCCGATGGAGCGTGGCTCGCCAAACATTTCAATATAACTGCCGACGCCATCTCCCTTCATGCGTGTGCGATAAGCCTTGTCACTGATGTTGCGCATCCACAAGCGCGTGGCCCAGCGCGAGTCGCTGCGGCTGAGCGCAAGTCCCGCATTGAACAGTCCATAACCTGGCAACTGGTTGATTGCCGCCTCGGCAGCAACTGACTGGCGGCCGGCAAACTCACTGCGGTAGTCGTAGGCAAGATTCCAGTCGAGCTGCAAGCCTGCGCCGACATCATGCCGATAGTTGATGACGAGGTTGCCGCTCCACTCAGGAGCATAGGGCCGCCGCCCAGTAATCTCGACCTGCTGCCGGAGAATGTTGCTCGTCGTTCTGCCGGTGCTGACGAACTCCGCATCAAGCCACGCGATACCCGCGACGACATCAAGGCCAGACAGTGGCTGCCATTGGACCTGCAGCTCCGCGCCGTCGTGTTCGGCGTCACCCTGGTTGGCCAAACGATCGATGCCGGTATTGGTCAGCGGATTGAGCGTCTGGATGTAGCCTTGCACGTCTTCATATTCATAATGGAATACGGCGCCATTTAATTGAAGCGCGTAATCAGGAAGACGTTTTCTGAAACCCAGCTCCGCGGCCGTGATCGTTTCCTCCAGATAAGGCTCCACCTCGATCGGGGAAAAGGGAAAACCGCCGTAGAAGCCTCCACTCTTGAAACCACGCGACAGCTTTGCATACGTGAACAGACTTTCGAGGGGCTGCCAGTTCACGCCGAATGAGCCAGAGAAGTTGTGGTCCAGCGCGTAGTCCGCCTGCAAATTGCGCGCGTAATACACCGGGTTTGCGAGCAGCAAATGAAAATCGCCGTTTCGGTACTCCTTGTCTTCATCTGTGTAACGAAGCTCGGTCGCGATACTCCATTGCGGATTCAATTCGTACTCGGCATCAGCAAATACAGCTGAAGCTTTTGTGTTTTGGTCGTAGGACAAATGGCCACGGAATAGCGGCACCAGCGTGTTGTCGCGCAAATTGAATTCCCGTGTCTCCGCGAAATCCTCAGTGCTGAACGATGCGCCGGCGAGCCACTGCAACGGCGACCCCGCAGTCGAGACTACGCGGAATTCCTGGCTCAACACGCGGATGTCGCTGTTGGAGATGCGATGCGCGTACTCGCCGCGGCTACCATCGAGATCGAGCGCAACGCCATAGCCGAACCTGTCAAAGGAGGTGATGGAACGCAGGTCGACGGCATCGAGCGCGAGTGTCAGGTCGAACACCGAATTCACATAATCGCTTTTCTGCTGATTGAAGGGATCCGAAAATACTTCGCCACCATCGTCCCCCTGCGCGGAGATCAGTTCCGGGACTTCGCCGCGATTGCGCCTGATACGATTGACCCCACCGAAGTTGATGCAGCTGGCATCATCGCGGCGACCAGCGAGAATGGCGGCGCAAGGTACTGGCGGAGTGCCGCGCGTATACACGCCGATAGAGCGACCGAGTGCAATGTCCGACACATCGCGTCCACCCTGGACTTTCCACTGGACAGTCAAGGCCTCGGTCGGCTCGACGAGGAGCCAGCTGCGAAGATCCCAACGGTCTTTTTCGCCGTGGGTTGCGCCTGTGCCAAGCGACTTCTGCCAGCCATCCTTGCTGCTTTCGCTGCGCGCAGCCACTCTCCATGCCGCGCTATCGGCCAGCGGTACATTGAACCCACCTTGTGCGGTAGTCGTTTGCCAGCTGCCATAGCCGACATTGACCCAGGCATCGCGGCTATCGAGTTTCGCCCTGCGCGTATTCAATATGATTGCACCGCCACTGGTGTTGCGGCCGTAAAGTCCGCCCTGTGGTCCTTTCAATACTTCAATCTGTTCGACATCGAAAAGTCCGGCGCCGCCCATCACCGTGGCGACCTGGTAGCCTTCATCGAGGTACACGCCCGCCGTCGGCGTATTGTTGCTGTTGAAATCCTGCAGACCAACGCCGCGGATGATCCAGGTAGGAATGCCCGCGCCAGGGAAGTCTTCGAAGAGCTCGACGTTTTCAACGAGCGCAGCCGCATCTGGCAGGCTGCGCAGATTCAGCGCTTCCACGGTTTCGCGGGGAATTACCGACATGCTAATGTTCACCCGCTGCTGGCTCTGACTGCGCTTCTTTGCCGTGACCACGATCTGCTCGAGTGGCGGCGCTGTCTGCGCCTGCGCACTGGAGCCAGCGAACGCTATCAGTGCGATGCCGGCGGCAAGACGCGCGGTTTTGAGTGGAAAGAGTCTGTCATCGATACGCACGTGTCACTCTCACTTGTCCTCGACTTCCGCCCTGTCCACTTTCTGGAACCCACGCGGCAGCTTGTTTCCGCGCCTGCCGCGCTCGCCGCGGTAATGCTCGAGATCATCCATACCGAGGCGCAGGTAACGCTTGCCCGAATGCACCACGAGAACCTGGCCGGTCGTGATGACGGCATAGGCCACGACATATTCCTGGTGTTCGGCGGCGCGACTGGATGGAATGCCGATGATCTTGTTGCCCTTGCCTTTCGCCAGCTCCGGCAATTCAGCAATCTTGAACATCAGCATGTGGCCTTCGTTGGTAATACCAACGATGTCGTCGCTGCTGACATCATTCACGGCCACGGGTGGAACAACTTTGCTCCCATCAGGCAGGGCCAGTACCGCTTTCCCAGCGCGATTCTTGCTAATCAAGTTCTCCAGCTTTGTCACGAAACCGTAGCCAGCGTCGGACCCGATCAAATACTGATTCTCCGGATCGCCAATGACGAGACCTTCGAAAGTCGCGCCAGAAGGCGGGTTCACGCGCGTCGTCAGCGGCTCGCCCTGCCCGCGCGCCGACGGCAAGCTGTGCGCTGGCAATGAATAGGCGCGACCGGTCGAATCGAGGAACACTGCGTTCTGGTTGCTCCTGCCCCTGTCGGCAAACTTGAGTTTGTCACCTGACTTGTAGCCGAGAGCCGCAGCGTCGACATCGTGTCCTTTCGCCGCGCGCACCCACCCGGCTTCAGACAGGACGACCGTCACTGGCTCTATCGACATAAGTTCGGTTTCGCTGAAGGCCTGCGCTTCCGCCCGCGTCACCAGCGGGGAACGGCGCTCGTCGCCAAAGCTCTGGGCATCGGCGATCAGTTCCTTCTTGATCAGCGTTTTAAGCCGCGCCCTGGATCCCAGCGTTTGTTCGAGTGCGTCACGCTCTTCAGCGAGCTCTTTCTGCTCACCGCGTATCTCCATTTCTTCGAGCCGCGCAAGATTGCGCAGTTTCAGGTCGAGGATTGCTTCGGCCTGTTTGTCAGAAAGCTTGTAGCGCGCGACCAAGGCGTCCTTCGGCTTGTCTTCGGCACGAATGATCCTGATGACTTCGTCGATGTTGAGATACGCGATCAGCAAGGCATCGAGAATATGCAGGCGCGCGAGAATTTTTTCCAGCCGGTATTTCAACCTGCGCGTGATGGTATCGGTGCGGAAGGTCAGCCACTCCGTCAGGATGTCCCTGAGGTTTTTTACGCGCGGCAAACCATCGATGCCGATCATGTTGAAGTTGACGCGATAGCTCTTCTCGAGATCAGTCGTCGAAAACAGGTGCGCCATGACGGCATCCACGTCGATGCGGTTGGAGCGTGGCACGATGACGATACGCGTGGGGTTCTCGTGGTCGGACTCGTCGCGCAGATCCACGATCATCGGCAGTTTCTTCTTCTGCATCTGGTCCGCGATCTGTTCCAGCACCTTCGAGCCCGAGACCTGGTAGGGCAATGCGGTGATGACGATGTCGCTGTCTTCCTTCTGGTACACAGCGCGGCACTTCACCATGCCGCGGCCGGTCTGGTACATCTCCGCGAGCTGCGCGCGCGGCGTGATGATTTCAGCCGCCGTGGGGAAGTCAGGACCCTGCACGAACTGCAACAGCTCCGGCAAGGGCGCCGCTGGATTGTCGAGCAGATGCACGCAGGCCTTCGCAACTTCCCTCAGGTTGTGCGGCGGGATATCCGTTGCCATGCCCACCGCGATACCGGTACCGCCGTTGAGCAGCACGTTCGGCAAGCGCGCCGGCAACAGCACCGGCTCTTCGAGTTCACCGTCGAAGTTGAGTTTCCAGTCGACGGTTTCCTGGCCGAGCTCCGACAGCAGCACTTCCGCATAGTGCTGCAAGCGCGATTCGGTATAACGCATTGCCGCGAAGGACTTCGGATCGTCGGGCGAACCCCAGTTACCCTGGCCATCAACCAGCGGATAGCGATACGAGAAGGGCTGCGCCATCAGCACCATGGCTTCGTAACACGCGGAGTCGCCGTGCGGATGGAACTTGCCGATGACATCGCCGATCGTGCGCGCCGACTTTTTGTACTTGGCCGAATTCTTCAGGCCAAGCTCGGACATGGCGTACACGATGCGGCGCTGCACCGGCTTAAGGCCGTCGCCGATGTGTGGCAGCGCGCGGTCGTTGATGACATACATCGAGTAGTTGAGGTAAGACTGCTCGACGAAAGTGCGCAGCGGGATCTGTTCCATCCCCTCGGCGCTGAAAGTGGTGTTTGTACTCATGGCATTTCTCTATATTCGATAGCGCATTCAACGCGCTGTGTTCGGAGCTGCCGGTCAGAACTCGGCCAGGTTGCCTTTGGATTCCAGCCAGTCCTTGCGATCGCCGGAGCGCTTCTTTGCGAGCAACATGTCCATGAGCTCCTGGGTCTGCTCGTATTCATCGACTGTCAGCTGCACGAGCCGCCGGGTGTCCTTATTCATCGTGGTTTCGCGCAGCTGCAGCGGGTTCATTTCACCAAGGCCCTTGAAACGCTGGACATTCGGCTTGCCTTTCTTGCCCTCTGCGACAAGCCGGTCGAGGATGCCGCTCTTCTCGGCTTCATCGAGCGCGTAGAAGACTTCCTTGCCGATGTCGATGCGATACAGCGGCGGCATCGCGACAAATATGTGGCCCGACTCGACGACCGCGCGAAAATGCTTGATGAAGAGCGCGCTCAACAGCGTTGCGATGTGCAAGCCATCGGAATCGGCATCGGCGAGAATGCAGACCTTGCCGTAGCGCAGGCCGGTCAGGTCATTGGAGCCCGGATCAACGCCGATCGCGGTAGCGATGTCGTGCACTTCCTGGGAGGCGAGAATCTCGGACGAATTGACTTCCCAGGTGTTCAGGATCTTGCCGCGCAGGGGCATGATGGCCTGCGTTTCACGGTCGCGCGCCTGCTTTGCCGAACCGCCGGCGGAATCGCCCTCGACGAGGAACAGCTCACCCGCGTAGACATCCTGTGTCGAACAATCCGCCAGCTTGCCCGGTAGCGCCGGACCCTGCGTGATCTTCTTGCGCACGACCAGCTTGCTTGCCTTCAGGCGCAGCTGC
Source organism: Pseudomonadota bacterium (assembly GCA_041178065.1). Classification (GTDB taxonomy): domain Bacteria; phylum Pseudomonadota; class Gammaproteobacteria; order Pseudomonadales; family Pseudohongiellaceae; genus CAILUG01. The sequence continues at coordinate 21,849 of JBEGWB010000071.1, read as the reverse complement.
GCGTTCTCGATGCACATCAGCGCAAGCTGTTCGGCCACGGCGGTATGCTGGTTCAGCCAGAGGCTGAACGCATCCTTGACGACGCCTCCGACGAATACCGCGCACTCGCGCGACGACAGGCGCTCCTTGGTCTGCCCGGAAAACTGCGGATCACCGAGCTTGGACGACAGCACGTAGGAGCAACGATCCCACACGTCCTCGGGCGCAAGCTTGATGCCGCGCGGCACGAGATTGCGGAATTCGCAGAACTCGCGGATCGCTTCAATGAGCCCAGTGCGGAAGCCATTCACATGCGTGCCGCCCTGCACTGTCGGGATCAGGTTGACGTAACTTTCCGTCGTGAGCTCGCCGCCCTCGGGCAACCAGTGCACGGCCCAGTCGACGGCTTCGGCATTGCCCTGCACGGATCCCGTAAAAGGATCGTCGGGAATCGTCGCCGATCCGGTTGCGGACTGCTTGAGGTAGTCTTTCAGGCCATCTTCGTAGTACCAGGTTTCGCTCAGCGCTTTGTCGGCGCTCGCCGTATTGTCGACGAAGCTTACGCGCAGGCCGGGACACAGCACGGCCTTCGCGCGCAGCACGTGCGCAAGGCGCGTCACCGAGATGTTCGCGGAGTCGAAATACTTCGCGTCGGGCAGGAACTTCACCGTAGTCCCGGTATTGCGCTGGCCGACCGTGCCGATGACTTTCAGGTCGGACGTCCTGTCGCCATTGGCGAAGGTCATGCGGTAGATGTTGCCATTGCGCCGCACGAGCACTTCCACTTCTTTCGAGAGTGCATTGACGACGGATACACCGACCCCGTGCAGGCCGCCGGAGAATGCGTAGTTATCCTTGCTGAATTTGCCGCCGGCGTGCAGGCGCGTCAGGATCAGTTCGACGCCACTGACCTTTTCTTCCGGATGAATGTCGACCGGCATGCCGCGTCCGTCGTCCGTGACTTCGATGAAGCCATCCTTGTGCAGGGTGACCTCGATATTGTGCGCATGCCCGGCGAGCGCTTCATCGACGCTATTGTCGATGACCTCCTGGACGAGATGGTTCGGCCGAGTCGTATCGGTGTACATGCCGGGACGGCGCCTGACCGGATCGAGACCGGTCAGAACTTCGATGGATCCTGCTGTGTATTCTTTAGCCATGCTTACTCATGCGTTATTGAACGCGCTTGTGATTATTGGTCCTGTAAACCTGCGAACTGCAAAATCAGGGGCAACACCGCCTCGAAGTTGTCGAAACCGTGCGAGCCGCCTTGCTGTACCACCTGCCGGCAACCGGCATACAGCTTTACGGCAAGGCGATAGTCGAGCACTTCATCGCCGGCCTGTACCAGCAATAAATATAGCGCGGGATCGCGGATCCGCTCGACATTCAACGTACGCAGGAAAGCGACGTGCTCCGCCGTGAACTCATATTCCTCCTGCGTGTAGTAGTTGCGATGTCGACCGATGAACTCGCGCTGCATGTTGTCACAGGGCGCGACCGCCGGATTGATCAGCGCCGCCTTGAAGCCATGACGCTCAGCCAGGAAGGTCGCGTAGTAGCCGCCGAGCGAACTGCCGACCATCAGCGCGACATCCGCGCCAGTATCACCAATACATTCATAGATGGTCTGCATTGCGCGCGCGGGATCATGCGATAAAGCGGGCGCAACAAGGTCGTGAACGCCCTTGCTGCGACAATAGTCAGTAAATAGACGGGCTTTGTGCGAGGCGGGCGAACTGTTGAAACCGTGCAAATAGACGACACGTTGCCGCGCTGAACTCATCGGGAGCTCTCATCGAGTATTACGTCGTCCGGGATTACTTTCTGGTGGAACTTCGGCAAAGCAAGGTCCGAGCGGCTCGCGACGAATGCCAGGCCTGTCGCGCGGCGCAAGGTTAATAGCCGATGCCCGAAAAATCAACCGGATAGCGCTTGTCGGGGACGCGCCTGATGCCTGTGCGCATCTCGCCATTGTCGAACAATTCGAGCCAGCGATAACCGGGATTGCAGTCATCAAGTTTGAATTCGTTGCTGACCGGGTGGAACTGGACGCAGGTGGACGGCGAGCCGAGATACAGGACCTGCTTGCGCTCGTGCACGAGTTCCTGATGGATGTGGCCGAACAGTACCGCCTTCACGTGCGAATAGCGATCGAGCACGGCAAATAGCGCCTCGCTGTTTTTCAGGGCATGGGCCTGCAACCATGCGGCAGCGACGGGCACTGCATTGTGATGCAGGCACACAAGCACGTTCTGATCGGTGGATGCGTCGAGTTCGCTGGCGAGAAAGTCGAGTTCGCCGGGCTGCAGGTAGCCGTACACTTCACCGACGACGTTACTATTCAACATGATGACACGCCAGCCTGGGAGCGCGAATGCCCGCGCAAAACAGGAATTATCGGCGCCAATCGCCGCTTTCATTCTGGGCACTTCGTCGTGATTACCGGCGATCCAGTACTGCGGCGCCGCAAGCGTGGCGACCGCCGCGGCAAAGCGCTGGTAACTCGCCTGGCTATTGTCCTGGGAGATATCGCCAGTGCAGAGCACGGCCGCGAGCAGGCCTTCGTTGCGCCTGATCAGGTCGATGACATCGCGCATACCCTCTTCGCAATTCATGCCGACCAGGACGTCCGCCGTATCGGCATACAGATGCGTATCGGTAAGCTGCACCAGCCGAACGCACGACCGGGCCTGCTCTGTGGAGGTGTTCACCAAGGCCAGGTCCTCAGGCGCAGGGAGTTACCGGCGTGTGCCGCGCGGTGTTGTGCCCCTGGCCCGCTTCAAGGCACAGCGCCAGCCAGTCTGCGAGAAACAGGTTCACTTGCTCTTTTTCGTCGGGGTAGTAACGCGGCAGCTCGTGTTCCTGGTAAAGCACACGTATATGCCGCTCGTCTTGATAGCTGGTCACTTCCGCCGTGTTCGCGTCGTGATACAACCTGACGAGCATGACGGGCGGACGGTAGTAGGCCGAGGACAAGCCGGGAATCTGCAGGCCGATGCTTACGGTGCTCGTATATTTGAAGGTTTCGACGACCTCGAGAACGACGAGCTGCGCCGCGCTTTGCTCGGCGCCGAGCGCTGGCAAGGTGAAGTCGCGCCGCGCCGACGGGGTCAGATCCGGCAATAATTTGAGCAACCTGATGTAGTTGGCATCGCAGACGGCCATACGCCCACTGAGATCGATTGGGTGACGCCGCGCCTGCATCGCCGCGCGGACTCCTGCGTGAGCTGCCGGACGTGCGGCATCCCGGGCCGCAAGTGCGGAGTTGTTTTTCATGTCTTGCATCTATGATCAAAACCTTGCTGTGGCGGACGGAGCCGGCGCTGCGGTGCTGCTTTGCCTGTGCTCAACTGCTGGCCTGGCATGTCGTGCGATGAGGCTGTCAGTGTCTTCCTCACGTCTGCCAGATTCAGCTCCAGCCATTGCAAGGCGATGATGCTCATGGCGTTGTTGATCCTGCCACTGGCGACGGCCGCTAATGCTTCCGACCGGCCCAGTATTGTCGTGCGGATATTTTCGAATTCGTCGTCGACCCCAAAAATGCCACCGGGCAAGGAAGCGTCGAAGCCGGCGCAGAAGACGGTCAGTTTCTCGTTGGAAGCGCCGGGGCTGTTGTAGTACTCGCAGATCTGCAGCAAGCGGCCGACCGATACGCCGGCTTCTTCCACTGCTTCGCGGCGCGCGACTTCTTCTGGTATTTCGCCTGCTTCGAGCAGCCCGGCCACGAGTTCCAGCGCCCAGGGGCCGTTGCGTACATCATCCAGGCAACCGACCCGGAACTGCTCGACCATCAGCACCTTATCCAAATGCGGATCGTATAACAAGACGCCGACTCCATGGCCGCGCAGCAGCAATTCGCGCGTGAACTCCTGACTCCATCCGCCTTCGAAGAGACGACACTTCAGATGCAGTTTTTCGATCTTCAACCAGCCCGTGTAACTCGGAATGCGCGCGAGAATTTCAACGTCATTCAGACCAAAACTGACTGCACTACGATCAGGCATGACGCGGCATGTTCTCCAAAGCGGACTTCCGGCAGATTCGGGGTTTGTTTGTTACAATGCAAACGCTTTTTAGGGATCGGTTCGCACGCTCGCCAGGGAATAAAGGTGCCCTCAGTACGTTCAAACCGAAGATTTGCACCCGGCCCAGGCTTTAGCAAAATACTTGTACAGAATACCTCCCAATACTAGACTGACTGACTAGTCAGTCACAATATAATTGCACCCGTTTTGGAGAACACGATGATCCCCGCCTCCGCCCAGACCCCGGCTATCCCTGTTCGCGCCTTCCCGACCCGTTTTTTGAAAAAAGTCCTCGGCATGGCCGTGCTGACGCTCTTGTCCAGTTCGGTGCTGGCGGAGGATTTGCTGCAGGTGTTCAACCTGGCGGTTGAGAACGACCCGCGCATTCGCGAGGCACGGGCCAATTACAACGCACAGCATACGCAAATCGACCAGGGGCGCTCGCAACTGCTGCCAACGATCAACCTGCAGGCCAACACGTCCCGCGATACGCAGGGCACCGACGGCCAGGCTCCGGGTAATCCCAGCAGTCCCTTCGGCGTACGTGGGGCACACAGCTTTGCAAACGGTTTCAACACGAAAGGGTATAACCTGAACCTGAACCAGAACCTGCTGAACTTTCAGGCATGGTATGCGTACCAGGCGCTCCGCAAGACCGACCAGGTTGCCGCACTGACTCTCGCTGACCAGGAACAGCAACTGATCATGCGCGTGGCTACGGCATACTTCGACGTACTGGGTGCCCAGGCGGACCTGACCAGCTTGCAGGCCGAAGAAGCCGCCGCCACGCAGTTACTTGAACAGACCCAACAACGCTTCGACGTTGGCCTGATTCCGATCACTGACGTCAACGACAGCCAGTTCAGGTCGGATGCCGTTACTGTGCGGCGCTTGCAGGCCGAAAACATCCTGAACCAGCGGTTCGAAGCACTGGAGGCCATTACCGGCATCGACTACAACAACATCTCCACCCTCAGTCCGGAATTTCCGATCTCTGCATCCGAGACCTCCCTCGAAGAATGGTCCGCGCTGACGATGGACAACAACTTTGCGCTGCAATCGGCCGAACTCACCTTCGAGGCGCGCAAGGACGACGCACGCGCGGCGCGCTCCGCAATGCTGCCCACCGTGCAGTTGGGTATGAACTATCGCTGGACAGAGACCGGCGGCGTCAACTTGTTTGGAACAAACCTGCCAAACATGGGTACTGGCATCGGGCTCACTTTGTCCGTGCCTTTGTTCGCAGGTGGATTGAACAGCGCGCGCATGCGCCAGGCCTACTACAACCGTGATGCAAGCGAAGCAGTTTTACTGAGAACCCAACGCGAAAGTTCGCAGTCGATCAGCAACAGCTATCGCACCGTCGAAACCGACGTGCGCGCGGTCGCGGCGCAGTCGCAAGCGATCGTGTCGGCGCAGAGCTCGCTGGAAGCCAGTACGGTTGGCGCGGAAGTCGGTACGCGTAATATCGTGGATGTGGTGAATGCGCAGAGCGCCTTGTTCCAGGCTCAGCGCGACTTCGCAAACGCCCGTATCCAGTACGTCATGGATACACTGACGCTGAAACAGACCGCCGGCGTACTCAACCCTCAGGACGTCATCGATCTGAACGAATGGTTGGTGGAATAAACGCAAAGTCAGACCTTGTTGAGAATCAGGGCGCTCAGTCGCTCTGTGGCGCCCTGATTCCCCGCTACGACCTGCCGTGCGCGTTCGCCCATCACGCGCGCTTCTTCCGGATGCTGTAATAACTGCACGATTTCCCGGGCAAGCCCCGCTTCATCCGGCACGACTCTCATTCCGCGCTGTTCGCGCAACAGGTCGCTGACAGTCTGGAAGTTATACAGCGATGGCCCGCTCAGCACCGGCAAGCCGAGCGCCGCCGGCTCGATGAGGTTCTGGCAACCAGTATCTACTAGCGACCCACCGACAAAGGCGATATCGGCCAGTGCATAGTAGAAGTGCATGTCGCCCATCGTATCGCCGACGAGTACCTGGGTTTCGCTACGTATGTCGGCGTCGCCGCTATAGCGTTGTACCGTGAGCCCGGCGTCGGCTGCGAGTATCGCAGCCGACGCAAAGCGTTCGGGATGACGCGGCACCAGCACCAACAGCAGTGCTGGAAATTTCTGCATGACCAGCTTCATCGCGCGCAATACCCTGGCATCCTCGCCTTCGCGCGTGCTGGCGGCGATCCATACCGGCCTGCCGCGCCAGCGCGCTTTCAATACGCGCGCGGCCTGCACTTTGGCCACATCCACTTTCATGTCGAATTTAAGGCTGCCATTGATCAGCAGGCGATTGCCTGGCAGCCCGAGCGACACGAAGCGCTGCCCATCGGCTGCAGCCTGAGCGACTACCGTGTCGAGGCCGCTCAGCATTTCACGCGTCAGCGCCGCGTGGTTGCCGTAACGTGACGCCGAGCGTGCCGACAGTCGCGCATTGGCCAGCAGCACCTTGCAACCGCGCAAGCCGCATTGATGCAGGAGGTTCGGCCACAGTTCGGTTTCGAGCAGCACCAGCAGCGCGGGTGTAAAGCGGTCGAGGAAGCGCTGCACCGCGCCCGGTAGATCGTAGGGCAGGTACACATGATCGACGCGCGCGCCGAACAATTCACGAATGCGCGCCGAGCCGGTGGGTGTCGTGCAGGTCACGACAATCCGCAAGTCGGGACGTGCCTGCAGCAGGCGCTCAATAAGTGGCTGCGCGGCATGGGTTTCGCCAACGGACACCGCGTGAAACACCACGGTGCTGCCGCTGTGCGCGGCGAAGGGCGCGTACCAGGCCAGGCGTTCGCGCCAGCGTTCGCTATAGGCAGGTGCGTTGCGTGCGCGCCACCAGAGCCGCAGGAACATCAATGGCAGCGCGCAATAAAACAGGATCGTATACAGGAGACGGGACACGCGGGATACGTTGCTGTCGTTCAGGGGCGGCGATTGTCCCCCATGCAGTATACTGCGCGCCAGTTTTTCCGGGCTTGTGCGGCATGCAGATTAAAAAAGACATCGTCATTCTCGGCGGCGGCGTAGCCGGGCTCTGGTTGCTGAATCGCCTGCGCGCGGCGGGTTATGCCGTCGCGCTGTTCGAGCGTGCAGCGCTGGGCCAGGGGCAGAGCATTGCCTCGCAGGGCATGATTCACGGCGGCATGAAGTATGCGCTCGGCGGCACCCTGACGGGCGCATCCGAGTCGATCGCCGACATGCCCGCGCACTGGCAACGCTGCCTGCGCGGCGAAGGCGACGTCGATCTCCGCGGCACCGCCGTGCTATCGGAGGCTTACTATATGTGGCCGCGCAACAGCATGCGCTCACGGTTCAACGCGTTCTTCGGCAGCAAGGCCGTGCGCGGCAAGGTCGATGCGGTGCCCCAAGCGCAGTATCCGGCCTTTTTCCAGGGCCATATCAAGGGTCCGCTGTATCGCCTGCAGGACCTCGTCCTCGACGTGCCCTCATTGCTCACAACGCTTGCCGAGCGCTGCCGCGGACACATCCACCAAATCGACTGGGCCAGAACGCGGGTGGAACATGACGCGCTGGGGCAGGTACAGGGCCTGGCGCTCGAGAACGGCATGACTGTCAGCGCGCGCCTGTACATCAGTAGCGCCGGCGAAGGCAGCGAAGAGTTGCTTGGCCTGCTCAAACCTGCGGCTGTCGCGATGCAGAAGCGCCCCTTGCAGATGGTTGTCGTCAAGCACGCGCATCCGCATCCGGTGTACGTACACTGTGTGTCGGAGCAACTGACGGCGACGCCCGAAGTCACCTTGACCACGCACCCCTGCAGTGACGGGCGCATGGCCTGGTATATCGGCGGCGAACTTGCCGAAGCCGGCGCGCATCTCGATCAGCAGGAACAGATCGTGCGCAGCAAGCAGAAGTTGCAGGAACTGTTTCCCTGGTGCGACCTTGCCGATGCTCAGTGGGACAGCTTCTACATCAATCGCGCGGAAGCCGCGCAGCCCGGCGGCAAGCGTCCCGATCATGCCACCGTGTTGCAGGGCGGTAATGTACTGTTCTGCTGGCCAACGAAACTGACGCTTGCCCCGAACCTCGCGACACAGGTTTTGGCCCTGCTGCAACAACTCAATGTGCAGCCCGGCGCTGGCGACGACGCGTCGCTCGACCTACCCTTCCCCGCCGTCGCCGCCCCGCACTGGGAGACGATGTGACATGAGCTTCATGCGCGCGCTGCCCGGCACTGGTCTCTCGGTTTCCGCGCTCGGCCTCGGTACCGTCAAACTCGGGCGCAACCAGCAGGTGAAGTATCCCGAGGCATTCACGCTTCCTGATGACGCAGCAGTGCGCAGCTTGCTCGTACAGGCACGCGAGCTCGGCATCAACCTGCTCGACACCGCGCCGGCCTATGGCAACAGCGAAGAACGCCTCGGCCAGCTGCTGACGAACCGCAAGGACTGGGTGCTCGTGACGAAAACCGGCGAGGAATTCCATAACGGCGCCTCGCATTTCGACTTCAGCGCGCAGCACACGCGCAACAGTGTCGAACGCAGCCTGAAACGCTTGCGCACCGACTGGCTCGACATCGTGCTGATCCACTCCGATGGAAACGATGAGGCCATCCTGCAACAAGGTGACTGCGTGGCCGTGCTGCAGGAATACAAACGCAAAGGCGCGATCCGCGCGATCGGCATGTCGACGAAGACTATTGCTGGCGGTTTACGCGCGGTGCGTGAGCTGGACCTCGCCATGCTGACATTCAATCTGCAACAGCAGGACGACGCAGCAGCAATCGCGCTGGCGCACACGCTTGGAAAAGGCGTATTTGTGAAGAAAGGCTTGATGAGCGGCCATGTACAGCAGCGTGGGCACGACCTCGTGCGGGACAGTGTTGCGCTGGTACTGCGGACGCCGGGCGTGAACTGCATGATCGCGGGCACGATCAACCCAGCGCATCTCGCGGCGAATGTCGCGCTGTCCCGGGAATTTGCCTGAGCCGCTACTTCTTGAGCTTCAGATCGTCCTGGATCTTCGACACGATGGCAGAGGTCGAGCAATTATCGAGGAAGGCCAGCACGCGCACTTCGCCACCATAGGAACTGACGAAGTCCGAGCCCACGACCTGATCAATGCCGTAATCGCCGCCCTTGATCAACACGTCGGGCTTGACCTCGTGCAACAGCGACTCCGGCGTGTCCTCGCCGAACGCCACGACCCAGTCGACCGACTCCAGCCCCGACACGACAGCCATGCGCCGGTCGATCGGATTTATCGGGCGACCATTGCCTTTGAGACGCTTGACGGACGCATCGTCGTTAATGGCGACGATCAGGCGGTCGCCCTGCCTCTTCGCTTCCTTCAGGTAGCCGACGTGGCCGGCATGAATGATGTCGAAGCAGCCGTTTGTAAAGGCGATCGTTTCGCCGTGCGCGCGCGCATCGGCGACGGCCAGCTGCAATTGCTCACGCGACATGACGCCGCGATCCGAACCACCATCGCGCTGCACTTCGCGGCGCAACTCCGGACCGCTGATGGCGACGGTGCCAAGGCGCGCGACGACGAGACCGGCAGCGATGTTCGCCAATGCCACCGATTCAGGCAGCGCTGAGCCCGCGCCAAGCGCGGCGGCAACCACGGAGATCACCGTGTCGCCGGCGCCGGTCACGTCGAATACGTCACGCGCACGCGCCGGGAAATGCATTTCAGGTTCATTCTGCCGGATCAGGCTCATGCCGTGTTCGCCGCGTGTGATCAGCAGTGCTTCGAGATCGAGGTCGCGCAGCAGTTGCAGGCCCTTGCTGACGAGCTCGTCCTCGTTATGGCAGACACCGACAATGGCTTCGAACTCATGCAGGTTGGGCTTCAGCAGCGTGGCGCCACGGTAGATCGTGAAATCGCCGCCCTTCGGGTCGACAAGTACGGGAACACCAGCTGCTTTCGCTTCGGTGATCAGCGCCGCCACTTCGGCAAGCGCACCCTTGTTGTAGTCGGATAACACCAGTACGTCGACACCCTTCAGCAGCGTGCGCACCTTGGCAACGAGATGCATCGCGCTTTCGCGCTCGAAGGGTTCTTCGAAATCGAGACGGATCAGCTGCTGGTGCCGACTGATGACGCGCAGTTTGGTGATCGTGGGTTTGGTCGCGACGCGGTGGAAATCGCAAAGAACGCCGGCGGCGTTGAGGCTGGTTTCGAGCTCGCGGCCGGTAATGTCGTCGCCGACGAGACCGACAAGCGATGCGGCCGCACCGAGCGCCGCCAGGTTCAAGGCAACGTTGCCGGCGCCACCGGGACTATCACGCGTCGTCTGTACCTTGACCACGGCAACCGGTGCTTCGGGTGAAATGCGGGAGGTACCGCCGTGCCAATACCTGTCGAGCATGACGTCGCCAGCGACGAGGATGCGAGCTTTATCGAAACGGGGGATATCGAGTTTCATCGCGGTTCTTATGCGTAGAAAGAGCGCCAGCATGATATCACAGCATAGCGAGCCGCAGGCCGCGCGGGGGCTTCTGCTAGAATACCCCTCAACTTTCAACGGCGCTTCGCTCTTCGTGGCCACTTTCGCCCCCGCACCCTGGTCCGCCTTTCTGGCACCGCGCTACTGGCTGACCTGGCTCGGTATCGGGGCATTGTGCATCTGCGCCTGGCTGCCGTTTCGTATGCGCATGGCGGCAGGCACCTTGCTCGGTCTTGCTACTTATGTAGCGGGTCGCGAACGCCGCTATATCACCGCCGTCAACATCGCCCTGTGCTTTCCGGAGCTCAGCGCGCAGCAACAGCATGCGCTGGTACGCCGCAGCTTCATTGACAATGGCATCGGCCTGATCGAAACGGCGACCGGCTGGATGCGGCCGACCGGGCATTTCCAGGATCAGCTGACACTGACCGGCCGGGAGCATCTCGATGCCGCGCTGGCAACCGGGCGCGGCGTGCTGTTGCTTGGCGCGCACTATTCGACGCTCGACTTCGGCGCCAACCTGCTGGCGCTGAACTACCCCTTCGCCGTTACTTACCGTGCACACAAGAATCCACTGTTCGACAGCTTCATGCTGCGCGGTCGTATCAGCAACTGCAATGGCGTGTTCGACCGCAAGGACATTCGCGGCATGTTCAGGCACCTGAAGGAAAACAGGATCCTGTGGTACGCGCCCGACCAGGACTACGGTCCGGAACGCGCCGTGTACGTGCCCTTCTTCGGCCAACGCGCGGCAATGCTGACAGCGGCCAGCCGCTTTGCCAGTTTCAACAACTCGCCGGTCGTCCTGGTGCGGCAGCACCGCGATACCGCACGCAAACACTACACGCTGGAATTCACCTCGTTGACGCCGCCGCTGCCATCGGGCGACGAACTGCTGGATGCAACCACGATCAATGTCGCCCTTGAACACGCGATCCGCCAGGAGCCGTCGCAGTACCTGTGGATGCACAAACGCTTCAAGACCCAGGAGGGCGGCAAGCCTGATAGCCCGTATATCCACATCAAGACGCCGGACAAGAAACTGAGCGAGGCGCAGTACGCCGGCATGCTTGCAGGCATGACGCAGCACGCGCTGACTGGCTGGCCACAGCTGCACAGCGGCCTCGTGCTGCGCGAATTCAATGGGCTGCCGCCAAAACTGTGGATGCAAGGCCACCCCGCTCTGCGACTGGATGCACTCAGCAAGAACCTGCGCAGCCAGGGCATCTGTACACTGACCGTCGACAATATCTTTCGCGTGACGTCGCGCAAACTGACGGCAGTTACCTGTTTCATGCCGGAAGCGCTCCCGCTACAGGACAGGTCAGCAAACGCCCTGGCTGCCGCCGTATTCCTCGCGCAACTGCACAACCAGGGCTTTCATTTCAGGCACTTCGACGCGCGCGCGCTGGCGCTCGGCTCCGCAGGCATGGTACTGCTCGATCCACTGTGCCTGGAGCAGACATCCGGCTCCGCGAGCCATGCACAGCGTTTGCGCGACCTGCGCAGCTGGGCTTCCCTGGCGGACACCCGCGAGGCAGCGTTCACGACACTGCTGGAGCACTATCTGCCGCTGGTGCGCGCGAACGATCGCGCCGGATTCAGCCAATGGCTTGCCCAGCAGCGCATGTCTGCGCAGAATGACACACACGCCATCGCCAGCAGTGGCATGGTCGTAACGACTGATTTGCCAGCCGACTGCGCGGCCGACTCCGCTTCTGATTGATCCTGATGACTGCATCCACGCACAGCGTCGCCCGCGCCTCCTCGAGCTCCCTCCCGCTTGCGTCGCTGGCGGTGTTGCTCAGCTGCGTGTTTTCCGTGCTCGTCATCCTGCAAAATCCGCTGCTGAACGATGATGCCTACAAGTACCTGCGCGCGGCGCAAATGTTCAACACCGACGGTGCAGTCGCCGTGTTGCAGAGCTATGGCTGGTACAACTACTCGATCCTGATCGCGCTGCTCGACCGCATCGTTCCGGGCGACATGCTGATCGCGGCGCATGTTCTCGACACCACATTCTACGCGCTGCTGACCTGGGTATTCATGCGGCTGTGCGGCGAGTTGCGTGCGTCCTATCGCGTGCAGGCCTTCGCCGCCGTATGCATCCTGGGGTTTCCGCTGACGAACGAGATGCGCTACTTCCTGATCCGCGACACCGGCTTCTGGGCTTTTTCCTTGCTCAGCGTCGTGTTGCTGATCCGCTACCGCAATACCGGTGCGCTGCGCACTGCGCTAGGGTGGAGCCTCGCGCTCTGTGCCGCTGTCGTCTTTCGGCTTGAAGCACTATTGCTGCTAGCGCTAGCGCCACTGTGCCTGCTGACCCCGGACCTATTGGCACGCAGTCAACGCATCAGCCGTTTCCTGCGCGTGCTTGGCGTGCTGCTGGCAACACTCGTCGTGATCATGCTGGTCACGCTGGCTGCCGGCGTCGACCTCATCGCCCTCATCAGCTACGCCTATCGTTACTACTTGCCGCTGCTTGCCGACCTGTTCCCCTTGCTCACGAACACAGCGCGCGATGCCAGCACCGCGCTGTTCACGCCAGACAACCACCCCGGCGGTGACAACATTGCTGTCGGCATGGCGCTCGTCTTGTTTGGGGACGCGCTCGCGCTGCTGGGCAACCTGGTGTACGCCCTGAGCCTGCCAATCGTGGCATTGATGCTTTATTACCGTATGCGCCACAGTCCGCTGGCACTGACGGCGGCTGGCAGCAGCGTGCTAGTGACGTACATCGGCGCGGCCATGTTGTCATTACTGCTGTTCGTACTGATCATGCACTTCCTGACGCAGCGATACGCGGCGCTCCTGAGCCTGCTGCTACTGAGTCTCGTGCCGCTGATGCTCGACGACCTGTATGCAACAGCGCAACAGCGAGGAACGACGCGGCGCTTCCGTTATGTGCTGGGGTTCTTCTGCCTTTATTACGTAGTCGACAGCCTGGTCAGCTTTGGCTACTCGCAGCGCCACCTCGACGATGGCATCGCCTGGGCGCGTGATGAACTGCCGGCGAATACGCGGCTGCATACAAACAGTGTCGTCATCGCCTATCACAGCGGCCGCATTCCCGACTACGACCAGACCTCGCGCGACATCGCCGGCCTCGTCCAGGCCAGCGCTAGCGGCGATTACCTCGTGCTCGATCTTGCGCGCGGCGATGCCGACGCTGAACGTCTTGAAGCCAACGATCAGCTGCGGCCGGTGCAAAGTTTCGCGAATGAACGCGGCGACGAGGTGCGGGTGTACCAGCGCAGGTAGCCAGGCGGCGCGCAGCGACGCCCGCCGACCTCGACTTCAGTCGCGCTGTTCCTTGCGGTAAAGGCGCAACGCCCTTTCTCCTGTCTTTTCCCAGAACGCCCTGTCACGCAGCAGTGTCTCGCGCAGTGAGCAGCGCCGATAGCTGCGCATGAAGCGGAACAGGTCGTGCCGCGTCAGTCCCGCGTCCAGCGCGGAAAAATACAGCCCCCCGAGATCCTTGATGATCCAGCGCTCGGGTAGCCGCACCTTGATGAGCGCACGGTGCAGGTCGATGACGACAAGCGGTGCGCCCGCGACAGTCTGCAGGAAGTGGCAGAGATAATAGTCGCGATGACAGATGCCATTGGTGTGCAACCTGTGGCTGATGTCGGCCAGCTGTTCGATCAATGCGCGCTTCGCGGCAAAGGTCGGCGCTGCGCTCTTCCATGGCCGGCAATAGTCCTCGAGGCTGGCATGCGGACCGACATCCTCGGTAACCAGAAACGATTCAAGACTTGCGGGCAGCAGCCCGCGGCGGCCATAGGCTACCGGCACCGGCGCGCGCAGTCCGAGTTCATGCAACTTGCGGATGGCGCGATACTCGTTGCGCGCACTGACGACCGGCAGGCGCAGCGACAGCAAATTCTTCAGGATCTCCTTCCATGTGACGCCGTGATGACGCTTGATGAAGTAGCGCTTGCCGTTTGCACTGAAGGCCAGCGTTTGCCGCTGCTCCAGTGCGCGCACCGTGTCGCCCTGAACGGCAAAGGCGGCCGCGAAAGGATCCTGTCCGTGCCAGAGCTTCTGGAAGTCCTCGCGCAACCACAGTTCGCTGGCCATTACTGGGCTCCGCCGAGAATGATGCTGGCAACAGTCCGCGGCATGTCATACAAGTTGTGCGCCTGGCCGTAACGGATACCGTTGGCGCGCCAGGCCGAGCGATCGGCCTGCAGCATCGAAACCAGCGCGAGATTCAGCACATCCTGGTTGAAAGGTTCCGGGCACACGAGACCCGCCTGCGCCTGTTCGACATGGAAGGCGTAGCCACAGCTCGCGGTCGTCAGCGCCGGCAGACCGGCAACGACGGCTTCGAGCAGCACCATGCCGGCGCTCTCGGCAAGCGATGGGTGCAGCAGTAGATCAGCGCCCTGCATGAAACGCGCAATGTCGCCGATTGCGCCGACGATGCTGACCTGGTCCTGCAAGCCCAGTGCGGCTGCGCGTTGCAGCCAGGGCTTTGGATCATCGCGGCCAACGAGGAAGTAGCGCACGCGCTTTTTCAGTGCTGGCGGCAAGGCTACCAGCGCTGTGAGCGAACGCTTGACCCCCTTGATGCGAAAACTCGAACCAACCTGCAGCACCACGAGTTCGTCGTCGCCGATGCCGTGCTCCGCGCGGAATGAGCGCCGCAGTTCAGCGGCGTCGGCGCCCGCGCGATGCTCAGGCCTGATGCCCGGAGGCAGATCGATCAAGCGGGCGTCGGATGTTCCGTAGTACTGCTTGTACTGCGTGCGCTGCACTGGGCTCAGCAACATTGCGATGGTCGTCGCCTCGGCGCCGAACACCGCCTGTTCGAAGCGCAGATACTGCCGCGCGCGCGGCAACAGCCGGTACCACAGGCCGCGCTCGCCACGCGCTTTCGCGGCGAAGCAGAGATCGGCGGCGTAGTAATAGTCGAGGCCCGGTAAGCGATTGAAGCCAATGACCTTGTCGAACACGCCTTGCACGTTCGCGCCGATCCACGTGGCAAAAGCCTCACGCCGCCCGGTTGCCGTCCAGCCACTTGCAGGCACTATGACAGTCTCGACACCAGCGACCTGCGCCCCGTTCCACTCCTGGCAGAAGATGCTGATGGAGGTCCCGGGGCTGTGTTCGCGGCAAGCATTAATGACCTTTACCAGGTCCTGTTGCAGGCCACCGTGCGGAAACCAGGTGAAGAGGACGAAAGCGAGGCGCATCGGGTGTCCGCAGGAAAACAATCAGTTCGGATAGAACAGGCCGTCGAGCGTGCCCGGTCCGCCGGCGCTCAGGAAACGGAATTTTTCCCACACCGCTTCCGGCGGATTGCTGCGGAAGCATGGCGGCCTGACGCTGAAACGGCTGCCTTCAAATTCATCTTCCTGCTCGGGGCCGACGTATTTGCAAGTCTTCTGCAAGCACGGCGCGCAGGACAGCTGCGAACTCAGGTGCAACTGGCGCAGGCCGTAGGTACCCGTCAGTTCGTGATTGGATGAACCATACAGTGAAATCACCGGCACCTGCAGCGCCGCCGCGAGATGACCGAGTCCGGTATCGACGGCGACGACGCCCTGGCTGTTGATGAGCATGCGCGCGATGTCGGTCAGCGACTGCTGGCCGAGGATGTCGACGTTGCTGGAGGCTTTGGCGATGGTCTGCGCGCGCTGCAGCTCTTCGTCATTACCCCATAGCAATTTAACGCGATACCCATCGCGCGCGGCGAGCTGTGCCAGTTTCTGCCAGTATTGATCCGGCCACAGCTTCGAAGCCCAGGTCGTGCCGTGGAAGAACACGAGATATTTTTCGGTCGGCATACCGCGGCCGATGCGACTCGTATCAATGCCATAGTCGCAGGTCTTGTAGTCAACGGTGTAGTTGAAGGTACGCGAGAACAGGTCGCGGATGCGCTCGACGGCATGCTGCTGCCACGGCACGGTGTACACCACGTTGTAGAACCGGGTTGCCGTCGGTTCGCGGATCGTGCGGGTCGACAGGCCAACGGTAAGTCCCTTGGCGATACGGCTGATGACGCCGCTCTTGATGAGACCCTGCGCGTCGATGACGAGGTCGTAATGATGTTCCTGCAGATTCCTCTTGAATGCCGTGAACTCGCCGGAGCGCCAGGTGCGGAACAGGTTCTTGCGCCAGCGACGGAACGCAACCGGGATCACCTTGTCGACGGCAGGATGCCAGCGCGGAATTTCAGCGTAGCCTTCTTCGACCACCCAGTCGAAGCGCAGGCCGCGCTTCGCGCGATACGCATCGGTGACGGCGGGCAGTGTATGGATGACGTCGCCGAGCGACGACACTTTGACGATCAGGACGCGCATTAGCTGGGATTTCCGGCGGGAGCTGCTTGTGTGGCTCGTATGACAGTTGCGATGCGGTAGATCAAGGTGCGGTTCCAGTAGGGTCGCGCTGGAGCTCTGACTCCGCCAGCTCGGTAAAGAGTTCGGCCATTGCGCCAACGACCATCGATGGAGGCAGCTGCTTCATGCAGTTATGGTGTCCGAGCGGGCACTCGCGCTTGAAGCAGGGACTGCATTCGAGCTGCAGCGACAGAGTTCGTGCCTTCGCCGACAGGGGCGGCGTGAAGGCTGCCGAAGTCGAGCCATATACTACCACCAGAGGACGGTCGAGGGCTGCGGCAACATGCATCAGGCCTGAGTCGTTGCTTACTACGGCGCTCGCCGCGGCAAGCATGTCGATCGCTTCGCCCAACGTCGTCTGGCCGCACAGATTACGGCAATCGCCGAGCGTCGAAGGCCGCAGGCCGGACAGGATGCGGTCAGCCACGTCACGATCGCGCGCCGAACCGAGCACCCATACCTGGTAGCCGCATTGCGGCTGCAGGTAATGCGCAGCAACCGCGGCATAGTGCGCTTCGGGCCATTGCTTGGACGGACCGTATTCCGCGCCGGGGCACAGTACGAGAATCGGCTTGTCGGTGTTCAGGCCAAACTTGTCGAACACGGCGCGCTGCACCTTTGCGTCCACGCGCAAGCGCGGCAGCGGCGCGTTCGCGGATGTCGCCGCGCCTATCCATGCATCCGTCTGGGGCAGCCAGGTCGGCGGCTCCCTGTACGCAAGCGCCGCAAAGCGCTGCACCATCAGGGGATACTTGTCCTTGTCGAGCATACGGCAGTCATTCAGCAGCCAGCCACGCATTTCGCCGCGCCAGCCGGTACGCAGCGGAATGCGCGCAAACGTCGGAATCAGGGCCGACTTGAACGAGTTCGGCAGCACGATTGCCTGATCATATTTTTTTGTACGCAGCGCCTGTCCGACAGCGAGGCGCTTGTCGAGCCCCAGCTCACCGTGCTCGATGGCCAGCGTCAGCGCACGGTTGACCTCCGGCATTCGGCTCAGCAGGGCGGTGCTCCACTCGGGCGCGAGTACGTCGATGAGGGCATTGGGGCGCTGGCGCTTGATGCACATGAACAAGGCCTGCGCCATCACCATGTCGCCAACCCATGCTGGCCCGATGATCAGGATTTTCATGATAGCTCCGGGGCGCCGGCGCCCGATATACCGGAGGCAAGCACGCCGGTCTCGCTGATACCGGCGAACAGCTCGCCCCAGATCCGCATGACCTGCTGCCGCTGTTCGGTAAATGATTCGGCCGTCAGCTGGTACGAAGCCTTGTCGAGCGCGAGGCGATGCAGCAGCGTACGGTATTCGATGTAGGTGTTCTGCAAGGTCGCCGCGTCGTGTTCACCCAGCACCCCGCAGACCGCGGCGGTGTCGAGCAGCCGCATGTTGTCGGTCCACTCCAGCAGCGCCGGTTGCTGATGCGCATATGCGAGCACGAGGTACTGCACGATGAACTCGATGTCGACGAGTCCGCCGGCGTCCTGCTTCAACTGGAAGCTTTCGCCTGGCTTGCGCGAGCCCAGCTGACGCCGCATGCGCATGCGCATATTGACGATGTCCTGTGCAAGCTTGTCGCGCTCGCGCTGCTTGCCAAGAACCTCGCGACGGATACGCGAGAAGTCGTCAGCCAGCGCCGGCGAGCCGGTGATATAGCGCGCACGCACCAGCGCCTGATGTTCCCAGGTCCATGCGCTTTCAAGCTGGTAGCGCAGGAACGCACTTTCGGAACAGACCAGCGCGCCCGAAGCTCCCGACGGACGCAGGCGCAGATCGATTTCATAGAGCTTGCCGGTGAGCGTATGCGTGCTGAGCAAGGACAGGAACTTCTGCCCCAGCTGCACGTAGAACGCGCTGCTGTAGGTGGTGCCGGCCGCACCGCCCGTGGTCTGCATCTCGACGTGCCCATCGTGGATGAACACGAGATCGAGATCGGAGCCGTAATTCAGTTCGAGGCCACCGAGCTTGCCGTACGCGATGACCGCGAAATCGAGCGTGCCGCTATCGCCCTTGCTGTTGTAGGGCAGGCCGTACTTCGCCGTGAGCTGTTGCCAGGCCAGTTCGAGCACGTATTCGAGCACCGTCTCGGCAAGCCAGGTGAGATAGTCGCTGACTTTCATCAGCGGCATCGTGCCGGCGAGTTCGGCGGCGGCAACGGTAAGCATCTGTTCCTGCTTGAAGCTTTGCAGGCTCGCGAGCTGTTCGTCGAGCGCGTCGTTCGCAATGCGTAGCAATTGCTGCCGCAGCAGGTCCCGCAACTGCGGCTTTTCCGGTGGCTTCGACAGGGGCCGTAGCAGCTCGTCGAGCAACACCGGATAGCGCGACAATAATTCTGCAACCCAGGGACTTGCCGTGCACAGCGTGATCAGCTGCGTCAGCGCCAGCGGATTTTCCAGCAACAGCACGAGGTACGCCGTGCGCTGTGCAACCGCCTGCACGAACGCGAAGGCGCGCGCGAAACCGAGATCGGGATCGGGCTCGCGCGCGAGGCGGCCGAGCAGCAAGGGCAGGAAGCGATCGATACGCTCGCGACTGTTCTTTTCAAGCGACAGGAACTGCCTGCTCTGCCGCCATGTGTCGAGTGCGCGCAACACTTCTGCTGCATTCCGGTAGCCGAGATCCATCAGGGTGCGCTGCGCTTTCTCCGGATCGAGCCCGCCCTGCCACAGGGCGTTCATGCCGGAATCCTCCGCCGCGCCCTTGTCGTTTTCCGTCGCGATGAGATCGGCGAAGTCCGCAGCCACGATGTCGCGTACGCGGTCGAATTCGGCGCGTAGCTCAGCGGCTGAGGTAAAGCCGAGCGCGAGCGCAACGCGCAGTTCAGCGGTGGCGTCCTGCGGGTAGCTATGCGTCTGCTTATCGTCAAGTGCCTGCACGGCGTGCTCAAGGCGGCGCAGGAACAGGTAGCAAGCGCGCAGCGCCGCGGCGTCTTCCGCAGGCATGCATTGCTCGAGCACGAGGCCATTCAAGGCGGTGAGGATTGAGGGCGATTGCAGATGCTTGTGCATACCGCCATATATAAGCTGCAGGACTTGCACGATGAACTCGACTTCACGAATGCCGCCGTTGCCGAGCTTGATGTTTTGCTGCATGCCCTTGCGACGTACCTGTTGCTCGATCTGGCGCTTGAGGTCGCGCAGGGCTTCAATCGTGGCGAAGTCGAGATAACGGCGATAGCTGAACGCGCGCAGCAACAACAGCAGTTTCGCGATGCGGGCCGGCTCGCCCGATACGGCGCGCACCTTGATCATTGCGAAGCGTTCCCAGTCGCGTCCCTGCGTGTGGTAGTACTCTTCGATGGCATCGATCGGCAGCGCCAGCGCGCCCGACGCGCCGTAAGGCCGCAGGCGCAGGTCGACGCGGAACACGAAGCCGTCGCTCGTGACCGTATCAATGGCATTGACGAGCAACTGCCCGAGCTTGCTGAAATATTGCTGGATGGTCGTGGCGCGCGCCTGCGGATACTGCGCCTGCCACTCGGCGCTTATCGTGGTGTCGCCACTTTCGGGAAACACATAAATGAGGTCGACGTCGGACGACAGGTTCAGCTCATACGCGCCGTACTTGCCCATTGCGAGCACGATCAGCTGCTGTTCCCTGCCGGCGCTGTCGAGCGGAAAACCATGCTGCTGCCGGCACAGCACACTGAGCTCGGCGAGCGTATGACTGATGCAAACGTCGGCGAGCTCCGAAAGATCGCGACAGGTTTGCATGACCTCGGCGCGGCCGGTGACATCGCGCCAGAGAATACGCAGCCATTCGCGTTTGCGGTAGCGGCGCAGATCGCGGCGCAGGCCGACCTGCATGTCCGCGTCGGCTGTCTGCAGGCGGCCGAGAAATGCGCGCAGATGCTCCGGCCAGTTGCGGTATTCGCGCTCGATGTCGCCGGAGGCGATAAGGTCCTGCAGCAAGTCGGGATCGGTGATGCAGAGTCCGGCCGCATAGTCGCTGGCGATCCACACCTTGCGCAGTTCGGATGCGAGCGAACTGCCTGCGAGTGCGTGCTGAAGGCCGCCGTGCTCGCGCTGGACCGCCGCGAAGCTGTCCTGCTGGCGGGCGATACGACGCTCCAGCTCCTGCATGTTCGATTCGTGCGGTGTCACAGCGATTCGGGCGACACGCGCAGCACTTCGAGGATCGAGGTCATGCCACTGGCAACTTTCTGCGCGCCGCTCAGGCGCAGGCTGCACATGCCTTCCTGGTAGGCCTGGCGGCGCAACTTCGGCAGGTCAGCGGCGTTTTCGGCATTGGCCTGCAGGGCTTCGGTGAAAGGCATGATTTCGTAAATGCCCTGCCGCCCCTTGTAGCCGGTTTCGCGGCACTCGAGACAGCCGACGGGCTCGTAGACTTTCTTTGGCAAGGTCGTCTGCCACGGCGAGGTCAGGGACGTCCACAACACGGGATCCACGTCCGCCTCGCGTTTGCAGTGCGGACACAGCACGCGCACGAGGCGTTGCGCGACGACGCCGACGAGGGTCGCCTTGATCAGATACGAAGGCACGCCAAGTTCAAGCATGCGCGTGATCGCGCTTGGGGCATCGTTCGTGTGCAACGAGGACAATACGAGGTGACCGGTCAGGGCCGCCTGAATCGCGATCTCGGCGGTTTCGAGATTGCGGATCTCGCCGATCATGATGATGTCCGGGTCCTGCCGCAGCAGTGCTTTGACGCCGCTGGCAAAATTCAGGTCGATGTTGTCCTGCACCTGCATCTGGTTGAAGCTCGACTCGACCATCTCGATCGGGTCCTCGATCGTGCAGACGTTGACTTCGCTGGTCGCGAGTGTCTTCAGCGTTGAATACAGCGTCGTGGTCTTGCCACTACCGGTCGGGCCGGTGATGAGGATGATGCCGTGCTTGCGACGGATCATGTCTTCCCAGCGCGCGCTGTCGTCGGTACTGAAGCCGAGCGAGGCGAAGGATTTCAGCAGCACGTCCGGATCGAAGATTCGCATCACCAGTTTTTCACCGAACGCGGTCGGCATCGTCGACAGGCGCAGCTCCACTTCGTTGCCTTCGGGGCTCTTGGTCTTGAGGCGACCATCCTGCGGGCGACGCTTTTCGGCAACATTCATGCGGCCGAT
>JBEGWB010000070.1:0-13107 GCA_041178065.1 Pseudomonadota bacterium | reverse complement strand
TCCATTTCGAAGGGGTTCCCATCGCGGTCCAGCGCCTTGACGCGGATCTTTTTGGGGCGCGTCACCATGTCGTAATAGCCGGGGACGGAGAGGCAGCCTTCTTCATAACCCAGGGGCTCGGGATCAAGCACCTCGAGCTCGGGGTTGATGAAAACCAGGGGCATGTCCTTGGTTTCCGAGACGTCCAGCACTAGTAGGCGCTTATGGACGTCCACTTGCGTGGCCGCAAGTCCGATGCCGGGCGCGGCGTACATGGTCTCGAACATGTCACTGATGACCGTGCGCAGCGCATCGTCCACCACCTTTACCGGGGCGGCGCGCTTGCGCAGGCGCATGTCGGGGTATTCAAGAATAGTCAGGACGCTCATGGCCTTGGCTTCAATCGGTAATTTATGTGTGAATGATACGCCATTCACCACGGTTGTTGGGGCAATCCTCTGCTATAACAAGCCGGACGATAGCGAGCGTCGGCTCGCAAAACTGATAACAAACTACCTAATGAATTCGCGCTAAGCCTATATCGCAGCGCGACTTATTGTTACTATCCCCCAGCATATTGGGTTCACGGAGAAGGTCCATGCCTAGCTTATCGGCCACTGTTGCTGGCAAAGCATCCCGCGTTCTCGGCTTGAGCGCCTTGCTGTGGCTTGCGGCCGCGGCATGGGCCGCCGAAGGCACAGTGGTGAGCATCCGTGAGAGCTCGCCCACGCAATACACCGTTGTCGAGGGCGATACGCTGTGGGATATCGCGGGCATGTTCCTCGAACAGCCCTGGCTTTGGCCCGAGGTATGGCAGATCAATCCGCAGATCGACAACCCGGACCTGATCTACCCCGGCGATGTCATTGAACTCGCCTACATCGACGGCAATCCCGTCCTACGCCTGAGCCGCGCAGGCGCGGGCCCCGCCTCCGATGCCGCTGTTTCCGAATCCGACCTGCGCACTGTCCGTCTATCGCCCCGCGTGCGGCGCGAGCCCCTGCTGAGTCCCATCGCGGCAATTCCACTCGATCTGATCAGCTCCTACCTCAGCGGCAATTCCGTACTCACCGCGGAACAGTTCGACACCGCGCCCTACGTGCTCGGCGATCGCGTTGGCCGCACGATGTATAGCGCTGGCGATGAAATTCTCGCGCGCGGCGAATGGGCCGCCGGTGAAGCGACCTATGACATCGTCCGTAAAGGTCGCAAACTCGAAGATCCCGATACCGGCGCCAAACTTGGCTACGAAGCCCTGCTGATGGGAACCGCGATACTCCGCCGCGCCGACCTTAGGGAGGCTGAACTTGTCGTGAGCAGCAACGAGCAGGAAGTTCGCGCGGGCGACCGGCTGATTCCCCACATTGGGGCGACACTCGATGCCTCATACTTGCCGCAGCCTCCACCGTTCACGGTGAACGCCGCAATCGTCACGATCGGCACGGGCCGCATCATTGGCGGCAAGTACGACACGCTGATCCTCAATGTCGGTGCCAACCAGGGTATCGCCGTTAGCCACTTGCTGACCGTGCAGGAGCCCGAGCAGGTCATCGAGGATGAATTCGGCGATCACGGCGCCTGGCAGAAATTCAGGAAGCTGATCCACCTCGACAGCGAGGTTGATGCGAAGTTCGCTGGCGAGAAGATTGGGACGGTACTAGTCTACCGGGTGTTCGACAACGCAAGCCTCGCCATTGTGCTGGAAAGCGACGAAGAACTGCGTATGAACGATCGCGTTGTAACGCCGTAAGGCTGCGCACTGCTCGCCGTCAGCAAGCAGCTAGACGGCGTCTCAACCCCACTGATCAAGGACGATCAGCATGACCTCTTCGGAATCCCGCAGCTTGGCCCAGTTTTCCGAGCATGAACAGGCAGCATGCCTGCGCTGGGCCATGCAGCCGGACCGGCATCTGCTGACGCTGGATCACGCCGACTATCCTCCGCTATTACGTGAAATCGCCGCGCCGCCGCCGGTGCTGTTCGTGCGTGGCAATGTCGACGTACTCGCGTTGCCGCAAATCGCGATCGTCGGGAGTCGCCATCCGACCCCAGATGGCCTTGCGAATGCGCGCCGCTTTGCATTCGGACTCAGTGCTGCGGGGTATGTCATCACGAGTGGCATGGCGCTCGGTATCGACGGCGAAGCGCACAAGGGTGTGCTCGATCGCGATGGAGTAACCATTGCAGTGCTCGGGACCGGACTTGACGAGGTTTATCCGCGGTCGCACAGGACGCTCGCCGACAGGATCGCGCAGCGCGGGGCGGTCATTTCTGAATTCCTGCCAGACGCGGTTGCGTATCAATCCAACTTCCCGCAGCGCAATCGCATCATCAGCAGAATGTCCCATGGCGTGCTCGTCGTTGAAGCTGCGGAGCAGAGTGGCTCGTTGATCACGGCAAGGCTCGCCGCAGAGCAGGGTCGCGAAGTATTCGCGCTACCGGGCTCCATTCACAATCCCATGGCGCGCGGCTGCCACCGGTTGATCCGGCAGGGCGTCAAGCTCGTCGAAAGTATCGACGACATCCTCGAGGAATTTCCTGCCCTGCTGCACTGGGAGCGGGAACGCGCTGATGCTGCGCGAGAAGAAGCGAAACAAAAATTATCCAGCGCCCAGAGGGCCGTACTTGCGTGCATTGCTTATGAGCCAGTATCGATTGATGCGCTGGTGCAGCGCAGCGGCTTTGAGCTACCAGCCTTGTATGGCTACCTGATGCAGCTCGAACTTGGCGGCTTCATCGTCAATCGCAGCGACGGATATGTTTTGTCGCCGCCGTAAGGGGATGCGAAAATGCGCGTCACTAACGGAGTGACCCATGCAACCCAAACATATCGAGAATGCTGTAGCGAAGGTAATCAACGGCGGTGTTATTGCCTATCCCACAGAAGGTGTCTGGGGCCTCGGCTGCAATCCCTTCGACGAGGCCGCGGTATGGCGCATCCTGCATATGAAAAAGCGGCCGGTGGACAAAGGCCTGATTCTCGTCGCGTCGGACGTAAACCAGGTCGCGGCGCTGATAGATCGTCTCGACGAACAGGCCCGCGCCACTGTGCTGGCGACATGGCCAGGCCCGACTACATGGCTGCTGCCTGATCCCGATCAATTCGTCCCCACGTGGATAAAAGGAAACTTTGCTACAGTGGCCGTGAGGGTGAGTGCGCATCCGGGCGTCGTTCGCCTGTGTCGTGCCTTCGGCGGTCCGCTCGTGTCGACTTCCGCGAATCCGGCTGCCGCACCGCCCGCGACGAGCCGCCTGCGCGTGTTGGCCTGGTTCCGGCATGAACTCGATTACGTCGTGCCCGGCCGCCTCGGCGGACAGCAGGGACCGAGCACGATTCGAGCCCTGGACCGCGCCACGCCGATCCGACAGTGAATGACACAAAGCAAAGAGTGAACAAGGCATGACAGTACAAGCGAATGACATCGACGCCGCCGCAGTAAAAGCCTATCTGCTGCAGATTCAGCGCGAGATTTGCGCGGGCCTGGAGCAAGTCGACGGCGGCGCCAGCTTCCACACCGATCAATGGGACCGCGACACGGGTGGCAGCGGCGTGACGCGTGTCATCCGTGAAGGCACGATTATCGAGAAAGGCGGCGTCAATTTTTCGCACGTGTTTGGCAAGGCGCTGCCACCTGCGGCGACGGCAAAACGTCCTGAGCTTGCCGGTGGCGCGTTCCAGGCGATGGGCGTGTCGCTGGTCATTCATCCGCGCAATCCTTACGTGCCGACTTCGCATGCGAACATTCGCTTCTTTATTGCAGAAAAGCCGGGCATTGAACCGGTGTGGTGGTTCGGCGGCGGCTATGACCTGACGCCGTACTACGGCTTCGATGAAGATTGCCGTCACTGGCACAGCACGGCAAAGGACGCCTGCATGCCTTTCGGTGCGGAGGTGTATCCACAGTACAAACAATGGTGCGACGAATACTTCTTCCTGAAACACCGCCAGGAGCCGCGCGGCATTGGCGGCCTGTTTTATGACGATCTCAATGAATGGGGTTTTGCGAAAAGCTTCGCGTTCATGCAGGCGGTAGGCAACAGCTACTTGCCAGCGTATTTGCCAATCGTGCAGAGGCGCCAGGACACGCCTTATGGCGCGCGCGAAAAACGTTTCCAACAATATCGCCGCGGCCGTTATGTCGAATTCAATCTCGTGTACGACCGCGGTACAATCTTCGGCCTGCAGTCGGGTGTCGGCAGAATCGAATCCATCCTGATGTCCCTGCCGCCAGAAGTTCGCTGGGACTACGACTATCGTCCGGAGCCAGGCACCGAAGAGGCGCGTCTTTACAGCGATTATCTGCGGCCACGCGAATGGGCATGATGCGGTTTACGATCAAAGCCGCGCGCGTGAGAGGACGCTTCCATGACTGACCGCTATGCCGTCATGGGCAACCCGGTCGCCCACAGCAAGTCGCCGCGCATCCATGCTGCCTTTGCAAAGCAGACTGCACAGCAACTGGACTACAGCGCCCTGCTGGTCGAGCCGGGAACCTTTCCGGCCCGCGTTCGGCAGTTTTTTGCCGAAGGTGGGAAGGGTCTGAACATCACCGTGCCTTTCAAACAGGAAGCCTGGGAGCTCGTCGATATCCGCTCGCCACAGGCAGAACTTGCTGGTGCTGTGAACACGCTACTCCGGGACAAGGGCAGCCTGCACGGCCATAACACCGATGGCATCGGCCTTGTGCGCGACATCCTGCAAAATCATCAAGGCAAGCTGGCAGACAAATCGATTCTGGTGCTCGGCGCCGGTGGCGCGACACGCGGAATCCTGCTGCCCTTGCTGGAGCAGAAACCCGCGCGCATCTGTATTGCCAATCGGACAGTGAGCAAGGCCGAGGAACTGGCGGACATATTCAGCAGTTACGGCACCGTTTCCGCCTGCGGCTTCGACGTCCTGCGGGGCCAGACATTCGATTGGGTACTGAACGCCACGGCCGCGAGCCTGCACGGCGAACTGCCGCCGCTACCGGCGGAACTCGTTCATGCACAGAGCTGGTGTTATGACCTGATGTACGGAAGTGAACCGACGATTTTTTGCCGCTGGGCACAGCAGCAAGGTGCGCACAAGTCACTCGATGGACTTGGGATGTTGATCGAACAGGCTGCCGAAGCCTTCTGGTTATGGCGTGGCCTTCGCCCCGACACCGCGCCGGTACTCCAGCAGCTGCGCGCCGGCTGACTACTTCAGTTCAATCGACGAACTGAGATGCTGGTCCTTCAGTTTCACATAATGCGCGGCACTGTAACGCAGGAACTCCAGTTCTTCCGGGCGCAGGTCGCGCACGCGCTTGGCGGGCGAACCCACGTACAGACCGCCCGAGGTCAATACCTTGCCGGGCGTCACGACACTGCCGCCGCCGACGATCACGTCCGACTCGACGACGGCGCCATCCATTATCAGAGAGCCCATGCCGACGAGGACCCGGTCGCCAATTGTGCAACCGTGCAAAATAACTTTGTGACCGACGGTCACGTCGCTGCCAACGACAAGCGGAAAGCCATTGGGCGGTGACGACGATGCTGCCGTGTTGTGCAGCACCGAGCCATCCTGGATGTTGCTGCGATCACCGATCGTAATGTCATTCACATCGCCGCGAATTGCGGTTAGCGGCCATATCGACACGTCGGCGCCAAGGCTGACGCGACCGATCACTACCGCGCTATCGTCGACAAAGACACGAGCACCCAGCGTAGGGCTGTGTTCGAGAAAAGTGCGGATCGTCATACGCGTGGTTCCAGCGAAGGTCGGGGCGGCGATTCTATGCCAGGGCCATCCGCGAAGGACAGGACACGAGACTCGAAGCGACTCCCGGTGGCTGCCTGCCTGGATTTGATGCGGATCAATGCAAGATCATTTGGACTTGATGACATACAGCCGGGTCTTGCTGCTATAATCCGCGCCGATTTCGCGTGCCAGTTGTAAGTAATACTCTTGCGACTCTTCAGACGGGTATTGTGCTCCCCAAGGAGCCCCGGTCCGAAGTACCAAAAACCTGGCAATTCCAGGTGCGAGGAACGCAGTACGCATGAGAATTGCGCCAGTATTCAGGCGCCATTCCTCATATAAAGACATATAAAAACAAAGGGGATTTGAGACGGGTATCAACCGCCTCGGGGTCTCGCATGGGTCTGCATTTTGTCGTTGCCGTGACGGCAATTAGATGAGCAGGCCTGTCCGCATGCGTGCGGCAAACGCGTGACCGGTTAGGCAGTTGCAACACAAGCAGCAAGAACCGATTCAAGACGTGGAGAGATGGCGCATGTTGCTCAAGAACAAGCTGTGGCTGGGATTGATGACCGCGGTACTGGCACTGGCCAGCACTGAGTTGTTTGCAGCCTGGGATCTCAACATGATGCAAGGCATCACCGAGATCAGCCGCGAAACCTACAGACTGCATATGCTTATTTTCGGCATCTGCGTTGTCATCGGCGTCGGCGTTTATGGTGTGCTGGCCTATTCGCTGATCAAGTATCGCAAGTCCAAAGGCGCCGTACCGGCGACCTTCCACCACAACACCAAAGTTGAGATGGTCTGGACGATTCTGCCTTTCATTATCCTCATCGGCATGGCCATCCCCTCGACGCGTGTGCTGACCCAGATCTACGATTCCAGCGAGTCGGAACTCGATATCCTGGTGACCGGTTACCAGTGGCGCTGGCAGTACCGTTATCTCACTGAGGAAGGCGAGGAAGTGTCCTTCTTCAGCAACCTGGCTACGCCAGACGAACAGATTTACAACGTTGCCGCGAAAGGCGAGAACTACCTGCTGGAAGTCGATCAGCCGTTGGTTATCCCCGCCAATCGCAAGGTCCGCTTCCTGCTGACCTCGGCCGACGTTATCCACTCCTGGTGGGTGCCGGAGTTTGCCGTGAAAAAAGATGCGATCCCCGGGTTCGTCAATGAATCCTGGGTCATAGCCGAGCAAACCGGCACCTTCCGGGGCCAGTGCACCGAATTGTGCGGCCAGGAACACGGCTTCATGCCGA
The DNA here is from genome assembly GCA_041178065.1 of Pseudomonadota bacterium. Taxonomy (GTDB): domain Bacteria; phylum Pseudomonadota; class Gammaproteobacteria; order Pseudomonadales; family Pseudohongiellaceae; genus CAILUG01. The sequence continues at coordinate 6,138 of JBEGWB010000070.1, read as the reverse complement.
TAGTTGTCGAGGTCGTCGAGCAGGCTGAGTTCGACACCTGGCTCGCCGGGAAACAGGCGGACGCTGCGGCGATCGCCGAACTCACCAACCAGGAATTCACGCTCGAGCAGCTCGTCGAACAGGGCCGGACCGTTTACAACACCTACTGCGTTGCCTGCCATCAGGCGAATGGCCAGGGTCTTCCACCGGCGTTTCCAGCGCTCACTGGCAGCGCGGTTGCGACTGGCCCTATTGAAGGTCATGCCAATACCGTAATCAACGGTGTTCCGGGCACCGCAATGGCTGCGTATCGCAACCAGCTGAATCCCATCGATATGGCAGCAGTCGTCACCTTCGAACGTAACGGCCTTGGCAATGCAGTGGGTGACATGATCACGCCGGCTGAAATCCTGGAGCTGCAGGCGGCGGCCGAGTAAGCAGTAGACACGAATTACCCCCTTAACGCGACGTATCCAAAGTTTCGAGGTAGAAAATGGCACACGGTCACGACGATCACCACCACGGTCCCGCGAAAGGCATCACGCGCTGGTTGTACACGACGAACCACAAGGACATCGGCTCGATGTACCTGTGGTTCAGCTTCGCGATGTTCCTGATGGGCGGCGTCTTCGCGCTCGTCATTCGCGCTGAACTGTTCCAGCCTGGCCTGCAGTTCGTGGAGCCGAACTTCTTCAACCAGATGACCACGATGCACGGACTTGTCATGGTGTTCGGCGCCGTGATGCCGGCCTTCGTGGGCCTTGCGAACTGGATGATCCCCTTGATGATCGGCGCGCCCGACATGGCACTGCCGCGCATGAACAACTGGAGCTTCTGGATCCTTCCATTTGCATTCGCCATGCTCGCGTCCACGCTGTTCATGGATTCCGGCGCGCCAAACTTCGGCTGGACCTTCTACGCACCGCTGTCGACGACCTACGCGCCGTCTTCCGTCACCTTCTTCATCTTCGCGGTCCATATCATGGGTGCTTCATCCATCATGGGTTCTATCAACATCATCGCGACGATCATTAACATGCGCGCGCCTGGCATGACGCTAATGAAGATGCCGATGTTCGTCTGGACCTGGCTGATCACCGCGTACCTGCTGATCGCCGTAATGCCTGTTCTCGCCGGCGTCGTGACGATGATGCTGTTCGACATTCACTTCGGCACGAGCTTCTTCAGCGCGGCCGGTGGTGGTGACCCCGTGCTGTTCCAGCATGTGTTCTGGTTCTTCGGTCATCCCGAGGTGTACATCATGATTCTGCCGGCCTTCGGTATCGTGTCGGAAATCATCCCTACCTTCGCGCGCAAACACCTCTTCGGCTACGACTCGATGGTATACGCCGTCGCCTCGATCGCCTTCCTGTCCTTCATCGTGTGGGCGCATCACATGTTCACCACCGGCATGCCGCTGGCTGGCGAACTGTTCTTCATGTACGCGACGATGCTGATTGCAGTGCCGACTGGCGTGAAGGTCTTCAACTGGATCACAACGATGTTCAAGGGCTCGATCAGCTTTGAAACGCCGATGCTGTTCTCGATTGCTTTTGTCGTACTGTTCACGATGGGTGGTTTCACTGGCCTGATGCTCGCGATCGCGCCTGCCGACTTCCAGTACCATGACACCTACTTCGTCGTTGCGCACTTCCACTATGTACTGGTACCCGGCGCAGTGTTCTCGATCATGGCGGCAGCTTATTACTGGTTGCCGAAGTGGACCGGCCATATGTACGACGAGGCTCTCGGCAAGTTGCACTTCTGGCTGTCCTTCGTCGGTATCAACATTCTGTTCTTCCCGCAGCACTTCCTTGGACTCGCCGGCATGCCGCGGCGTATTCCGGACTACTCGCTGCAGTTCGCCGACTTCAACATGATCTCGTCGATTGGGGCCTTCATCTTCGGTTTTAGCCAGTTGCTGTTCCTGTTCATCGTCGTGAAGACGGTGATGGGAGGCAAGAAAGCAACTGCAGCAGTCTGGGACAATCCGGAAGGCCTGGAGTGGACTGTCGATTCGCCTGCGCCGTACCACACCTTCAGTACCCCCCCGCTGGTGAAGTAACGAGCCGACCATGAACGACGCGCCGAGTCATAACAGCAGTAGCGAGCAAGCCGCCGGCACCAAAGGGCTGGTCGGCAAGCTCGCGCTCGTCGTGATTGGTATGTTTGGCTTCGGCTTCGCGCTGGTGCCGATATATGAAGTGTTCTGCGAATGGACCGGCCTCAACGGCAAGACCGGCGGTCGCGTCGAGTACAGCGCGACGCAGGAAATTGCAAAAGAGCGCCTCGTCACCGTGCAGTTCACCGCCAGCAACAATGCGGGCATGAGCTGGACCTTCGAGCCGATGGTGCACCAGGTTGAAGTGCATCCCGGCGAACTGACGGAGATCCGCTATCGTGCGCGCAATCCGACCATGGGACGCATGGTGGGTCAGGCTGTGCCCAGCGTCTCGCCGCTGAAGGCCGCGGACTATCTGCGCAAGACCGAATGTTTCTGTTTTACACAGCAGGTGCTCGAAGGCGGCGAAGCCATTGAAATGCCCGTGCTGTTTTATGTTGATCCCGCGCTGCCGGCCGACGTCACCAAGCTGACCTTGTCCTACACGCTGTTCGACGTAACGAAGAATTTTGAAGTGAGCGCGCCGCTGGTGTCGGAATTGTAAGTCCGGCACGGCAAACTGAAAGACGGCAAACTGAAAGACGGCAAACTGATACAGGTTGAAGACGATGGCTAAGGCAGAAGACACCGCGAACGGCTACGAAGCGTATTACGTACCCGAACAGTCGAAGTTCCCGATCTGGGCATCGTTCGGCATGTTCCTGATGGTCTATGGCCTAGGCAACGTGCTGAACGATCACAAGGCCGGCATCGACATGACGACGTCGAGCTGGATTGCCTTCCTCGGCTTCTTCACGCTGTCGTGCGTGTTGTACAACTGGTTTGCAACGCAGATTCGAGAAAACCACCAGGGTCTGCCAAGCGCGCAGCTGAAGCGTTCGTATGTACTCGGTATGTACTGGTTCATCTTCTCCGAAGTGATGTTCTTCTCCGCCTTCTTCGGCGCCCTGTACTACGTGCGCTTCATGGCGGTGCCATGGCTTGGTGGTGAAGGCGACAAGGGAGTGTCCGCCATACTGTGGCCCGATTTCACGCCGACCTGGCCGGTAGTCTCAAACCCGAACCCGGACCTGTTCACGAATCCGGAAGAATCGATGGCATGGCCGGGCCTCAGTGGCGCACTGAGCTACCTGCCACTGTGGAATACGATCCTGCTGCTCAGCTCCAGCGTCACGGTGCACATCGCCCACACGGCGCTGAAAAATGGCGAGCGCAAGAAACTGAATCTCTGGTTGGGCCTTACCGTGCTGCTCGGTATCGTGTTCCTGTTCCTGCAGGCTGAAGAATATATCCACGCTTACCACGAACTAGGACTGACACTGAACTCCGGCATCTACGGGTCGACCTTCTTCCTGCTGACCGGCTTCCACGGTTTCCACGTGACGCTCGGCGCATTCATGCTTGCCGTGATGTGGTTCCGCAGCATCAAAGGTCACTTCAAGCCAGAAGATCACTTTGGTTTCGAAGCCGCATCGTGGTACTGGCACTTCGTCGACGTGGTCTGGGTATGTCTGTTCTTCTTCGTCTACATTTTCTGAGCTGCAGCGCGCGCTAAAGGTGTCAGACCACTATTGAACGCACTGGACCCTGGACCACTTCCACAAGTGGTCCAGCGCTGTTCAAGGCTATTGCTGGTGCCAGGGCGCGTTGAGCCCCAGCTGTCCGCTCATCACGCCGTACACCGTGAAGGCAATCAATAGCCCGGCGAGAGTGATGCGCAGACCCAGCGCGTACAGCGTGCGTTTGCCCTCTCCCTGATCCTTGAAGAAGAATACAGCGCCGCTTCCGAGGCACAGGATGTTGGCGATCAGCAGAACGAGAATAATGGCTTTCAACATGTGCGCGGACGTAGGCTCCAGGGAAGGTTGGTGCATGTTAACAAACCGGCCGAGGGCCAACACCCAATGCTCGCCAGGCTCCGCACTTTTCGCTTCGACTGGAAGCTCACGCTGCTGACGCTGATGTTGCTGCCGCTGTTGTTGAGTCTCGGGTTCTGGCAATTGCGCCGCGAGGACGAAAAGCTGGCGATGCAGGCAAACTGGGATGCACGCGAGCGCGAAACGCCCGTTGCCCTGGGCATGCTGCCTGTGGCGGGCGACCTGCAGTACCGGCAAGTGGAGCTGAGCGGCACTGTCGACAATGAGCGTATATTCCTGCTCGACAACCGCGTACACCTTGGGCAGGCCGGATACGACGTCGTCGTGCCAGTGACTACCGATGACAATCAGCTCGTGTTCGTCAATCGCGGCTGGATTGCGCAGGGAGCGTCGCGGCAGCAGTTGCCGGTCATCGCGCCAATTCAAGGACCCGTCCGCTTGCGTGGCACAGTTTATGTGCCGGTCGGTGAGCCCTTCGTACTGGGTGGCGATGTTGTTGCCGAGGGATGGCCGAAGGTTGTTCAGACACTGGAACCAGCCGCAATGGCGCAGCAGCTCGGCGCCGGTTCCCTATATTTTCCTTATGTCATTCGCCTCGCCGAAGCTGCGCCAGGCGTGTTGGTGCGTGACTGGCCGGTGATCACGACGACGCCGGAGAAGCATCGCGGTTATGCCGTACAGTGGTTCGCAATGACGGCGATGCTGCTCGGTCTGTACCTGTACTACAGCATTCGCGGCGACAAGGCTGCGGCGACCAGAACCGATTGAATCGAGACTATGGATAAAGACAAACTAAAACTGACTGTACTGTTGCTGATTGTCGTCCTGCCGATCAGCCTGGCTACCTGGGTGTTTGGCACCCGGGAGAACCAGGGTATGACGGCGACCAACAATAAAGGCGCGCTGGTGATACCCGTGCTGGATGTGACGACATTGAGCCTGCGCAATGGCGCCGGCGAGCCGGCCTACCTGTCATTCGAGGAGCTCACGGCCGGAGTCAGCCCCGAGGATTACGACCCGCGCCCCTGGCAACTGCTGTATCTCGGCACCCCGGAATGTGATGACACCTGTGCCGAACGGCTATATTTTCTGCGCCAGATTCATGTCCGGCTCGGACGCGAATTCGAGCGCGTCGAGCGCGTCTATGTGCAAGTCAGCGATACACCCGGTCCCTTACCCGCTGCCACGGCTGCCTTCATAACGGAAAAGCAGCCCGATATGAAAGTCGTATACGCGGGAGCAAGCGAACTGAAGGAGAAGTTGCAGGCTACGGTGCCGGCGGACGTCGACCCGGTTTCATTGCACTATATATATGTCGCAGATCCGGTCGGTAACGTGATGATGTACTTTACGCCAGAGAACACGCCCGAAGAAATTCTATCGGACCTCGACACACTGCTCGATAATAGCAGCCTCGGCTGATGACGGGATCTACCGCAAGGACCCATAACTAGATGAAAAGCACCAAAGCATCCCATGCGCTGGTATTGTTTGCCGTGTTGTTTGCGATCTCCGTCGTGGTACTCGGCTCCTTCACGCGCCTGCGCGATGCGGGCCTGGGTTGTCCCGACTGGCCGACCTGTTACGGCCACTACATGTTCTGGCCGGAAACGCCGGAAGAAATTGCCGCAGCCAATGCCGCGCACCCGGACTTCCCTTTCGCAGAAACGATTGCCTGGCCCGAAGTGATCCATCGCTACTTCGCAGGCACGCTTGGTCTCGTCATCATCGCGATCAACGTGCTTGCGTGGCGAAACCGGCATACACGCGGGCAGCCCTTCAAGCTGCCGCTGTTGTTGCTGGGACTCGTCATAGCGCAGGGCATGTTTGGCATGTGGACGGTCACGCTCAAACTGTGGCCGCAAGTGGTCACGCTGCATTTGCTGGGTGGCTTCACGACGCTCAACCTGTTGTGGCTGTTGCTCTTGCGCCTGGATAATCAGACCTGGCCCCATCCCAACATCCCCCTGCTGCACTGGCAGGCACTGAAACCGCTCGCCGCGATCGGACTCGCCCTCGTCGTCGGCCAGGTCGCGCTCGGCGGCTGGACCAGCTCCAACTACGCCGCACTCGCGTGTCCGGATTTGCCTACCTGTCAGGGCCGCTGGTTGCCGCCAACGGATTTCGCACAGGGCTTCAACGTGTTGCAGGAAATCGGTC
>JBEGWB010000069.1:0-9300 GCA_041178065.1 Pseudomonadota bacterium | reverse complement strand
CGAGGATCCCATGACAATCTCCGGCCGCCAATCATCAGTCCTGAAGTTTACACCTGCTCTCGGATCGTGTGGAGCGCTAACGCCGCTACTGAGGCGCCGAGTGAAGCTGGCGTCACTCTTGCACAAGCAAGAGGCATGACAGCTTCTCTTGGTCGCGCTTGAGCGCCTGGTTAGGGGCACCCTTTTCCGGCATCATTTTCGCCATTACCAACTCACTGGAATCGGCCATGAGTAAAGCAGAATTGGAGGCGCTCAGAAATGCTGCCTTGGCTCTCTCAGAAGCCGAGAGGGCAAAGTTGGCTCGGGATTTGGTAGCGAGCCTGGACGGCCCCCAGGAAGGCGACGTAACTGCGGCATGGGACATTGAAATATGCCGAAGGATTAATGAGATCGAAGCCGGGAGAGCCACTCTTCTCGATGTCGACGATGTGCTAACACGGGTTCGGGCACGAATCGCTCGCTGAAAATGAAGATTAAGGTTAGCAGCTCCCGCATCGATCCACACACCGCTGCTATCGCCCCGTCACCGGATTCGCATAGTGGTACGGAAACGGATACACCGTTGGGAACATCGCAAAGGTAAATGACGGTGGCGCATCCGGCGGGAAGCTTTCGCTTGGGCCAGGCACGCGGTTGCCGGGATTCTGTACCCAGCCGCCTTTGTAGCTCGCCGTCCAGGTATTGAAGGCATGCGTCGATGCGTATTTCCACTTGCCGTCTTCCTTGACGACGACGTTCTCGTACACGGCCGCGCCCATCGACGGATTCGCGTTGAAGCTCAGTTGCTGCATCATCCGTGCGCGCACCTTGCCGCTTTGCCCACCTTCGTCCAGCGTGATGACGGGTTGCATGTGCACATGGTTGCCAAGGCGACCCTGCACCGGACCTTCGGCGCCAAACACTTCGAACAGGAATTGGCGTACGCGTTCGCGGCCAATGTAGACGCCGCGCTGCGCGAGTTCCATCGAACCGTTTTCGGCGAAGAGATCAGCGAGATCGTTCCACAGGTTCTTGTCGAGGTAGTAGCCGTAGGCGTTTTCGAGATTCTCGATCTCGTGATGATCCTTGACCTGCTGGATCAGCGTTTCGGCGTTGGCGAGCGCGACGTCGACGTCGCTGGGAGGCGGTGCATCGAATTCAGGCGGCGTGAACAGCGTTGCCGCGATGCTGTCGGCGGACGGACCGCCGAGCTCCGGGTACGTCGCTTCGTTGCCGCTGATCGGATTGCGGTAGTGGAATGGAGGCACATGCGCTTTCGGGAAAATGGCGTAGACATCGCTCGGCGGCGCATCGGGCGGCAGGTCGGCGAGCGGACCCGGCGCTGGCTGTGCGTCGGCGGCCCAGCCTTTGTCGTAGTCGCTGATGTACGTGGGGTAGTAGTGCAGCGTTGCGAACTTCCACACGCCATCTTCTTTTATGAAGCTGTTTTCGTAGAGGCCGTCTTCCCAGCGGCCGCTGCCGGCCTGTTGATACACGCCGGTCATGTTCCACTCGCGGCTGCGCGCGCGTGCGCTTTGTCCATCGGGCGCCACGCTGACGACCGTTTGCAGTTGCACATGGTCATTCAGTACACCGTCGGCGAGTTGCGCGGGACCGCGCGCAGCCAGGAAGGCGAGGATGCGCTCGGGGCCGCGATAGACGCCCTGCTGCGCGTATTCGACCGTGCCATTCGCCGTGAACAGATCGGCGACCTGGCTCCAGTCCATGCGGTCGACATAGTAGCCATAGGCGCGGATCAGGTTTTCGATGTGCTGTTCATCGCGCAAGACCTGCGCGCGCTGCTGCAGCTCGCCGACGCGCTCGGCGTAGTTTGTGTTGTCGCTGAGCGGCAATTCGGCGGGCACGACCCACACGTTGCTATCGTCGGTGGTGCCGGGATTGCCGTAGTGGAATGGCGCGTAGCAGGCTTGTGGGAAGCCGTTGCACTCCGCGTTGCGTTCTTCGTCGGCGGGATGTGCGTACTGCTGACCAGGGCGCGGCTCGGCATCGGGGTTGGCGCCCCAGCCGGTGGCGTAGGAATCGCTGAAGCCGGCGGTGTAGTCCAGATCCCAGATTTTCCACACGCCGCCTTCCTTGACATACACCATGTTGTAGACACCTTCGGCCCAGGTGGCCTGCGAGCTGCCGTAGCGGCCGAGCATCGCCATGGCGCGCCAGCGTCCTTCGGCGGTACCGCCCGAGGGATCGAGATGCACGACGGGTTGCAGGTTCAGGTGGTTGTACAGGCGGTTGTCGCCGAGCCCGACTTCACCCACGTCGACGCCGCCGACATTGCGATACAGATGCTCGCGGATGCTGTCCTTCCCGACGAAGACGCCGGCGGGATAGTTCGCGCGCGCTTCGTCGGCGAAGAATTCGGCGAGGTCAGTCCACAGGCCCTTGTCGAGATAGTAACCGTAGGACTTCTGCAATTTCTTCAGCGCACTGACGTCTTCGCCGTACTCGACCGCTTTCTGCAAACGTTCGACGCGTTGCGCGAGCGCCGGATCCGGCGCAACAGCTGGCTGCGGCAGCGCGCTGGCGGCGCTTTGCTGCGGCGCGGGATCGCTGCAGGCAGAGAGTGCCAGCAAGAGTGTAGCGACCTGGAGTTTACGGCTCATGCGAGGTACCTCTGCGGAATCCAGCTGCTTCTTTTTATACGATGAACTGGGTATCCAGCAGGTTGTGTCCTGCGCTTGCCAGTTCCGCGCTGCGTGGTATCGGCACGTAGGTGGAGTAGCCTGGATAATTTTCCAGCGTAGGATCGAACAGGGGCGACTTGTAGACAGGCTTCTTTGGACTCGTGTCGGCAGCCAGTGCCGCGCCAAGCGGCAGCACGGATCCGAGCGCGCCGCTGGCGAGCACAACGCCGCCCTTGAGCAACATGCGTTTGCTGCGATCGACTGGCGTCTTCATACGATGCGATCCCCCCGCAGCGGAAGGTCCCAGGTCGGGAACCAGTTGGTGTGCGTACCGCTGCGCAGGCGGAATGGCAGCTTGACGACGGCAACGGCGCCCTGCGCCATGTTCTTTGCGTCGACGATGTGCAGGTCGCTGCTCATCGTGGCGAAGTTGTTGGCGATGCCGAGGATCCAGCCATCATCCTCCGCGCCACTCTTGCTGCGCGGCGCGAACATGCATTCCTGCAGGCCAAGGTTTTCGCCAGCAAAGTAGATGCCGTCGCTGTTGCCGGTCTTTACGTTGACCTTGTGGTACTCGTTGGTGCCGCGGGCGTTGGCGTCGCGTTCGGTGCTGCGATTGCCGATGTACATGTACTGGTAGTCCTGGCCGAGGAACAGGTCATTCATGCGCGCCAGCGGCGAGTTGGCCATGTGGACGACTTCTTCGCTGAACAGGTCGTTGCCGGAGTTGAGGTTCATGGTCCAGCGCTTGATGTGCGACGGCGAGCGTTCGCTGTCGCTGACGGGGAGCTCCATCGTAATCCGGTCGCCGCGATCGGTGGCATTGTTGAAATGCAGCGTGTTGCGTGCGGGGCCGCGGAACCAGCGGATGTCCTTCGCATCACCATTACGCGGAATGACGGCGATATAGGTTTCGAGTTCGCCGTTCCATTCCCACATCGGTTCGCCGGTCTGCAGGCGTTCCTGGCTGGTGGTGCGTGCGACGAGCGGCACGAGGATGTGTTTTTCGGTAATAGCGCAGTCATGCATGATGCCGACGTAGGGCACCTTGAACCACCACTCGCGTACTTTCTCGCCGGAGGCGGTGAATTCGTACACGGCGACGTCGTCGGTCAGGTCGCCTTTCGCCTGGTAGCCGTAGCAGATGATGTTGCCCGTCAGCGGATCCACTTTCGGATGCGCGGACATCGTCGTCGACTGGAATTGCCCGCCATAGTTGAAGCGGCCGCCGATGGTTTCGAGCGTGTAGGGGTCGATTTCGTAGGGCAGCGAGTCTTCCTTGTAGGTGAGCAGATGACCGCCGTGCCAGTAGATGTGCGTGTTGGCGGCGCTGCGATCGATGTTCGCGACGCTCGGATCGTCGGTTGTGTGGTTGCGGTAGACGCCCCAGAGGCGCTGCCTTGCTTCCATCTCGGTGAGCAGGCGATCGGTTTTGACGTAGCGTGAACGAAAGTCCACCGAGCCGTTCTGGATGCGGAACAGGCTGACATGGCCATCGCCATTGAAGCCTGTCGGCCATTCATTCTGCGGCGGGCGATACATGAAGTCGCACTGCATGCGGAAGAAGCTGCCGCTGAGCTCGGTGGGAATCTCGCCCCACACTTCGCAGTCGTACAGGTCGGCTTCGAAACGTGTCGGCGCATTGAAGCCGTCGGACGGGAACATCGGATGTCCCCTGAAATCTACCGCCATGGTCTACCTCCGTGGTTGGAATGGGTCAGCGCCCTGGTTCCGCAAGTGTCTGGAAATGGAAATGGGGTCAGAGCCCTATTTCCACCACATACTTCGAACGCTCGACACTGCCGAGGGAAATAGGGCTCTGACCCCATTTCCATCCGGCACGGGCTTGCGCGAAATAGGGCTCTGACCCCATTTAGCCCAGACCTTACAAACTGTCCTGCACATAGCTGCTTACGTCGAGCAAGTCCTGATCGCTCAGGACATCGAAGGCAGGCATCGTGTTACGTCCACCGTCGATCACCAGCATGATCTGGCTCAGCGTCAGGTTCAGGTTGTTCAGCGGCGCGCCGCCGCCCTGTCCGCCCTGGCCGCTGTCACCATGGCAGGCTTTGCAGGCGCTGGCGTAAATCGCGGCACCGTTGTCGACATTAGCGACGAGTTCGACGGGAATGCTGACCGGCGCGCGCGGACCTGGCGCCTGCGCCGGTGCTGCCGCCACTTCCTGCTCGAGCCTGCCGTCGAGGCTGAACATCCAGATCGTGTCGCCGCGTACCGAACCCGCGAAGGCGGCGCCGCCCGGATGCACGACGAGGTATTGCTTGCCCTGGTATTCGAAGGTGGTTGGCGCGGCCTGCACACCGGCATCGGTCATGAAGGACCACAGCTCCGTACCATCGCGTGTATCGAGCGCTGTCATGCGCCCGTCGCTGCGACCGATGAAGATCAGCCCGCCGGCCGTGTTGATCGAACCGTTGTAGCACATCTCGCGCCATTCACGGCGCCAGGCGATTGTGTTGGTCCTCAGGTCGATCGCACCGAACAGACCGCGATCGTCGACCTGCGCCTGCGCGAAGGTACCGCCCATGTAGACGACATTGGGACCGGGCTCGCTGAGCGGGTCCTGGACGCGGAAAGTCGACAGGCGATCCGTGGCACACACATATAGATGGTGGTTGTCCGGGTTGTAGGAACTCGGCGGCCAGTTGGCGCCGCCGGTTGTGCCCGGTTTCATCGCCACCGCTTCCGTCCAGAACGGCGTAAAGATCTGGCCGCCGTTGACGACCGTCGCATTCTCGGGAACCGCGTCGAGCGCCTGCGGTACGAAGGCATCGCCGATGGGGAAAGGCTGCGTGGCCGCGGTGGCCTGCCGCGGTTCCTGCATCACGGGGCGCTCCTCGATGCCAAGCAGCGGTTCGCCGGTGACGCGGTCGAGAATATAGGCCCAGCCGGTCTTGCCCACTTGCACCAGTGCCTTGCGCAGCTCGCCGTCGTATTCCGCTTCGTACAGCACGACCGGGTTCGGCGAGTCGTAGTCCCAGATGTCGTGATGCACTTGCTGGAAATGCCACTTGTACTCGCCCGTGGTCGCGTCGATGGCGACGATGGAGTCGCTGAACAGATTGTCGCCGGGGCGCACGCCGCCGTGCAGGTCGGGACCCGGATTGCCAGTGGTGAAATAGAGCATATTGAGTTCGGGATCGTAGGCCGGCGTTTGCCACACGGGCGCGCCGCCATACATCCAGGCGTCTTCGTATTCGCTGCCGGGCTGCGGCCAGGTGTCGAAACCGACCTCGCCGGGGCCCGGGATCGTGTAGAAGGTCCAGCGCAACGCACCCGTCTTCGCGTCGAAGGCTTTGACGCGTCCGCGCACGCCGAGTTCGCCGCCGGAAAATCCGACGACGACGAGCCCGGCGTAATACAGCGGCGCGCCGGTGATACTGAAGCCTTGCTGCCAGTCTTCGGCAACGATTTCCCAGACCGTTTGTCCGCTGCGCTGGTCGATCGCTTTCATGCGCGCGTCGATGGTGGCGGCGAAGACCATGCCTTCGCCGAGCGCGACACCACGGCTGACCCAGCCGATCGGGTTGCCGCTGCGCGGATCGGTGTTGCCTTCATTGGTCCACAGGATCTTGCCGCTGAGCACGTCGAGCGCGTACACGTTGTTGATACCGTTGGCGAGGTAGAGCGTGCCTTCGTGGTGGAGAATCTGGGTCTGGCCGCCGTTCTTCAGCTCGGCGCCCGAGCCCATGTGCGTCTTCCATACCGCCTTCACGTCCTTGACGTTGAAGCGGTTGATCTGCGTGAGTGGCGAATAGCGCTGGTTGTAGGTATTGCCCCCGTTCGTGATCCAGTTTGCGGAAGGCAGCGCGGTGAGCGCCTCGGCCGTGAACGCGGGCGCTGGGACGACAGTGTTGGACGTGTCGGAACTCTGCTGTGCGGATAGCTGGGCAGACGCGAGCGCAGCAACGGCGGACAGCGCAAGACCCTGGAGCAGGCGGCGAGTGTTTGAAACCATGTAATTTCCTGTTCTTTTAAGCGCGAAACGAAAGCGTGATGACAGGTGCGTGAGTGAGTGTATCCCGGAAGAACGAAGCGGCAAAGCGCCTCTATGGCACAGCGCAGCGCGAAAATTAAATGGGGTCAGAGCCCTATTCTTATATAAAGAAGTTCAGCCAATTAAGGTCAGCACCCCGAGGGCGTAAAAGCCCTATTATTTAACACAGACGGTCAGCGGCTTCTTTTCGAACAGTGAGTCTTAACAAAACAAATGGGCTTTTACGCCCTCGGGGTGCTGACCCCATTTGATTCTAGAGGTGCTTCTGGATGAATTCGGAGATGTGCCCGAGCTCTTCCGGGCACACGGCGTGGGCCATGAAGTAGGTCCGGAACTCCGGCGCGAGCTGCAGGGCGTCGAGGTGACGCTTGCTGTTCAGCGCCATGCTGAGCGGCAAAACGTTGTCGGCGGTGCCGTGACAGATGAGGATTGGCAGCGCCGCGTTTGCGGGGTGCACCTCGATGGCATCGGCAGTAGGGAAATAAGTCGACAGCGCGATCATGCCGGCGAGCGGCTTGTCATAGGTCAGTCCTGCCTGGTAGTTCACCGCGCCGCCCTGCGAAAAACCCGCCAGGAGGATGCGGTCGGCCGCGATGCCACGCTCGATCTCGCGGTCGATCAGCGCATGCACCGCCGCGGCGGACACGAGCAACTGCGCTGCATTGAACTTGCGCTCGGTGCCGAACTCCATGATGTCGTACCAGGCCGGCATGTGCATGCCCTGGTTGACCGTGACTGGCATGCGCGGCGCATGCGGAAAGATAAAGCGAATCGCCAGCCGTTCCGGCAACCTGAGCTCCGGCACGATGGGGGCGAAGTCGTGACCATCGGCACCGAGGCCATGCAACCAGATGATACTGGCGCTAGCGGGTGTCGTGGCGGGTGCGGTCAACAGCTCAACGCAGGGCAGTAGCTCTGCCATTAGGTACCTCGATCAGGCGCCGGATGCCTGGAACTCTTCCGGCACGGAGCCTGCAGCAAAACGTGCGTTGAGATACTGGATGATTTGTTCGCAGTCGTCCAGCCAGCGCGGGCCGTGTTGATCGTCGATGCGCAAACAGGGGGCGTGAATGCGGCCGAACTGCGACAGGAGGTTGTCGCGGTGCACCTGGGAGTCGCGGATATCGCAGTACTCGATATCGAGATTCAGGCGATGGATTTCGTGACGCAGCTTCAGGCTCTTCGGACAGCTCCTGTAGTCGTACAGGCGCAGCATCTTCAGGGCGGGCGCGAGCAGTTTCATTTCCTGTTCGGTGCGTGCGATGGGTTCGGGGCGGGTAAACCAGCCCACAAGGTTCACGGCCTTGCCAAGGGTACGACGGACAATCCAGTTCATACGTGCTACGGCACCACATCGAAACGCTGATAAAACCCTGACCCGGACTCATCAGTGATGTGCCACAGGCCAGGAAAAAAGTTGGCGGATTATCCACAGGCACAGCGAGACTGTCGATATTGACAGCCATGTGATTCATCACGTCTTGCGTCGTTGCGGGCCAGCCCTCATATTTCGTCCGATTGCGCCCCTGCTCTGCGCCATGGCACGACGCGCGCTTGCCCTCACTGCGCATTCAACACCAAGACTTCACGAGGATTCACATGTCCACTCCCTGGTTCCCCAAACGCTGGCCTGCAACGATGCCCGATGTCATCCAGTACTACGGCATGGCCACGCCCAACGGGCAGAAAGTCAGCATCTGTCTCGAGGAGCTCGGGCTTTCGTATGAACCGCATATCATCGACATCACTAAAAATGATCAGTTCGATGCGGACTACCTGCGGCTGAGTCCCAACGGCAAGATCCCGGCACTCCTTGATCCGAATGGCCCCGAAGGCGAACCCTTCCTGCTGATGGAAAGCATCGTGATCCTGCAGTACCTCGCCGAAAAAACCGGCCGCCTGTTCCCGACAACCTATCGCGCAAAACTCGAGGCGCAGCAGTGGCTCGTGTTCCAGGCCGCGCATGTCGGCCCGATGTTCGGACAGTTCGGGCATTTTTATCTCTTCGCAAAAGGCAAGACAGCCGACACCTATGCCGAACAGCGTTACCTGAATGAAGCCAAGCGTTTGCTTGGCGTTTTGAATGCGCGGCTCAGGGACCGCGAATACCTGATGGACGACTACAGCATCGTCGACATCGCGCACGTGCCCTGGCTGGAAGCGGCGGAAGATTTTTATAAAGCGCGCGACATACTCGAGATGCCTTCGTTCGAGCATGTGCAGCGCTGGCGCGAGGCGGTACGCTCACGACCGGCTTATTTGCGTGGGAAAGATGTGTGCAAGTTGGGCTGAGTGTTAGAGCCCCACAACCAGGTTGCGGGGCTTGTGAAACAGGGTGCTGGATTACCTACCGCCACCACCGGAGCAGCTGGAATCGTAATAGCCGGCTGGATCCAACCATGTGAAGAAGTCAGTCCACCCTTCTCTGGCAAAATCGTAGTAGGCGACTGCGGCGCCCACTACGGCGCTGCCCATGTCCTGGATCGATTCTGGCCCGGAAACTCCCCCGTCGATGAAGCCCAGATCAACATTAACGTGCCACTCGCCACCTGATACATGTGTCACTTCCGTGCTATTCAAAGTACGCATAAACACTCCTTGTTTATTCCAGAATTAGACTGACTGACCTGCGTACGTAATTTGTTGCCATTCAAGCAGTGAGTT
>JBEGWB010000068.1:0-24262 GCA_041178065.1 Pseudomonadota bacterium | reverse complement strand
ATTGGTGGAGGCGGCGGGATTTGAACCCGCGTCCGTCAGTCCTCTGCCTTCAGCTCTACATGTTTAGCGTCGTCTACTTTTTGACTCGGCACCGCCCGACGGGCAGGGTATGACGAGCGAGCTCGGAAGTGTTTAGTGGTTTGGCCCCGAGCATGCCTCCCCACGATCCTGTTCTATATGACGATTGCGATCACTGGTTTACAGGCATCCCGGTGGCAATCGCTAGCGGCCCTTAGGCTGCTAGTGCGTAGCTTTCGTCGTTGGCAACTATAAAGTTGCATGAATTGATTAACGAGAGTCCATACCCTCTCGACATGCACCTCGGGTTTTGTAACCGGCGTCGAATCCAGAGCGCCCCCGTGTGAGTGCAGATGATAGCACGCGCAAGTTTGAGGACCTTGCGCGCGATCACATGCGACATGCTGCAGATATGGCGTTCACGCACCCTTTTTCAAGGGTGCGCGTGCCATCAGCTCGACCTTTGGGACTACAGGCGATATTCGAAGGAAAGGCCATACTCGCGCGGCCTGCCGACCGTCGCGAAATCGAAGCCCCAGATCCCATGGAAGAATCCGGAGTTGATCATGTACTCATCCGTGATGTTGGTGCCGAACAGCGATATCTGCCAGTCGGCATTCTGCGGCTCGTAAGTCATGCGCATGTTCGTCACGCCCCAGTCACCGCTTTCTTCAAAGCCGTCTGGTACTGCGGCGTAACCATCGACCCGCAGGAAGGGTTCCGAGCGCCAGAATTGCCCCTGGTAGTTGTAGTCGATGCGCGAGACCAGGCTACTGCCGCCGCTGAGGTTGGTGGTGTACTGCGCGCCTAGCGTGTAGCTGCTGTCCGGTGCCGCGGCGAACTCGGTACCGGAATTCAGCGGCAGGTGACCTGTCATCGTGCCTGGGGCGATGTTGGTGTACGCGGTGTCGAGAACGCCGCCGCCAAAGGTGAATAGCAGGTTGTCCGTCGGTACATAGGTAATCTCGACTTCAAAGCCTTTTGCTTCCGCTTCGCCGACGTTGGTTGTCACCAGCTGCGGGATTTGCACTTTTGTCACTGGATCGATGACGACGCCAGCAGCCTGCAGGTCGGCCCAGATCGTGCGGAACACCGTCACATTGAAACGCAGCCGGTTATCGAAGAGGTCGGTGCGTATGCCGAACTCGGTATTCTCGAGCGTGGATGGCTTGAACGGGATTTCCGTCCTGATTCCGCCAATCACCGGTGCCGAGATCCCGCCGGAGTTGAAGCCCTCGGAATAGCTGACGTAGGCATTGAGGTTGTCGTTGACGACGTACTGCGCCACGCCGCGCACCGTGACCTTCTCGAACTGGAACTTGTTCGGCACGCCGACCTTGTTGCCAGCGAAGGCATCGCCCGCGTGGTACTGATCGGGGCTCAGGGGTTTTGGCGCAGAGACTCCCGCGATTCTTGCAAGGTTCTGTGAATAGCCCGCCTGGTCGTGGTGACGTGCACCGAGCGTGATGTCGAGCTTGCTCGTGACCTGCATCGTCAGCTCGCCGAAACCGGCCCAGCCATCCTGCTCGGCAATGGCGCTGGTGTCATAGGAACCCGGCGCTACGGCGCCCCATACTTGCGCGCAGCTCTGATAGCCAGCCGGCGTGCCACCGACCGGATTGCAGGCTGCAGAGTTGAGTACCGTGGCGATGGGTATCAGGCCTCTCTGGAATTCATTGGCCTGCCAGCGGCCATTGCGCGTCAGGGTTTTCTGATCCCAGTTGTAGAGACCGGTCATCCATTCGAAGCGATCAAAGAGCGTACCGGTGATCTGCAATTCGTTGCTGGTCATTTCGAGCGCGCTGCGGTTGATGTCGGTAACGAGGTCATACTGACTATTGTCCCAGTCGACGACGGAATTCGCGTCCTGGGTCACTTTCGAAGTGAGGAATACCACCGTAATGTCGTCGGTAGCCTGCCAGCTGGCTTCGAGCGAGGCCTGATTGGTTTCGTAGAGGTTGGGCAGTGTGCTGTTGGAGCGATTCTGCCATTTGCCGACCTTGCCGCCAGGGAAGCCTGCCACCTGGTTGGCGGGTACGAAGAAGGGTTCAACTGGCTGGCCGCGCGAATCCGTTCCCGCCAGCGTATAGAACTCCGGCAAGCCGACCAGAATCTTCGCCCAGCTCGGGTTGGGATCGTTATACGTGCGGAACATCGCGTCCTGGACGCGCGGTTCGGTCATCGAGCTTTCGCTGCTTTGATAATTGGCGCGGAAGCTCAGCGTTTCGCTCGCATCCCATACGATATCGCCACGCATCACCTGCTGGTCGATGCCGCCACCGTACTGGCCTGTGGTCAGGCTCTTGATGTAACCGTCGCGCGACAGGTTCGCCAGCGTCCACTTGGTCCGGATTGAGTCGCTGATCGGCAGGTCGACCGAACCCTTGATGTCCATGCGGTTGAAGTTGCCGACGGTGGCGGTGATGTTGCCGCCCACTTCTTCGCCGGGGCGCTTGGTCCAGATGCGGATCGCGCCCCCGGTGGAGTCGCGGCCGAACATCGTGCCTTGCGGGCCGCGCAGAACTTCGACGCGATCGATGTCGACGAACTCCTGGGTCAGGAAGCCGGCAGTGCCGACCTGCCAGACGTTGTCGATATAGGTACCTACGTTCGGGATGCCGCGCATGCGGAACGTCGTACCCCCAGTGCCACCCCCACCCCCGGTGATAACAACGTTTGGAACGCCCTGGCTGACCTCCTCGAGGTTGTCGAGACCGCGTGCGACGAGGTTGTCACCCGTAATCGCCACGATGGAGATCGGTACTTCCTGCAAGTTCTGTACACGCCGAGTTGCCGTCACCGTGATTTCTTCCAGTCCCGCTGCCGCCGGGGTGGCCTGCGCAAGTACTGTGTGAGAGGCGAGTATGCTCAAGCCCGTGGACACGGTTGCCGTGATTGCTGCCTGGATCTTGTTCTTCTTCATTAAGATGTCTCCGGATAATGATTGTTTTCACCCCGACATCTTTACTACCAGGTATGCACAGACTACGGCGCCATCACAAAATAGTCCACGAGCTGTTTTGGGTGGCCAGATAAAAAAGTTCAAGTTAGTGGTTGCGGCATAAAAAAGCCCCGCAGGCGGGGCTTTTTTATCGGGAGAGGACGGAGCGCGGGATGCGCCAGCGCAGCTTGCTGCTTCGGCTTAAAAGTCTGCTTGCGTCTGTCCGTCGGCGTCGAGCGGGTGGCGATCGTTTTCAGCGCACACGTATTCGAGGATGTCCCAGGTGCGATCGCGGCGGAAGGTATGCGTGCGATGCCAGGGTTGCGCGAGCACGTTTGGATCCTCGAAGGTGAAGTCGAGATGCAGCATGTCCTTGTTCTCGGCGTCGAGATAGATGTGCTCGGTGATCTTCAGCTGGTCGCTGTTCGTGATGCCAGATTCGCCAAGCCGCTGGCCTGGTTTGGTACCGATCGTTTCGACAACCAGCGTGTCGCCTTCCCAGTGTCCTATCGAGTAGCCGAAGAAGTTCGGATCGATCTCCTCAGGCGACGGCAAGGGACGGCCGTCGGTATAAATACGACGCACCATCATCAGTGCTTCCTGGTTGACGACGATCTTGCCGGGCGTGAACAGGAATTCGAGGCTGTATGGCATCGTCATCATCGTCGGCATGCCATCGGGCTCGCAGTTCGTCAGGCCTTCGGGAACTTCATAGTTGGGATCGGCAGCCAGTTTCGCTTTCTCGGCTTCGTAGCGTTCCTTGTATTCGCCGATCAGCACCGGCTGGTCGCCACCGATGCGGCCGATGTTCGGCTGCCAGATGCCGCGCCAGTCCGGCAACGTGTCGAGTTCGGCGTAGCTGGCGTTTTCAGCGTTGGCTGGATAGATCGGGCGTTCGTCCTGCGCGACGACGGCACCAGCGAGTGCGAGGGCGAGCGTGGAAAGGGTGAAGGTCAATTTATTCATGGGCTATGCCTGTTCGCTTTTATTGTTGTTACTGGGGCGGATTGTTTTCTACGCAAACCTGCGCTGCCGCGCCAACGTCGCAGTAGTACAGGCCGTTGGCCATCTTGATGGTGTAGAAGCGGCCGCCGGGCTGGCCATTGGCATAGGGGCTTACGGTGAACTCGACGTTGTCGCCGACCTTGACCATGTCGCTGCGGAAATTGCGGCGCGCGAGATGCACCTTGCTGGTGAACTCCATGCCCCACTTCTCGACGGAGCCATCATCCTTCTTCACATCGACGAAGATCCACACGTGCGGGTTCGTCCACTGCACTTCACTGACGACGCCGGTGTGCGTGACCTTCTTTGTCTGGTCAAACATTGCGAAGGAATGATGCGCGAGCGCCAGGGCCGGAAGCAGGCCAAATAGCAGCGCGGTGAGTATCTGGATACGAGTTTTCATGTTGTGTAAGTCCGATTGGAGTATGCCTGGAGGTGGCATCGAGAATAGCAGCAAGCGCCGGAGGCGGGCAACGCGAACCAGATGGTGCGCTGGTTCCGCTTTGATACAAAAGTGCAGGATGTAGCGCGGGAATCGGGATTCGCTTTAAGAGCTGAGCCACCGCGATGTCGCCCTGCGCTGCAGCACGGTGCTTTGCGAAGTATGGTGGTCTGTCGTCCTGGTCTTGCAGTGAGCTGTCGCGAGCCTTACGCTCAGCGTTTCACTTCTTTTGACATGACGCGGCGCTTGTCGAGGGCCCATTCGCGATCCTTTTCGGTTTGGCGCCGATCATAATCGTGCTTGCCCTTCGCGAGTGCGATCTGACATTTCACCAGATGACCCTTCCAGTACAGCTTCGTGCAGACGCAGGTGTAGCCCTTGCGTTGCACGCCGGCAAAGAGCCGCGCCAGTTCGTTCTGGTTCAGCAGCAACTTGCGTTGGCGTCGTGGGTCGGCAACGTAATGGCTGCTGACGGTAGGCAAGGGCACAAAGTTGGCATCGACCAGCCAGGCTTCGCCTTTATGCATCTGCACGTGGCTGTCGATGAGCTGCACTTTCTTTTCGCGCAGGCTTTTGACTTCCCAGCCGAGCAGCGCGATGCCTGCCTCGAATTTGTCTTCGAGGAAATAATCGTGACTGGCTTTACGGTTGACGACGATTGGAGTGTCGTCTTGTTTCGATGACTTCGACATGCGGCCGCATTATACCGATGCTTGGCTGAAATACCTTCCTTCATGTTACGTGCACAAGGGCTGCAGGCCGCGAGTCTGCTACACTTTCCCGATGGTAATAATTTCCCAGTCAGCGCTGCTGCCGTACTCCGCAGAACAGATGTTCGCGCTCGTAAACGACATTCCCTCGTATCCGCAATTCATGCGCGGCTGCCTCGGCGCGAACGTGTTGCATGCGACGCCCGAGGAGGTCACGGCGCGCCTCGATCTTGGCAAGGCGGGCTGGCGCTACGCCCTGACAACGCGCAACTGCCTCGAGCCGCCACACAAGATAACGATGCGCCTTGAGGACGGCCCCTTTTCCACCTTCAGTGCTGAATGGAGGTTCGAGGCGCTGACGCCTGAAGCCTGCAAGGCAAGTCTCGACATGCGCTTCGAAATCCGCGCAGGCCTGCTCGATGCCGCACTAGGCGCCCTGTTCGAAGTAACGAGCCGCGATCTCGTCAACGCAATCAGCAAGCGCGCAGAAACACTGTATGGGAAAAAGTGAGGCGCACATCGCCGTTGAAGTCGTATACGCCCTGCCGGAGCGCCAGCGCATCATCGAACTAATGGTGCCGCCGGATACTACGGCGCTGGCCGCAGTCATGCAGTCGGGTATTACGCTGGAATTTCCCGAGATCGATCCCGTCACGGCGATGATGGGAGTTTTTGCGAAGGCACTCGATGGCAAGGCGCTACCCTTGCCGCAGGATTACCGGCTGAAAGCGCGTGATCGCGTGGAGATCTACCGGCCTTTGCTGATCGACCCGAAACAGTCACGGCTGGCGCGTGCAGCAAAAGCGAAAGCCGCGAAGGGGCGAGGCGAGTAGGGAAGGGTTACAGGACTTGAGTGCGGCTCAAGGAGTGGTGACGTTCGGCGCCGACCCTACCTGCTGCGGGAACTGCAGATTTTCCGGCGTTTGCTGGAAGTCGCCTTCGAAGTGCGTCAGCTCACCGTTGTCATCGAAGAACACCGTGATCCTTTCCTGCACACGCTCACCGCCGCCGGGCTGGTAACTGTAGAGATAATCCCAGCGGTCCTGATCGAAAGTATCGCGGATCAGCGGCGTGCCGAGGATAAACGTGACCTGGCGTTTGGTCAGGCCTGGGCGCAGCTGGTCGACCATTTCCTGCGTGATGATGTTGCCCTGCGGAATATCTATGCGATATACGCCGGGGAACGCGCAGCCTGTCGTCAGCAGTGCAATGAGCACGATGCTCGTCGGGTACATGAAACTGTTACGGAAAAACTTCAAAAGGATGTGCCTGCGCTTTTACTGCCTTAAGTGGAGGGGCATAATACCCGAACTTTTCGCGAGCTGTCAGCCGCGGCAGTCCCTGCAAACCGGCTTGTTAAGTAAGGGTTAATCGGATACCGGGCGCATTGTCCGAGGCAATATCGATCACTAGCAGGTCTGCGACAGGACCAGTCAGGAAGGAGCAACAGATGAGTGGTGAAAATCAGGAGCTGCGCAAGGCCGGGCTTAAAGTCACGCTGCCGCGCGTAAAGATCATGCAGATCCTCGAGAGCGCCAAGGACCGCCATCTCAGCGCTGAAGACGTCTACAAGGCACTGCGCGATGCCGACGAGGATGTGGGACTTGCCACGGTCTACCGGGTACTGACGCAGTTCGAAGCCGCTGGCCTTGTCATGCGTCACCATTTCGAAGGCGGACATTCCGTGTTCGAGATGATGTCCGACGAGCACCACGACCATATCGTCTGCACGAAGTGCGGCCGTGTCGAAGAGTTCATCGATGAGATCATCGAGCAGCGCCAGCTGCTCGCGGCGAAACAGCACGGATTTACCGTCAGCGACCATTCGCTGTACATCTATGGGCTGTGCGGAAACTGCCAGACCTTGAAGGCCTGAGCCTCGGCGAATCGGACACTAGCCCAGAAGTTCCCGCGCATGCGCCAGTGATTTATCAGTCAGCGCGTCCCCGCCCAGCATCCGCGCGATTTCCGTAATCCGCTGTTTCCTGTCGAGCATGGCGAGACTGGTCATCGTGGCATTCTTGCTCGACGTTTTGCTGACCAGCAGATGCTGGTGGGCCTGCGAGGCGACCTGCGGCTGATGCGTCACGCACAGAATCTGACCGCGCGCGCCGAGTTCGTGCAGGAGCTCGCCGACCGCACGCGCGGTGCCGCCACCGATGCCAACATCCACTTCGTCGAACACCAGTGTCGGTATCGATGAGGTCTGCGCGGTGACCACCTGGATTGCAAGACTGATACGCGACAGCTCACCACCCGATGCAATCTTCCCTAGTGCGCGCGGCGGCTGGCCAGGGTTCGTGCTGACGAGGAATTCTGCGGCGTCGTACCCTTGCAGGGTCGGGTCGCCGGCCTTTTGAGTGTTAAGCGCCAGGCTGAAGCTTGCTGTTGCCATGCCAAGCCGGGCGAGCTGCGCATTGACCGCTTTCTCGAGCTGCTTCGCCGCTTTGGCGCGCTTCTGGCTCAGGTCGCCGGCGGCTTTGTGATAGTCGTTGAGCAAAGCCTTCAATTCCTGGTCGAGTTCATCGGCGCGGCCTTCTGCGCCACTGAGACCCTGCAACTGCGCGCGCAGCGCCTGTGAATGCGCATACAGATCCGCGGGCGTTACCCTGTGTTTGCGTGCGAGGCGATGGATCAGCCCAAGGCGCTGGTCGACTTCCTCGAGCCGCGCTGGATTCTGCTCGATGCGCTCGGAGGCGCGCAGCAGTGAAGAGCCGGCTTCCTCGACCTGGATCAATGCAGTCGACAGCATGCTCGCTGCTTCATCGAGCAGCTGGTTGCGGAAGGGCAGGTCCTCGAGCAGCACCGTTGCGCGGCGCAAGCCCTGCTCAAGATTAAATTCATCGGCTGTGTTGCATAGGGCGAGCACTTCCTGCAGCGCCGCCAGTGCTTCGTCGGCATGGCTCAATTGCTTGTGTTCGGCTTCGAGCGAGGGCAATTCATCGGCCTGCAGTTGCAGTTCGTCGAGTTCGCGCACCTGGAAGCCGAGCAGTTCGACCTGCGCGGCCTGCGTTGCCGACGCATCCTTCAGCGAAGTGATTTCCTGCTGCAATTTGCGGGCGCGCAGCGCAAGGTCATACACCTTGCGCGCAGCCTCCTGCAGTGCGCCGAAGGCGTCGAGCAGGCGTTGATGCGTCGCCGTTTTCAGCAGCGACTGATGTTCGTGCTGGCTGTGGATGTCGATAAGCATTTCGCCCAGCGTCTTCAATTCGGCGAGCGTCGTGCTCTGGCCATTGATGTAGGCGCGAGAGCGACCGTCGCGCGTCAGCACACGGCGCAGGATGCACAGGTCCTCCTGCTCGGGGAAATCGTGCTCGCGCAGCCAGTGCAGCGCATCGCTGTTGTCGCCGAGCGTGAAGGTGGCGCTGATGTCGGCGCGTTCGGCGCCGGTGCGGATTGCTTCCGGGTCGGCGCGGTCGCCGAGCGTCAGGCCGAGCGCGTCCAGCATGATCGATTTGCCGGCGCCGGTCTCGCCGGTGATGGCCGTCATGCCCTGGTGCAGGTCGATGTCGAGTTGTTCAACGAGGGCAAAATTCTGGATGGTGAGCTGGATCAGCATGGGGCCGCAGGTAGGTAAACAGTAGATAAACAGAAGAATGAAGAGGCGTTGGAGCCATTGCGCAATAGTTAAGCAATCCTCGAGCGGAAATCCACCGAAATATGATTATTGCCGCTATTTACCGCCGGCGGGACGGCTGTCTCCCCGGTCAATTCAGAGTCCGCGGGCGGGCTGCTCTTGAATCCCTGCAGGCAGCCCCCATATCGCGGGCATCGCATAACACCAGCTAATAAACAGACGGAGGTCATAATGGCGGGCGACCAGCAGGAACGACAGCAGGATACCCAGGCAGATACCGGCGCTGCCGGACAGGAGTCGGCGGGCACGGGTGAGGTCGACGATCTGGCCGAGCGTATCCAGGAAGCCGTTTCCGCCGCGCTGGCCGAGCAGCGCGACATGGTTTTGCGCGCCCAGGCCGAAATCCAGAACATGCGCCGCCGCTGCGAAGCCGACGTTGAAAAGGCGCACAAGTTTGCGCTCGAAAAGTTCAGCGCCGAGCTGCTGACCGTCGTCGACAATCTCGATCGTGCGCTCAACGCCGTGCCGGACTCCGACTCCGAGCAGGTCAAGGCTCTCTATGAAGGGGTCGAGCTGACCTTGAAAGGTTTTCTCGAAATCCTCAGTAAATTCAATATTCAGCAGGTCAACCCGGCCGGTCAGCCCTTCGACCCCCAGCTGCACCAGGCGATCACGATGGTCACGAACCCGAACGTCGAGGCCAATACCGTGCTCGAGGTCATGCAGAAGGGCTACACCTTGCATGGCCGCGTAATCCGTCCGGCGATGGTCGTCGTGTCGAAGCCGAACTAGCGAGAGGGCTGAGCCCTCTGATATTTCCCTTGAATTCCGGATAACCGGAGCAATATAGGGGCTATACCGAGCGGTGGGCTGTTCCGCCGCAAATGTCTAACCAGAGCAAGGTATTACCGGAGAAAACAACATGGGCAAGATCATAGGCATTGACCTGGGTACGACTAACTCCTGTGTCGCCATCATGGAGGGCGGCAAGGCCAAGGTCATCGAAAATTCCGAGGGCGATCGCACGACCCCGTCGATCATTGCCTATACCGAGGAAGGCGAAATCCTGGTGGGCCAGTCGGCCAAACGCCAGGCTGTCACGAACCCGAAAAACACGCTATTCGCCGTGAAGCGTCTGATTGGCCGCCAGTTCAAGGACGACATCGTGCAGAAAGACATCAGCATGGTGCCTTACAAGATCGCGAAGGCTGATAACGGCGATGCGTGGGTCGAAGTGCGTGGCGAAAAGCTCGCGCCTCCGCAGATCTCCGCGCAGGTCCTCAAAAAGATGAAGAAGACCGCCGAGGACTACCTCGGTGAGCCCGTCACGGCCGCGGTCGTCACGGTGCCGGCC
This sequence comes from Pseudomonadota bacterium, assembly GCA_041178065.1. Classification (GTDB taxonomy): domain Bacteria; phylum Pseudomonadota; class Gammaproteobacteria; order Pseudomonadales; family Pseudohongiellaceae; genus CAILUG01. The sequence goes on along the minus strand of JBEGWB010000068.1, from coordinate 14,215 downwards.
TATTTTAACGACGCGCAGCGCCAGGCCACGAAAGACGCGGGCAAGATCGCCGGCCTCGACGTCAAACGCATCATCAACGAACCGACGGCTGCCGCACTGGCCTTCGGCATGGACAAGAAAGAAGGCGACATGACCATCGCCGTGTATGACCTTGGCGGCGGTACCTTCGATATCTCCATTATCGAAATCGCCGAGACCGATGGCGAGCATTCGTTCGAAGTACTGTCGACTAACGGCGACACATTCCTCGGTGGCGAAGACTTCGACCTGCGCCTCATCGAACATCTGGCTGAAGATTTCAAGAAATCCACCGGCATCGATTTGCACAACGATCCGCTGGCGCTGCAGCGCCTGAAAGAGGCGGCCGAGAAAGCCAAGATCGAACTCTCGAGTGCACAGCAGACCGAAGTGAACCTGCCGTACATCACGGCCGACGCCAGCGGTCCGAAGCACATGGTCGTCAAGCTGACCCGTTCGAAACTCGAGTCGCTGGTCGAGGAACTCGTCAACCGCACCATCGAGCCGCTGAAAATGGCGCTGAAGGACGCAGGTCTGTCGGTCGACAAGATCGACGATGTAATCCTCGTCGGCGGTCAGACGCGCATGCCGCTCGTGCAGAAGAAAGTTGCTGAGTTCTTCGGCAAGGAACCGCGCAAAGACGTCAACCCCGATGAAGCCGTTGCACTCGGCGCCGCGATCCAGGCTGCTGTGCTTGCCGGTGAAGTTACCGACGTTCTGTTGCTCGACGTGACCCCGCTGTCGCTCGGCATCGAAACGCTCGGCGGCGTTGCCACGGTGCTGATCGAAAAGAACACGACGATTCCAGTAACGAAAAAGCAGACTTTCTCGACCGCCGAGGACAACCAGGGCGCCGTGACTATTCATGTCGTGCAGGGCGAGAGAAAGCAGGCTTCGCAGAACAAGTCGCTCGGTCGCTTCGACCTCTCCGACATTCCGCCGGCACCGCGCGGCATGCCACAGATCGAGGTCAGCTTCGATTTGAACGCCGACGGCATCCTCAATGTATCCGCGAAGGACATCGCCACGAACAAGCAGCAGTCGATCGTCATCAAGGCCTCGAGCGGGCTGACGGATGACGAGATCCAGAAGATGGTGCGCGAAGCCGCGTCGCATGCGGCTGAAGACAAGAAGTTTGAAGAGCTAGTCACCGCGCGCAACCAGGCGGATGGCCTGATCCACGCCACGAAGAAAACCCTGACGGAGGCGAAAGACCAGGTTCAGTCCGGCGAAAAAGAAAAAATCGAAGCGGCAATCATGGCGCTCGAAACTGGCATGAAATCCGACGACCTGGAACAGATCAAGTCGCTGACGAAGGACCTGACTGAAGCCTCCAGCGGGCTCGCGCAGCGCATGTATGCTGAGGCGCAGGCCAAGCAGGGTGAAGGCGCGTCGAATGCAGGCGGCGCAGGCGCTGGCAATGATGCCGGCCGGCGCAGCGACGATGCAGTCGATGCGGAATTCGAAGAAGTCAAAGACGACAAATAACAGGGCCCGCACGTGCGGCGGAAGCTGTGTTTCAAAACCATAAACTGACGGCGGGAAACCTCCGTCAGTTTTTCCGTTGTTAGCGGGGAACAATGAGCAAGCGGGATTATTACGAAATACTTGGCGTCGAACGCAATGCCAGTGAGCAGGACCTGAAGAAAGCCTATCGCAAGATTGCGATGAAACATCACCCCGATCGCAATTCCGGCGACCCCAAATCCGAGGCTTTGTTCAAGGAAGCCAACGAAGCCTACGAAATTCTCTCCGACGAGAAGAAGCGTGCAGCATACGATCAGTATGGTCACGCCGGTGTCAGTGGAAATGGCGGCGCGGGCGCCGCTGGTTTCAGCGACATTTTCGGAGACATTTTTGGCGACATCTTCGGCGGCACCCGCGGCCGCAGCCATGTTCAGCGCGGCGCTGACCTAAGCTACACGCTCGAACTTTCGCTCGAGGACGCGGTGCGAGGCACCAGCGTCAAGATTCGTATTCCGACGCGCATCACCTGTGTGACCTGTGACGGCTTGGGCGCGAAAAAAGGCACGACTCCGGAAAATTGCGTCACCTGTAATGGTGTCGGACAGGTGCGCATGCGACAGGGTCCGTTCTCGGTGCAGCAGACCTGTCCGCGCTGCCAGGGCGCCGGCAAGACCATCAAGGATCCTTGTCATGTCTGCCATGGTCGCGGCGCGGTGCAGGACAACAAGACCCTGTCGGTCAAAGTTCCAGCTGGTGTTGATACTGGCGACCGCATTCGTCTGACTGGCGAAGGCGAGGCCGGCATGCATGGGGGACCTCCGGGCGATCTCTACGTGCAGGTCGCCGTAAAGGAACACCCGATCTTCGAGCGCGATGGCAGCGACCTGCTGTGCGAAATTCCGATCAGCTTCATCGATGCGGCGCTCGGCGGCGAGCTGGAAGTCCCGACGCTCGACGGGCGTGTCAAATTGAAAATTCCGCCCGAGACGCAGACCGGCAAACTGTTTCGTCTGCGCGATAAGGGGGTAACACCGGTACGCGGCGGCGCGCCCGGCGACCTGTTGTGTCGCGTTGTCGTCGAAACACCAGTCAGCCTGACGAAACGCCAGAAGGAGCTGCTCGAGGAATTCCGCAGCATCGAGGACACCCAGGGGAGCAAGCAGAACCCGCGCAAGACCTCGTGGTTCGATGGCGTCAAGAATTTCGTCGACGCACTGAAGTCCTGATTTCCGCCTCGCCCGCGCCGCAGCGCGCGACCGCTCGACTGGGTCGCGCCTGCGTCATCCCTGGGTAGGCCGGAATCCAGTGTCGTGAGCACTGAGCTCCGGGTAAACTAGCGGCCCGCCGTCCCGGCGCCAGTCGCAACCTGCGTTCAAGGAATTCCACATGCTCCGTATCGCCATCGCCGGTGCCTCCGGCCGCATGGGCAAGACTCTTGTAGAAGCCGTCGTCGCCCACCCCGAGTTGTGGCTTGGCGCGGCGTCCGAGGCGCCTGGCAGCCCAAACGTCGGGAAGGATGTCGGGTTGCTCTGTGGCCTGCCGGCACTGGAGGTGTACGCGGTATCGGATCTCAGCGCGAAACTAGGCGACTTCGACGCCCTGGTCGATTTCACCAGCCCCGCGGCGACGCTGGCCCACCTCGAATTGTGCGCAGCCCATGGCAAGCACCTGATCATCGGCACGACCGGCTTCGACGACGCTGGCAAGGCTGCGATCGCCGCCGGCGCAAACAAAACCGCTGTGGTATTCGCGCCCAACATGAGCGTTGGTGTGAACTTGTGCTTCAAACTCCTTGAGCTTGCGGCAAAAGTGATCGGCGAGGAGTCCGACATCGAAATTATCGAAGCACACCATCGCCACAAGAAAGATGCTCCGTCAGGCACGGCGCTGCGCATGGGCGAGGTCGTCGCGAAGGAACTCGGGCGTAACCTGGCGGATGTCGCGGTGTACGGTCGCGAGGGACAGACCGGCGAACGCGATAAAAAAACCATCGGTTTCGCGACGATACGCGCCGGCGACATCGTCGGCGACCACACGGTAATGTTTGCAACACCGGGCGAGCGCGTTGAAATTACGCACAAATCTGCGAGCCGTCGGCCCTATGCCGACGGTGCATTGCGCGCGGCGCTGTGGCTGCATGGAAAAACCTCGGGCTTATTCACGATGCAGGACGTACTCGGCCTCTGACAGCTATTTTGCCTCTGCCCCCTATTTTACGTGGACAATGCTTCGCGGCTTTTCATAGAATAGCTGCTCAGTATGAAAGACACTGAGACAGCACCAGCAACAGCGGAATTGACAAAAGAATTGTCCAAGAAAGCGGAATGAGCCCTAGCCATTCCGCTTTTTTTTAAGCGGCCTCTTTTAGAAAAGAAGCCATACAGCTGTGCAGCAGTCTTCATCTCCAGGCCGAAAGCTCCTGACTTCCCGAACCGCGCAACTGCGGTTTCCGCGCGACTGTCAGAAGTGGCCCTTAAAACACGCTTGCCGCATACGCGCTGCTGACGAGGACATGATCTTGGCAACTCCTTCGCACATCCCCGCGATCCTGGTTCTGGCAGATGGCTCCACCTTTACGGGGATTTCCATCGGCGCCGAAGGCATTTCCACCGGAGAAGTGGTGTTCAACACCGCAATGACTGGTTATCAGGAAATCCTGACCGATCCCTCATACGCCAAACAGATCGTCACGCTGACTTATCCGCATATCGGCAACACCGGCACAACGCCGGAAGACGATGAGTCCAAAAAAGCCTGGGTCGCTGGACTCGTGATTCGTAACCTGCCAATGCTGGCCAGCAACTTCCGCAACAAGCAGAATCTCGATGCATGGCTGAAAGAACGCAATGTCGTGGCGATCGCTGAAATCGACACGCGGCGCCTGACGCGCATCCTGCGCGACAAAGGGGCGCAGAACGGCTGCCTGTACGCTGGTGCCGACGTAGCGAAGGATCTCGACGCCGCGAAAGCCGGGGCGCTGCAGGAAGCGCGCGCGTTTCCTGGCCTTGTCGGCATGGATCTCGCGAAAGTGGTCACATGCGAAAGCGTTTACGAGTGGAAAGAGGCGAGCTGGGAGCTCGGCAAGGGGCACGCAACGCCCGCGCCAGGGAAGCATCATGTCGTCGCGTACGATTTTGGCGACAAGCTGAATATCCTGCGCATGCTGATCGACCGCGGTTGCCGCGTTACGGTGGTTCCGGCGCAAACGCCGGCCGCCGAAGTATTGGCAATGAAGCCGGACGGTATCTTCCTGTCTAATGGTCCTGGTGACCCGCAGCCCTGCGATTATGCGATCGCGGCGATCCGTGAGTTCCTGAAAACCGATATTCCGATCTTCGGCATTTGCCTCGGGCATCAATTGCTCGGCCTCGCCGCTGGCGCGACCACGGTAAAAATGCCAAATGGTCATCATGGCGCCAACCACCCGGTGCAGGATCTCGCGACGAAAAAGGTCTTCATCACGAGCCAGAACCATGGTTTTGCCATCGATGAAAAGACACTGCCGAAGAACGTAAAAGCCACGCACATCTCGTTGTTCGACGGCTCGAACCAGGGCATTCACCTGACGGACAAGCCAGCCTTCAGCTTCCAGGGGCATCCGGAAGCGGCGCCGGGCCCGCACGACATCGCGCCTATTTTCGATCACTTCATTGAGCTGATCGAACAGCGTAAAGCCCGCTAAGTTGCCCACTAATTCGTAACGAACAGTCCTGAGTTGACGCGCACATGCCAAAACGCACAGACATAAAAAGTATCCTCATCATCGGCGCGGGTCCGATCGTTATCGGTCAGGCCTGTGAATTCGACTACTCTGGCGCGCAAGCCTGCAAGGCGCTGCGCGAAGAGGGCTATCGCATCATTCTCGTCAACTCGAATCCGGCGACGATCATGACGGATCCCGAGATGGCGGACGCCACGTACATCGAGCCGGTGGACTGGCAGACGATCGAAAAGATCATTGCGAAAGAACGCCCCGACGCGATCCTGCCGACGATGGGCGGCCAGACTGCACTGAACTGCGCGCTGGCCCTCGACAAGCACGGCGTACTGACGAAATACAATGTTGAATTGATCGGCGCGAAGAAAGACGCGATCCAGAAAGCCGAAGATCGCATGCTGTTCGATAAGTGCATGGTCGAGATCGGCCTCGGCACGCCGCGCCATGAGCTTGCGCACACGATGGAAGAAGCCTTCGCGGTCCAGAAGAAGGTCGGCTTCCCCTGCATCATCCGCCCCTCGTTCACGATGGGCGGCAGCGGGGGCGGCATTGCCTACAACGTCGAAGAGTTCGAAGAGATTTGCCGTCGCGGCATCGACCTGTCTCCGACCAACGAGCTCTTGATCGACGAATCACTGATCGGCTGGAAAGAATACGAACTCGAAGTCGTGCGTGATCGCAACGACAACTGCATCATCGTTTGCAGCATCGAGAACTTCGATCCGATGGGCATTCATACCGGTGACTCGATCACCGTCGCTCCATCGCAGACGCTGACTGACAAGGAATACCAGATCATGCGCAACGCGGCGATCGCGATCCTGCGCAAGATCGGCGTCGAGACTGGCGGTTCCAACGTCCAGTTCGCCGTGAATCCGGCTGACGGCCGCATGGTCGTCATCGAAATGAACCCGCGCGTATCCCGTTCGTCAGCGCTGGCATCGAAAGCCACCGGCTTCCCGATCGCGCGCGTTGCCGCGAAACTCGCCGTTGGCTACACGCTGGATGAATTGCGCAACGAAATCACCGGCGGTGTCACTCCAGCGTCGTTCGAGCCGAGCATCGACTACGTCGTCACGAAAATTCCGCGCTTCACTTTTGAAAAATTCCCGCAGGCTCCGAGCCGGCTGACAACGCAGATGAAGTCAGTTGGCGAAGTCATGGCGATCGGTCGCACCTTCCAGGAGTCGCTGCAGAAAGCACTGCGTGGCCTTGAAATCGGCATCTGCGGTTTCGATCCCGTACTGGACCACGATGCGAGCGATGCGAACGAAAAACTGCGTTACGAGTTGCAGAATGCCGGCGCGGATCGCATCCGCTATGTAGGTGACGGGTTCCGCCGCGGCATGACGCTGGAACAGGTGCACGAGCTGACAAGGATCGATCCCTGGTTCCTGGTGCAGATCGAGGACATCATCAACGAAGAGAAGGAGCTGTCGGGCCTCACGCTGAGCCAGCTCGACCGCAACACGATGTTCCGCCTGAAGCGCAAAGGCTTCTCCGATATGCGCCTCGCGAAAGTGCTGGGCGTGACGGAAGGCGCGCTGCGCGACCTGCGCCACGGTATGGATATTCGTCCGGTGTACAAACGCGTGGATACCTGTGCCGCGGAATTCCAGTCGAACACGGCATACATGTACTCTTGCTACGACGAAGAGTGTGAAGCCGAGCCAACGCAGCGCGAAAAAATAATCGTGCTTGGTGGTGGCCCAAACCGCATCGGTCAGGGCATAGAGTTCGATTACTGCTGCGTGCATGCCGCGCTCGCCGTGCGCGAGGAAGGCTTTGAAGCGATCATGGTCAACTGCAACCCCGAGACCGTATCGACCGACTTCAACGTATCTGATCGTTTGTACTTCGAGCCGGTGACGCTCGAAGACGTGCTCGAGATCGTGCACCTCGAAAAACCGAAAGGGGTCATCGTGCAGTTCGGCGGCCAGACGCCGCTGAAGCTCGTCACGGCCCTGGAGAAGCTGGGTGTGCCCATCATCGGCACCTCGGCTGACGCCATCGATCGCGCCGAAGACCGCGAACGATTCCAGCACATGATTCAGAAGCTTGGGCTGCGCCAGCCGCCCAACAGTACCGTGCGCAGCCTAGATCAGGCGATGATCGAAGCCGTGAAGATCGGTTATCCACTCGTGGTACGTCCGTCCTATGTTCTTGGCGGTCGCGCGATGGAAATCGTCTACAACGAGGCTGAGCTGCGCCGCTACATCAATGAAGCTGTGCAGGTGTCGAACGAAAGCCCCGTATTGCTCGACTATTACCTCAATGCCGCGATCGAGATCGATGTCGATGTCGTCAGCGATGGCACGGAGTGCGTCGTCGGCGCAATCATGCAGCACATCGAGCAGGCCGGAGTACACTCCGGCGATTCTGCATGTTCCTTGCCGCCATACAGCCTGCCGATGGACGTGCAGAACAGCATCCGCAGCCAGTGCATCCAGCTTGCCAAGGAGCTCGGCGTCAATGGCTTGATGAATGCGCAGCTCGCATACCAGGATGGCCAGATCTACATCATCGAAGTGAACCCACGCGCATCGCGCACGGTGCCATTCGTATCGAAGTGCATCGGCATCTCACTGGCGAAAATCGCGGCGAAGTGCATGGTCGGCATCAGCTTGCAGAAGCAGGGATTCACGAAGGAAATCGTGCCAAACTTCTACTCGGTCAAGGAAGCGGTGTTCCCCTTCAACAAATTCCCTGGCGTGGATCCGATCCTCGGACCCGAGATGAAATCCACGGGCGAAGTCATGGGCACTGGCGCGACGTTTGCTGAAGCCTTCTACAAATCGCAGAGCCTCGGCGAAGAAGATCTCGGCCAGGGCGGCACCGCATTCATCAGCGTGCGTGAAATGGACAAGCCCGCGTTGCCCGAGATCGCACGTAACCTGCACAGCCTCGGCTTCAAGCTCGTCGCAACGAAAGGGACAGCGAAAATCATCGCCGACGCCGGCATTCCCGTGCAAGCCGTCAACAAAGTCATGGAAGGCCGTCCGCATATCGTCGATATGTTGAAAAACGGTGAGATTGACCTTATCGTCAATACCACCGAGGGTCGCCAGGCGATCGCCGATTCCGCCACGATACGAAGTACCGCGCTTCGCCATGACGTTTATTGCACCACGACCCTGGCTGGGGCCCGCGCCGTATACGAGGCGCTGAAGTTCGGTGGCGATATTTCGGTGAATAGCCTGCAGGATCTCAACCGTCTGTGACGGTTTATGCCTGAACGCAGCGCGTTCAGGGACTAAGGGCTCGACCTGAACGCAGGGCGTTCATAGCTGAGCACCACGTAGTTCACGCTAGTTCAGGCCAACAGTCGCGCACCGACTGTATGGCCATGCGAGTAGGCAATGAGAAGAGTTCCGATGACAGTTGGCGGCGCAGAGCGTCTGCGTGCCGAGCTCACTGATTTGAAAGTCGTCCAGCGGCCGCGCATCGTCCAGGCAATCGCTGAAGCGCGCGCGCACGGCGATCTCAAGGAAAACGCCGAGTATCACGCCGCACGTGAGCAGCAGAGTTTCTGCGAGGGGCGCATCAAGGAAATCGAAGGCAAGCTTGCGGATGCCGAGATCATCGACGTCATGTCGCTTCCACGCAGCGGCAAGGTCATCTTCGGCACCACTGTGAGCTTGCTGAATCTGTCTACCGATAAGTCGGTGACTTACCAGATAGTCGGTGAAGACGAAGCAGATGTGAAGAGCGGGAAGATTTCCTACTCATCGCCGATTGCGCGCGCACTGATGGGCAAGTCCGAAGGCGATGAAGTTGTCGTAAAGGCGCCAGGCGGCGACATCAATTACGAAGTGGAAAAGGTAGAGCACCTGTAAACTTGCTCTCCGTTGCGCGTCTAATAACCACGCAGCTACCTGTTCATGTCGTCCCTGACTCGGCACGGATCCATCACTTAAGCAATTCGTGATGTCGCAGCATGTTTGATAACTCAGGCTTGGGTTTTAGCGCGGCGCGATAGATCAGCGCGACATGGCCGGCGGTCTGCACGAGTTCGGCACCAAGCTTTTTGCAAATCGTGCCAAGTTGTTTCTGCTTCTCTTCGCGGTCTTCGGCATTGACGCGTATCTTGATGAGCTCATGGTCGGTCAGTGCGCGGTCGATCTCGGCCATGACACCAGCCGTCGGGCCCTTGCTGACGATGACCACCGGTTTGAGATGGTGCCCGATGGCGCGCAATTGCTTGCGGCGTGTATTTTCTGCTTTCATGAGTGTGGTTTCGCAAGAGTGGTCGGTGGTAAGGCCGCGTATTCTACATCAGAGCTTTTACTTTCCCCTGACGAGATATCCATGTCCAAGTCCGGCAGCAGCAAACAGTGGCTCAAGGAACATTTTGACGACATGTGGGTGCGCAAGGCGCAGGAAGAGGGCTATCGCTCGCGCGCGGTCTATAAATTGATGGAAATTAACCAGAAAGACCGGCTGATCAAACCTGGAATGGTGGTTGTAGACCTGGGAGCGGCTCCTGGGGGCTGGGCACAGGTCGCCGAGCGCCTTGTCAAGCCCGGCGGACTGGTACTCGCCTCTGACATCCTCGACATGGAACCGATTGGTGGCGTCGACTTCATCAAGGGCGACTTCACGGAAGAGAGTGTTTTCACGGAAATCCTCGCTGCGCTCAGCGGACGTCCAGTCGATCTTGTAATGTCGGACATGGCCCCCAATATGAGCGGTATGAGCGACATCGATCAGCCCAAGGCAATGTATCTCATTGAACTCGCGGTCGATTTTGCGGTTCAAACACTGCGCCCGGGCGGATCACTGGTCATGAAGGTCTTCCAGGGCGAGGGTTTCCCGGAACTGTTACAGGACCTGAAGCGAAAATTCGCCGTGGTCGTTAACAGGAAACCTGAAGCATCCCGGTCCCGTTCACGTGAAGTGTATGTCCTGGCAAAGGATTTTCGCGGCTGAAACCCGTGCAATACGGCCGCGCTTCTGACATCAAAGGATGTTTTTCTGAGGCAGAGAGCCGCTATTCGTGCCAAAATACAGATGATTCCCACGTCCTTATACGATAAGGATGCAATCTTCGGAGCGTTTCATTCAGCGATTCGCTCCCTGACCGGCAGTCCCTGCCGAGCGAGGAATGACCTTGAACGACATGGTTAAGAACTTGATCCTGTGGATGACCATCGCCGCAGTGATGCTGTTCCTGTTCCAGAATTTCAGCCAGCCGACGGCTCCTGACCAGCTGGTCTATTCAGATCTGATTCGCGAAGTACGTGCCGGTCAGGTCGAAGAAGTCACAATCAACGACATCGAAATCATCGGCAAGAACAAGAATGGGCAGGTGTTCAAGACCATTCGTCCGCTGATCCAGGATCCCAAGCTGATGGACGACCTGTACACGAACAATGTTCGCGTAATCGGTGCCGAGCCAAAGCAGCAGAGTATCTGGGAGCAGTTGCTGATCGCATCTTTCCCGATCCTGATCATCATTGCCGTATTCATGTTCTTCATGCGGCAGATGCAAGGTGGTGGCGTGGGTGGCAAGGGCGGTCCGATGGCCTTTGGCAAGAGCAAAGCCAAGATGCTCAGCGAGGACCAGGTCAAGGTCACCTTTGCTGATGTCGCAGGCGTCGATGAAGCGAAAGAAGACGTGAAAGAACTCGTCGATTTCCTGCGCGAACCCGACAAGTTCCAGCGCCTCGGCGGTCGTATTCCGCGCGGCGTATTGATGGTCGGCCAGCCCGGTACCGGTAAAACGCTGCTCGCGAAAGCGATTGCAGGCGAAGCAAAAGTGCCCTTTTTCTCGATTTCCGGTTCCGACTTCGTCGAAATGTTCGTCGGTGTTGGCGCCTCACGCGTGCGTGACATGTTCGACCAGGCAAAGAAGCAGTCCCCCTGCATCATCTTCATCGACGAGATCGACGCGGTTGGTCGTCATCGCGGCGCCGGTGTTGGCGGCGGTCATGATGAGCGCGAACAGACACTGAACCAGTTGCTCGTCGAGATGGATGGTTTCGAAGGCAACGACGGGGTCATAGTAATCGCGGCGACGAACCGCCCCGACGTGCTTGACCCCGCGCTGCTGCGTCCAGGTCGCTTCGATCGCCAGGTCGTCGTTGGTCTGCCGGACATCCGCGGACGCGAACAAATATTGAAAGTGCACATGCGTAAAGTGCCGATCTCCGAAGGCGTCAAGGAGTCCGTGCTTGCGCGTGCCACGCCGGGCTTCTCCGGTGCCGATCTCGCGAATCTCGTCAACGAGGCCGCGCTGTTCGCGGCCCGTGGCGGCAAGAACCGCGTGACGATGGAAGAGTTCGAGAAAGCGAAAGACAAGATAATGATGGGCGCCGAGCGCAAGTCGATGGTCATGTCCGACAAGGAAAAGCTGAATACCGCGTACCACGAAGCTGGTCATGCGATCGTCGGCCGTCTCGTGCCTGAGCATGATCCTGTATACAAGGTCAGCATCATTCCACGTGGACGCGCCCTTGGCGTCACCATGTTCTTGCCCGAGGAAGATCGCTATAGCCACAGCAAGCGTAGCATCCTCAGCAAGATCTGCAGCATGTATGGCGGCCGTATTGCCGAAGAATTGACACTCGGTGCCGAAGGCGTGACCACTGGCGCTTCCAACGACATCCAGCGCGCCACGCAGATGGCGCACAACATGGTCAAGAAGTGGGGCCTGTCAGAGCGGCTTGGTCCGCTGCAGTACGATGACGAGCAGGATGAATTGTTCCTTGGCCGCGGTGGCGCGAGCAACGGCGGCAAGGTGCTGTCGTCAGAGACAACGCGTGCTATCGATGAGGAAGTGCGTTTGATTATCGATACATGCTATGGCCGCGCCAAACAGATACTGGAAGACAATCGCGAGATACTGGAAGCGATGAAAGACGCGCTGCTCGAGTACGAAACCATTGATGCTGGACAGATCGAAGACATCATGTGCAGGCGGAAGCCACGTCCTCCTGCCGACTGGCACGATGACGACTATCGCGCTGGCCACACGGCGAACGAGCCCTCGGAGCCGAAGGGCAGCAAACCAATTGGTGGACCTGCAAGCGACCACTGATAGCCCATGATCGATAAAAGAACACTCACCTTCAGGGAGCTTTATTGCTCCCTTTTTTTTTATGAAGGGATGGCAAAGCTACTCACCTCAATGCTGAACACTTTCGGAAGCGTACTCCATGCATACAACCAGACTGTTTCGCTTTGGCAATCGCGAGCTGGATCTGGCGCTGCCGCAGGTTATGGGTATCCTGAATATCACGCCGGATTCATTCTCCGACGGCGGTGAACTATGGCGCGGCGGCAAGCCTGTGCTCGAGCGGGTGCTGCAGCGGGCCGAGAACATGGTGCAGGCCGGCGCGGCTTTTCTCGATGTCGGCGGTGAATCGACGCGTCCCGGCGCGACGCCACTCGCCGAGGGCGAGGAACTCGACCGTATAGCCCCTGTGCTAGAAGCGCTGGCTGCGCGTTTCGATGTCATCCTTTCTGTTGATACCAGCAATCCATCGGTCATAAGCGCCAGCGCGAACCTCGGCGTTGGGCTCATCAACGATGTCAGGGCGCTTACAAGACCCGGAGCAATGCAGGCTGCAGCAGGAACGACACTTCCGGTATGCCTGATGCACATGCAGGGAGAGCCCGGCACTATGCAGGCGGCGCCTGCTTACCACGACGTCGTCGGTGAAATCATCGCCTATCTCCAGCAGCGTGCAGCGGCTTGCGTGGCAGCGGGTATCGACGGAACACGAATACTGGTTGATCCCGGCTTCGGCTTCGGAAAAACCCTCAAGCATAATCTTGAACTGCTAAACGCTCTCTCCAGTTTTTCAGCGTTAGAATGGCCCGTACTCGTCGGCCTGTCACGCAAGCGCATGCTTGGCACCATCATCGGCAGGCCAGACAAGCCAGAGAAGGAGCGAGTCGCCGCCGGCCTGGCTGCGGCGGTAATTGCGGTAGTGAAGGGCGCGTGTATCGTGCGCACGCACGACGTGTCGGAAACCGTCGATGCGCTCAAGCTCTGCCGGCATTTGCAGCAGGTCAAAAATCAAAACAGTAATACCGATAAAGGAGCCATCACGTGAAAAAGTATTTCGGAACTGACGGCATCAGAGGTGCCGTAGGCGAATATCCGATTACGCCAGACTTCATGCTGAAGCTTGGTTGGGCCACCGGAAAAGTTTTTGCTCGTCAGGGCAAGTGTAAGGTCCTCATTGGTAAAGACACGCGTATCTCGGGCTACATGTTCGAAGCCGCACTCGAAGCCGGGCTTGCCTCGGCGGGTGTCAACATCAACATGCTTGGGCCGATGCCGACTCCCGCGATCGCCTACCTCACGCGCACTTTCGATGCGCAGGCTGGGATCGTCATCAGCGCGTCGCACAATCCGCACCAGGACAACGGCATCAAGTTTTTCTCAGCTCAGGGCACGAAGCTGGATGACGAGATCGAGGAAGCAATAGAGGCCACTTTGCAGCATGACTTCGCAATCGTCCCGTCCAGCGAAATCGGAAAGGTGACACGTATTGTCGATGCTGCTGGCCGCTACATCGAATTCTGCAAGAGCACATACAAGAGTCCAGTAAAATTGACTGGGCTGAAGATCGTTGTGGACTGTGCCAACGGCGCGACGTATCACATCGCGCCGAATGTGTTCCAGGAACTCGGCGCGAAAGTTTCAGTAATCGCGAATACGCCAGACGGTCTCAACATCAACGATAACTGCGGTTCGACGAAACCGGCGAGGCTTGCCGAAGAAGTCGTCAAACAGAATGCGGACCTCGGCATTGCGTTTGATGGCGATGGCGACCGTGTCGTCATGGTCGACCACACGGGCGCGATTGTTGATGGAGATGAGTTGCTCTACATTCTGGCCACCCACAAGTTTACCAAGACGAATGCGAAGCGGGGTGTGGTCGGTACGCTGATGAGCAATCTCGGTCTCGAGAATGCGCTGAAAGAGCAAGGTATCGAGTTCGTCCGCGCGAAGGTCGGCGACCGTTATGTAATGGCCGAACTGCAGAGCCGGGACTGGTG
>JBEGWB010000067.1:0-12148 GCA_041178065.1 Pseudomonadota bacterium | reverse complement strand
CGCCCGTCGCAATGGCATGTGGATTGTGACTGGTTTGCGCGCTTGCTGTCATTGCAGCCTTGCACCGGACTGGGCGCTGAAGAAGAAAGCCCTGGGCCTTTCAATTAAGTAAGCGTTCAGGTTTTACCGTAGGACATTCGCTTATAGTTCCGTCCCCAAACAACCGGAGTTTTCCCCGCTGTCGGTGTTGACCTCACTGCAGCGAAGGCAGACGATAGACGGCCCGGTTTCCGAATTATTACCGCTGCGTTACATCCGTCGCAGTCAGTGGAGGATCCCCATGAGCAAGCCCCTTTTCCCCTTCAAAGCTATGGCAAGCGCCATGATGCTGGGGCTGGTGCTGGCTGGCTGTGAGTCGACCCAGTCGAGCTCCAGTTCCTCCTCCTCCATGCCCTCGATGCCCAGTTCGTCGCCGTCGTCACCCTCGATGCCAAGTTCTTCGTCATCGTCCTCATCCCCGTCCTCGCCGTCGATGCCGAGCGCGTCATCATCACCCTCCGCGTCGAGGCCCTCGCTGCCAGGCTCCCCCGGGTCGACTGCGTCATCGCCGTCGAGTAGCTCAAGCAGGTCATCGAGCAGTTCCTCGTCCAGCAGCTCCTCGCCAGGCGCCGAAGCGAGTGAGCAGGGCACTGCCTCCACCAGCGCGGGTTCGCCAAGGCCAGCTGCCGGGAACGAAAGTAGCGAAGCCGAACAAGGCGATGGCGAAGAAGGTATCGACGTCAACGTGTCAGTCGCCGGCCAGAACGTACCCATCATTGGTAGCCCACTGCCCGGTTTGCCGGGCGAGCCCGGAGCGCCGGGAGCGCCGGGAACGCCGGGCGGGGCACCGGGAATGCCCGGAATGCCCGGAACTCCTGGCCTGCCCGGCGCCGCAGGCACTGGTTCGACGGCGTCGACCGGCATGCCCGGCTCTAACGATCCGTTTGGTCGCGCGGGAAGCGGCACGGGTCCGATGACCGCTGCCGAGCGCCGCGCGGTTCTCGACGGCCGTCTGGAAGCAGGTTATGCGGTGTTCGACGGCATGATCCTCGGCGAGCGCGAACGCGCACAGCGCGATGCCGACGAGGCGGGCTCCACCGTCATGGGCACGGGTGGCGCTGGTGGGGGCGCCGGCGAAGAAGCCGGTTCTGGTGAGGGCGACGGCGGCTTCGGCGACAGCCCGGTCATCGTCGCGTCGAATACGCGCGGCGCGGGTGCCGGCGTGTCGCCAACGGGTGCCAGCGATCGGCAGGGCGAATTCGACAACACCAACGCCACGTACCCGCCACCCGAAGACATCCCAAGCGGCGATGACGACGATGTCGTCGCGCGCCAGCTGCGCGAAGCGGCGATGCGCGAACCCGATCCGGAACTGCGTGAAAAATTGTGGGATGAATACCGGAAATACACCGGTCTCAGCCAGTGACATCCTTTACATACCTGGCAGCGTGAAGTGCAGACCTCGTTTCAGGATATGACCATGTGCAGATTACTCAAACCCTTGCTGTTGCTGCTGCTGACGGGCGCGCTCGGCGCCTGCAGCACCCAGACCGTTAAATCCACGACCGTCACGCCACTGCTTGACGATACCGCGCCGATCGCCGAAAGCGAGCTGCTGGACATCGGCATTGGCGTATTCGAGCCGGGCCTCGACGACATTGCGGCAAACCGCGAAGAGCTGACCTTCGCCGATGTCCGCCTTGCCGAGACCCAGTACGTGTCCTACCTGCTCGCGCAAACGCTGCAGAGTTCTGGCGACTGGGGCGTCGTGCGCGTGGTACCCGGGGACTTGTCCTACTACGATCTCGCCGTCACTGGCATGATCCTGCAGAGCGATGGCGAGCGCATGATCCTGCAGGTCAAGGTGACCGATGCCACCGGCAAGGTCTGGATCGACAAGGAATACGACGAAGTCGTCAGCCAGTACAGCTACGATCCGCGCGCCAGCCGCAGCCAGGATTCCTTCCAGGGCCTGTACAACAAGATCGCCAACGACATCCTGGCGTATCGCCAGCAGAACATGAAGTCCGAGGATCTCGTCAACGTACGCACGGTCGGCCGCCTGAAATTCGCCAGCACCTTTGCGCCGCAGGTGTTCGACCAGTACCTCGCAACGGACAAGCGTGGCCTGACCACGGTAACCCGCCTTCCCGCGGCCAATGATCCGCTGCTGGCCCGTATCGACAGTATTCGTGAGCGGGACTACCTCTTCGTCGACGCGCTGCAGGACCACTATGGCAACTACTATCGCCAGATGGCAGGTCCCTACACTGAATTCCGCAAGATGAGCTATGAAGAAGTCATGAAGTACGACAAGTTGCGCGCAGCCTCGCGTCGCAACATGGTCATGGGCGTCGCCGCGATTCTGGGCGGCCTCGTCGCCACGCAGAGCAGCAGCAACGCCGTGCAATATTCCGCTTACGGCGGTCTGTTCGGCGGCGGCTACCTGATCAAGGACGCCTTCAACAAGCGCGACGAAGCCCAGATGCAGGTCGAATCGCTCGCAGAGCTCGGCAATTCGCTGGAAGCGGAAATTGCGCCGCAGACAATCGAACTCGAGGAGCGCGTCGTCACGCTGTCGGGCTCGGTAGCATCGCAATATGCGCAATGGCGCGAAATCCTGGCCGACATCTATGCCGCCGAAACGGGCGCCAGCAACAGTCCGACTAGCGAGCCCGGCGCGGATCAGTGAGCAGGGCAGCTCCTGACAGTCTGCATTAATCGCAACATTGCTGAATCATTTTGTCCGAGCACTACACAAGCCCACACATGACCGAAGTAACTCCGAAGCACGACACTCCGCCGCCCGCGGCAAAAGCTCCTGAAGCTCCGCTGCTCGGCATGGGCGATCAGGCGCATTTCCAGCGCTACCACCAGCGCAGCAACAAATTGTTGTGGGGCATTTTTGGGCTCCTGCTGGTGCTCGTCGCCGGCGTCGTGTTCGTGTTGCCAAACTATGTTGCGCGTCCGGATCCGGCGGCCCCAGTGGTCGTCGTGCCGACCATGGCGGCGCCTGCCACGCCAGCGCTGTCGCCCTTCGAGGAAGCGCAGAAAATGCGCCAGCGCGAAGCCGCGCAAAATACGCTGGCGGTACTTCTCGAATTGCAGGAAGAACTGGAGATGAAACAGGCACAGAGCTGGGCCGAGGCCCAGTTCAACGCGGCCATCGAGCAAGCCCGCAAGGGCGATGAGGCCTATCGCCAGCAGCAATTCGTCGAAGCCAACACGCTATACAAGCAAGGCGCCGATGGGCTGCAGGCGATCAAGGACGGCGCGCCAGCGATGCACCAGCAATTCCTCGCTGACGCCAATGCAGCGCTCGCCGCCGGCGATGCCCCCGCCGCCACCGCGGCGTTCGAGCAGGCGTTGTTGATCGATCCCGCCAGCAGCGAAGCAGTCGCCGGCATGGAGCGCGCGCGCGTACTGACCGATGTGCTGGCGCTGCTTGAAACGGGCCGCAACCTGCAGGCGGGCAACCAGCTGGAGCAGGCCCGTGAACTCTATCAGCAGGCGCTGGCACTCGATCCCGCGCATCCCGAGGCCAGCGCGGCAGTGCAGCAGATCAACGCCGACATTGCCGGCCGCGACTTTGCCGCGGCGATGTCGCGCGGTTACAGCGCACTGCAGGACAACGATGCAGCCGCGGCATTGCGCGCCTTTGAGCAGGCCCTGGCGATGCGACCCGGTTCTGATGAAGTCGAGGCGGCGATGCAGCAGGCGCGCGACCGCCAGACCTTCGATGCAATCTCCGTGCATATCGACGCCGCACTGATGCATGAAGACAACGAAGAGTGGGCGCAGGCCGTAGCGGCCTGGGACCAGGCGCTGGCAATCGACGCCAACCTCGTCGACGCTGTCCAGGGGCGTGAACGCAGCGAGAGCCGCCAGCGCCTCGATGAATTCCTGCAAAACACGGTCGCCAACCCGCTGCGTCTTGCCGAACCTGAAATCAATGCCCAGACACGGCAGGTTGTCGCCGACGCGACGCGCATGATCCAGGCCGGCCCGCGACTGCAAGGCCAGCTGGACCAGATCAACGGTTTTCTCGAACGCGCGCAGGTTCCCGTCAATGTACAGCTACAGTCCGATGGCTTGACCACCGTCACGGTGTACCGCGTAGCCGAGCTCGGTATGTTCACGGCGCAAACGCTGAGCCTGATGCCCGGCGAGTACGTTGCCGTCGGTGTACGCCCCGGCTATCGCGACGTGCGCCAGGAATTCATCGTAGGTCTCGATGGCCAGGCGCCGGTCATTACCGTCGCCTGCAACGAAGCCATCTGAGCGCAACACATCATGGTCGACAATCTGCATACCCAACATCCTGACGATGAGCCGATCGTTCCCATCGAGTTCACACCGGTCGATGCGAAACATCGCGGCGAAGGCTGGCGGCCGGGCAAAGCGCAGCTTGCCGTCGGCGGCGCATTACTGCTGTTTACCGGCGCCGCGTGGTTCGTGCTAACGGCGAAGTCGATCTTCTTCGATGTCCGCCCGCTCGGTAGCACGGTTGATGTCGATGGATTGCTGGCGTTGCAGGTAGGCCCGCGCTACCTGATGCGCACAGGTCCAGTCGAGGTGCAGGCGCAAGCCGAAGGCTATTACGATTACGCCGGCACGCTGACAGTGGGCGAGGCGCAGTCGCAAACCTTTGCGATCGAACTCATTCCGCTGCCGGGCTTCCTCGATCTTGATTCCGGCGTCGTCACGGGTGCCGAAGTATTTGTGGACGGCGAGTCCGTCGGCACGACACCGCTGACGCAGCTCGAACTGGCCGCGGGCGAGCATACGCTCGTCGTGCGCAAGGATCGCTATGAGAGTGTCGAGACGACTCTTGCAATGGAGGGACGCTCGACCTCGCAGGCCTTGAGCGTTGAACTGCTTCCAGCATGGGCAACGGTGAATCTTTCCACGACACCGCCCGGCGCCACGCTTACGGTCGACGGCGTCGACGTCGGACAAACACCACTCGCCGCGGAAATTCTTGAAGGCAAGCACGAGGTCGTCGTCAAACTGCCCCAGCACAAGGCCTGGACGCAAACGCTCGAGGTCACCGCGCGCGAAGACCAGACATTGCCGCCCATCACGCTCGAACCCGCCGACGGCCTTGTGATGCTGCGCTCCACGCCGACGAATGCCAGCGTTACCGTCAACGGCACCTACCAGGGCCAGACGCCGCTCGAACTAAGCTTGCCGCCAGGCACCGCACACGACCTCGTGTTCTTCGTAAACGGCTACCAGGAAGCGCGGCGCGAAGTGCGCACCAGTGCAGACGGTGAAAGCACAGTCAATGTTGCGCTGGATCCAATCACGAGCTCGGTACGCATTTCCACCACGCCCGAGGACGCGCAGCTGTACGTCAACGGCGAGTTGCGCGGTAACGCCAACCAGCAAGTCGAATTGCTGGCGGCGAGCCAGGCGATTGAAATTCGCCGCGAAGGTTATGTTCCCTATACGACCAACTTCATCTCGCGCCCCGGGCTCGCACAAGAGCTCGACGTGACGCTGAAGAGCCTCGAACAGCAACGCATCGAATCGATCAAGACCGAGATCACGACCGTCAACAAGCAGACCCTGAAGCTGCTGTACCCGGGCAGCTTTGTCATGGGCGCATCGCGTCGCGAAGCAGGCAGGCAGGCCAACGAGGTCATTCGTAACGTCACGCTGACGAAACCCTTCTATCTTTCGCTGACGGAAGTGTCGAACGAGCAATTCGCGGCATTCGACCAGGAGCATTCGTCCGGCATCGTCGAGGGTCGTACCTTGAGCAACCCTGACCAGCCCGTCGTGCAAGTCACGTGGGAACAGGCGGCGCGTTACTGCAACTGGCTCAGCGAACAGCAACAGTTGCCGCCCTTCTACATCATCGCCGGCGAGACCGTTACCGGCATCAACCCGGATAGCACCGGGTATCGCCTGCCGACCGAAGCGGAGTGGGAATGGGCCGCGCGCGTCGCCGGCGATGCAAACAGCTTGCTGCGCTTCCCCTGGGGGGCGGAGCTGCCGCCACCGGCGAATCACGGCAACTATGCCGACATTTCCGCCGGCGCCTTCCTCGGCCGCGTATTGTCCGACTACAACGACGGCTTCATGAGCTCCGCGCCAGTCGCCAGCTTCGCGGCGAATGCGAACGGGTTCTACGACATGGGCGGCAACGTCGCCGAGTGGGTGCACGACTACTACGGCACCGCAGGACTCGTGGGCAATGCCATCGAAACCGATCCGCTTGGACCCGGCAGCGGCACCTATCACGTCATTCGCGGTTCGAGCTGGGCGCATGGCACAGTCACTGAATTGCGGCTGTCCTATCGCGACTACAACAACAGTGCGCGCGACGATGTCGGCTTTCGTGTAGCGCGGTATCTCGGTGAATAAGATGCTGCGCGCTGCAAGTGCATGGGCCCTGATGCTGCTGCTGGCCAGCAGAGCCTTTGGCGCCGAGCCTGAAGAACCAGCGCCTGAAGCCGCGGACGCGGACGCCGCCGAAAGCGCGGCAGAAGCCAGCTCCGCCGCGGAAGACATCGACTCCGCAATGGCGGAAGAAATTCGCGCCGCGGAAGAGGCTGCGGCTTCTGCGCAGCCAACGGATTCGAATGAAGCGTTCGTGCCGTCCGTGCAGATCTCCGAAGACCTCTCCGTTTCCTTTCCTGTAGACATCTGAGCCTATGAAACAACCTGTCATCTTTTCCGACTTCATCTACCAGGTGTTCTCGCTGATCATTTCGCTGATCGTCGTGCATGCCTTCTATGTGGCGGTAGTGCGGCCCAACGCCGACGCCGTGCTGGCCCAGCAGGCAGTCATGCAGGAACAGAATCCCGAATTCGTCCAGGATCCCTCGCTGTACGTCATCCTCAAGGATTACGAACAGGAAGCTGAAATCGTCATCATGTTCTGGGCGCTCGCCATCATCGCGCTGAAGCTCAAGCGTAACCGCGACGAAGCACGCTTGCTGGATCGCAGGTTGTTGAACATCGCCGATGGCATGAGCATCCTTCCGCAGGATGCGCGCGAACATGCGCGCGCGTTGCAGGCGCTGCCTCCGGTGGAGCGGGCCTCGCTATTGCCACGCGCGCTGCTGTCCGGCCTGCATCGTTTCGCGGCGACGCGTAACATCCAGGATGTGTCCACCACGGTGAAGGATGTGTGCGCAACCGAGGCCGACCGGCTCGACAGCGAGCTTGCCATCGTCCGCTACGTCGCCTGGGCCATTCCGGCAATCGGCTTCATCGGCACCGTACGCGGCATCGGCCAGGCGCTGGCGCAGGCTCACCGGGCAGTTGAAGGCGACATCCTCGGCGTTACGGTGAACCTTGGCGTCGCCTTCAACTCGACCTTCGTCGCGCTCGTCGCAAGCATGCTCGTGATGTTCCTGTTGTACCAGCTGCAGCTGATGCAGGATCGTCTCGTGCTCGACACTCAGGCCTATGCCGACAACTATCTGATCAGCCATCTGCAAGTGCAGGAGCGCAGCGCCGCGTGAGTCTTCACCTGATCGAACTGCAGGACCACGCGGTCAGCGTTCGCACACTGGACGCGCTGCTGGCGCGCAGCCCGGGTTTTGCCAACGTCGCCGGCGGTAAACCAGTGTTCGGCGAAGCCGCACGCGCGCGCGCACGGTTGCATCCGCGTGAACACTTCAATCAGTTCTGGTCGCAGCTCAACCTCGATCCACTGGCGGTGAAGAATAAATTTTCCCGGCATGCCGCGGATCTCGCGCACGGGCATCTGGCCGCAGTGACGCAAAACCTGCAGATCGATGACGGCGCCGTAATCGCGGTGCCCAGTTCATACAGTCGCAACCAGCTCGCGGTGCTGCTGGGCATCGTCAAGCAGTGTTCGTTCAGCGTCACCGGTCTCGTCGATCTTGCGCTGTTGCAGGCGGCGGCGAGCACCGCTGACGAGTGCATCATTCTCGACCTGCAGCTGCACCAGACCGTGTTGAGCCGCTTCCGCAAGATGGATGGCCACCTCGTGAAGGAACAGTCAGTCGCCGTGCCCTTTGCGGGCCTGCTGGCATTGCACGAGGCGTGGACGAGCCTGATCACCGATGAATTCATTCTGCAAAGCCGCTTCGATCCGCTGCACACCGCGGAAACCGACCAGTATGTGTACGACCGTCTCGAACAGTGGATTGCCTCAACGCTCGACAACGACAAGGCTCTGCTCGAAATCAACATGAAGGGCGTCGTGCACCAGGCATGGTTGACGCGCGCGCAGTTCGAACAACGTGCGCAGACCATTTACGAACGTATCGCCAAAGAGCTTGCCGCATTGCGCGGCGCCGACACGGCAGTGCACATTCGCGCAAGCCAGTTCCATCTGCCGGGACTGGCGCAGAGCCTGCCCGCACTGCTGGCGCTCGACGATGAATTGCCAATCGTGACCTGCATGCAGCACCTCGACTACATCCGCCGCCCCACCGACAAACTGCAGTTCATTACACGACTGCCAGTCGCCGGCGATGTGCGGCAGGCGCCAGCGCCGCAACAGCGGCAGCCTTCACACGTCGTGTTCAATCATCGCGCGCTACCGCTGGCGGCGGGTCGCCTGTTGTTCGGCGCGCTGCCAGAAGGCCTCGACAGCGCACGGGTGTTGCCTTTGCCAACGGCGGCGTTCAGCGGTGGTGTAGCGCTGGTGCGTACCAGCCGCGGTCTTCAACTAGAACTGCACACCCGTGCACAAGTGCTGTGCAACGGCGTGCCCGCGTTCGATGGCCAGGCACTTGGTCTCGGCGACCGGCTGCAACTGGGACCAGATGCTGAATTGCAGCTGATCCTCGTGGAGGGCGCATGAGCGGGAGCGCCAAAAAGAAAAAGCAACGCGCCTTCGATCCCGTCAGCCTGTCCTTCCTCGACGTGATTTCCTGCGGTTTCGGCGCCGTGGTGCTGATCTTCCTCGTACTCGATCACTCGACCAGCAATGAAAACAGCACCGCCGATCCGGCGCTCGTCGCCGAGATCAACCTGCTGGACGAGGAGATACGCGAAGGCGAGCAAGGCAAGGTCGCGATACGCAACACGATTTCAGACGTTGACCTGCAGATGGTGCAGGCGCAAGGTCTGGCGACGCAGATACAGGAAGAGATCAACACCTTCCTCGAAGAACTCGCGGAAATGGAAAACGAAACACTGGCGGAAGAAAGCAGCGTCGAAAATCTCAAGGCCGATATCGAGTCGCTGGAGGAAGAGCTCGAACGCCTGCGCGCCGCCGAAGAACAACTTACCGGCAACAACATTCGGCAGTTCATCGGCGACGGTAACCGCCAGTACCTGACAGGCATGATTCTTGGCGGCAATCGCATTCTGGTGCTGGTCGATATTTCCGGCAGCATGCTGGACAACACGATCGTCAACATCATCCGGCGCCGCAACATGCCGGTGGATGAGCGGCTCAATTCGGCCAAGTGGGTTCAGGTGCGCAAGACTGTCGACTGGTTGACGACACAGCTCCCCGTGCCGAGCCAGTACCAGATATATGTGTTCAACAATGAGGCCCGTGCGCTGTTGCCCGGCACCGAGGGCCAGTGGCTTGAAGTCGCCGATGCCGAACAGTTGAGCACCGCCATCAATACGCTGAACGAAACCGTGCCAGCAGAAGGAACCAACCTCGAAAACCTGTTCACGACGGTTGCCGCGATGAGTCCACTGCCCGACAACATCTACCTGATCACTGATGGACTGCCGACGCTCGGCAGCCGCGGCAAGGATAACGGCACGATTTCCGGCCGTGACCGCGAAGAATTGTTCGAGCAGGCGCTGGGGGAACTCCCCGACGACATCCCGGTCAATGTGATTATGATGCCGCTCGAAGGGGATCCGGCCGCGCCCGGCTGGTACTGGCAGCTGGCGATGCAAAGCGGCGGTTCGTTCATGATGCCGTCGCCCGACTGGCCCTGATTACACAGCACTATTAGCGCACTGATCACCACAATAACCACGGGCGCCTGCGCGCCGATTCGAAACACCTTATGGCTCGACGCGATACAGAATCTTTCAGCCTGTCCTACCTGGACGTGATGTGTTGTGGTTTCGGGGCCATCATCCTGTTGTTGATGATTACCCGCGTCTCCGAGTCCCGGAATGAAGCGCTCGAAGTGTCGATGACACCGGTCAGCGGTAGCGTACTGGATCTGCAAAAGCAGCTGTTTGAAATTCGTGGCGAGACCAATGTCCTCAATCGCGACCTCAATGCGAAGCACGAGCAGTTGTCTCAATTTGAAGACCGCGTGGCCCGCCTGCGGCGGGAACTGTCCAGTCTGCAGGGCCGCTTCAGCACCACGACCGAACAGTCGACCGACTTCGAAGAGCTTGAAGGACAACTGGCGCTGGCCCGCCAGGAACTTACCGAGGAAATGAAACGGCTGCAGGCTAGCCTCGGCGCTCGCGTCGATACCGACTCGGTTGGTGGCGTTCCGGTCGATAGCGAATACGTGATTTTCATCATCGACACCTCGGGCAGTATGTTCAACTACGCCTGGGACCGGATGATGGAGGTCATGGACGAGACCCTGGACATTTATCCGGAATTGAAAGGAATTCAGGTCATGAACGACGAGGGTGACTACATGTTCTCGTCCTTCAACGGTGACTGGATCCCGGACACACCGGCGCGGCGCAGTGCGATCATGCAGCGTCTGCGCACCTGGAACCCGTTCAGTAACAGCAGCCCTGTCGAAGGCATCATAGGCGCCATCCGGACCTATTACGAACCCGGAAAAAAAATCAGCCTGTATGTGCTCGGGGACGACTTTACCGGCAACTCGATTGCCGACGTCGTGAACACGGTCGACCGAATCAATGTCGCGGACCAGACCGGCGAGCGCCTCGTGCGCATTCACGGCATCGGGTTCCCGGTGGTGCTGTCGCAACCTGAGCGGTACCGCATGGGCGGTTTTCGCTTTTCGGCACTGATGCGCGAACTTGCGCGCAAGAACGGGGGCACCTTCGTAGGCCTGAATGATTTCTATTGATGCGTAATAAAAGCTGAGTAATATAGGTCCTCCTTGCTGAAAAAAGGGGGTTTTGTCGACGCAGGTTCTCCTATGGTCAGAACAGTATTTCAGCGAGTTGCCCGCCATTTCGCATCCCTGCTTACGCTAAGCCTCGTCGGCTTGCTGGCATCCTGCGCGGCGAAGACGATCAATATCAGCGGCTCCTATCCTTCGCCACTGGTCCGCAAGCTGCCGATTACTGTTGGCGTCTATTATCCCGATGAGTTGCGCAACTTCTCCTTCGTGGAGATCGATGACTATTCCGGCGACGATCAGTACGTCGTCAACAGCGGCGCCTCGCAGGTCGAGCTGTTCAACACGGTGCTGCCCGCGCTGTTCGAGAATGTCGTCATGCTCGACTCGCTTGAGGGTGCAGACGCTGCCGGCGTCGATGCCGTGTTCGTACCCGTCATCGAGGAATTCCAGCTCGGCCTTCCCGCGAAGACCAAGCTCAAAGTGTATGAAGTCTGGGTGAAGTACAACATGCGGCTGGAAAATCCAGACGGCGAATACATCGCGGACTGGGTCATGACCGCTTATGGCAAGTCACCCACCGAAAGTTTCCAGACCGTCGACGCCGGCGTGCAGGACGCCGCGGTGGTCGCGCTGCGCGACCTTGCGGCAAGCTTCACGCTGGGCTTCACCGGAATACCCGAAGTCAATGAATGGCTCGTAGAGAACGAACATATCCAGAACTAGTACCACAATCGATCCTTGCCGGCCTGATCGCCCGGACCGTTGCCATGACTACATTCACGCCTGATACTTCTGCCAGCCGCCTGCTCGCGTTGCTGTTCTCGCTGTGCTGCGTACTGCTGATGAGCGCCTGCACGACAACCGAGATCGACGAGTTCCGCCAGGGCGCCACGAGCATCGGCTCCGACGACAGCATCGTCATTCTCGGTCGCCGCCAGAATAACAATTATGAAACGGAAGGCAGCTTCGTTAATTGCGTTGCGAATGTCGTCGGCTCTGGCCAGAACGGAATCAGCGTTGTACCCGAGCAGGAATTCCTCGATGCCATGTTTCCCTTCTTTGAGCCGCGCACCGCCCCCATGCGTACGGGGCATCTGAAGGAACTGATGGATCTTGAAGTGGCGGCGGAAAGAATGGACGAGTTCGGGATCCAGTACATCGTCTGGCTTGATGGGATAACGCAGCGCAGCCAGCAGGCGGGCTCG
>JBEGWB010000066.1:0-10397 GCA_041178065.1 Pseudomonadota bacterium | reverse complement strand
GGCACTTGACACATCGCGCCGCGGGTTTTAGTGTTCGCGCATGTTCAACTGAGAAGGTAAAGGGGGTGATCCAATGTCTAGTGATATGTGTACGGTTGCAATGGATTTTGGTTCTGTTCGCGAGGTGCTGGGCTAACATCAGCATTGAAAGGCAGAGCCCTGTCTAGACAGAGGCAGCTTTCAGGCAAGTTTGTGAAGCTTTGATAGTAGCTTTGATAGACAGTTCCACTGGAACTGGCCATCACGAAAGGGAGCGCGCGTCGCTCCCTTTTTTATTGTCCGCGTTTTACCGGCGCCGCTTGCGCGTGACCGCTATCGAAATGCTCAAGCATCATGCGCTGCGCCAGGCGATGAAGGCACTGCAGCATGAAATCTCGCTGAGCCAGGCGAAAGCCAATGCGCGCGGAGTGCGCTGGTAGGGGCGGCCATAGCAATTTTATTGTTGCGTCCGGGTCTACAGAGAGCCCCACATCCCTTGCATCCTGTAGTCCGTTCCTGGAATCAAATGATGAAATTACACACAGCTTCCGCCCTTTCACTCATCCTGTGTGCGTTCTCCGCGCTTGCGCAGGAATCCGGCGCCGAGCAGAAAGTTGTCCAGGCTGTGCGCGTTGACACGGCGCCGCGCGTCGACGGTGTGCTCGACGATGCCGTATGGCAGCAGGCCGCACCGATCTCCGACTTCCACCAGATTCGTCCCGGCGACGGCGTCGAGCCGAGTGAGCCTACCCTGGTCTACGTCGTCTATACCGAGGACGCGCTCTATATCGGTGCGCGCATGTCCGACAGTGATCCAGACCTGATCTCCGCGCCAACGATCAGGCACGGCCAGGGCCTCGGTCCCGACGATCGGCTCGTGCTGATCCTCGATCCTTTCAATACGCGCCGCACTGGCTACCGCTTCGAGACTAACCTCAATGGCGTGCGGCACGAGGCGCTGTATACGACGGTGAGTTCCTTCCAGGCGGACTGGGTCACGATCTGGGACACGCAGACCAGCCGAGATGAAAACGGCTGGAACGCCGAGATCGAGATACCTTTCAAGTCGCTACCCTTCGATCCGACTACCGAAGCCTGGGGTTTCAACTTCGGTCGCGGCATTCGCCGCAGGGGCGAAGAGATGGCCTGGGTTTCCGTCAACCGCAGCTTCAACGCGAGCATACTCGGCACGATGACCGGCATGCGCGGCATGGACCAGGGGCTCGGTCTCGACATCGTGCCCTCGTTCTCGGTGACGAGTCAAAAACGTCATGCGCTGAACGTCACCGATTACACTGAACAGCCTTCGCTCGACGCCTTCTATCGGCTCACGCCCTCGATGAATGCGGCGCTGACGATCAATACCGATTTTTCCGCGACCGAGGTCGACAACCGGCAGGTTAATCTCACGCGGTTCAACCTGTTCTTTCCGGAGAAGCGTGACTTCTTCCTCAACGACTCCGACCTGTTCCAGTTTGGCAACATCAGCAATGTCGGCAACAATGCCGTTGCTGCGTCCTCGCGCGAAAACGCGCGGCCGTACTTTTCGCGCAAGATAGGCCTCGGTCCCGGCGGCGCGCCGGTGGACATCGAGTACGGCGGGCGTATCAGCGGGCGTCTGGGCCGTTTCAACATTGGCACGCTTGCGATCAAGCAAGGCGACTTTGGGTCGGTGGATGCGCAGAACCTGTTCGTCGCGCGCGGTTCGGCGAATGTGCTCGCGGAATCAAACCTTGGCTTCATCGTCACCGACGGCGATCCAACTTCGAACCGCGGCAACACGGTAACGGGCCTCGATTTCCGCTATCTCAATACACGCCTTGCAAGCGGCATCCAGATCGAAGGCGATGCGTGGTATCAACAATCCGACACGCCTGGCCTCGACGGCGACGACGCCGCGTTTGGCATCGGTTTGCGCACACCAAACAATACGGGCCTGCGCATGGGCGGTGGCTACAAGCAGGTGCAGCGAAATTTCAATCCGGCGATGGGCTTCGTCAACCGCAGGAACATCGAGGACCTCTTCGCCGATGTCGGGTACACCCATTTCTTTGGCGATGGTTTTTTGCAAACCGCATACAGCGGCATTGACGCCGAGCGCATCGAAGAGATCGGCGCCGGCCTGCAGAGCCAGGTAGTGCAGTTCCGCCTTGTCGAACTCGAAGCCAATACGCGCGATCGCGCGTCGCTGCAGTACCAGCAGAGTCGCGAAGTCGTGCCGGTGCCCTTTACCCTGTACTCGGAGTCGGGGCGCCAGGTCGTCATGATGCCGGGCGATTACAGCTTCAACGACGCGACCATTGGCTTCAACACCGCGAACCAGCGCCGTTACTCCGGCGGCCTGCGCATTACGACGGGTGAGTTCTACAATGGCGATCGCAACAACATCAACGTGGGTTTGCAGTGGAACCACTCGCGTTACTTCCTGATGAGCCTCAACTATGACTGGAACGACATCGTGCTACCACAGGGCGATTTCACGACGCGCCTCGTCAGCCTCAACACGCAGGTCGCGTTTTCGTCGCAGCTGTTCTGGGTCAGCCTCTTGCAATATGACAACGTGTCGGAAGAGATGGGCATCAACACACGACTGCAGTGGGTGCCGCGCGCGGGTCAGGAAGGTTTCATCGTGTTGAATTACAACCTCCAGGACAAGGATAAGGACAACACCTTTAAATCCGCCGCAATGGATATCAGCATCAAGTTCAAATACACCTTTCGCTACTGAAGACATGCTCCTTCGAGTACCTGCTGCCTACCGGGTAAAACCCTCGAACGATAAGGTATAGACCTTATTGAGATGACGTCATTGCGAAGGCAAGGTAGCGCCTTTGCCGTATCTCGCTTGTTGGGAGTGGATACAGCACACGAACAGCATGCATACAACGATATTGCGGAGGGTGCGGAATGACCACATATTGCCTGGAAAGCGGAACGGAAGAGTTCACTAGTGCAATTGTTCATGAGCTCGATTGCTCGAGCTATGACCTTGGCAGCCTGCTTGGTGCGGGACTTCTGGTCAGTCTCGGTGAGTTCGAAGATTCGACGGTGGCGCTCAATTCTGTAAGGGCGAATCATCCCTACGCAGTGCGCTGCATCAACTGCTGCAAGTCTGCGATCGTTGTCCCGCTGCACGGCCAGGGCCGCAAGTTGCTTAACCTGGTTGCGTAAGGATCAGCAGCACCCGGCAACAAAGGCGCCTTATGGCGCCTTTTTTATTTTTCAGGTTTGTGAATCAGCTCACGGCCGGGCATGGCCAGCAAAAATCAAAAGCTGCTTGTACATAATTTACCTTTGGTGCCTGCAGTTCTTCGCGATTGCCGGATGGTTTAGAGTCGAGGCGTAAACCCACGATGGAAGTTAGCGCCATGGCCTTGACGTCGAACAAGCATGCGACCGGCATCGAAGGTCTCGACAATATCCTGGCCGGCGGGCTCACGCCGCATCACCTGTATCTCGTCGAAGGTGTGCCTGGTTCCGGCAAAACCACGCTGGCGCTGCAGTTTCTTCTCGCTGGCGCGACCAGCAGCGAGTCTTCGCTGTACGTCACGCTGTCAGAATCAGAGGCCGAATTACGCGCCGTCGCCGCATCGCACGCGTGGTCGCTCAATGGCATTTCCATTCGCGAATTGTCGCCGTCGGCAGAGGCCCTGCGTCCCGATGAACAGTACACGATGTTCCATCCGTCCGAGGTCGAACTCGGCGAGACCACGCGCAACATTCTCGAGGAGGTGGTGCGCATCTCACCCGGGCGCGTCGTGTTCGACTCGCTGTCGGAGCTGCGCTTGCTGGCCGGCAACCCCTTGCGCTATCGGCGGCAGATACTCGCGCTGAAGCAGTTTTTCAGCGGACGTAAATGCACGGTGCTGCTCCTCGATGACATGACGAGCACGGATCACGACCTGCAGGTGCAGAGCATTGCGCACGGGGTAATTTCGCTTGAGCAGTTAAACCCGGACTACGGCATCGAGCGCCGCCGCCTGCGGGTGGTGAAGTATCGTGGTGTGCACTATCGCGGCGGGTATCACGATTACGTGATTCAGACCGGTGGCATTCGCGTGTTTCCGCGCCTGGTCGCCAGCGAGAGCCGCGGCGTCATTGCAAAATCGCGGCTGGCAAGCGGCATCGAAGCGCTTGACCGCTTGCTCGGTGGCGGCATCGAGCGCGGCACGAGCACGCTGATATCCGGAGCCGCGGGCACCGGTAAATCCTCCGTAACTGCGCAATTCGTTCACACCGCAGCCGTCCATGGCGAAAAAGCCCTGATGGTGATCTTTGACGAGAGTGCCAACACACTGCTGACGCGTACTGCCGAGCTGGGGATTGCGCTGCAGCCGTACTTGGAAGCGGGTTCCGTCACCCTTGCACAAGTTGATCCGGCCGAACTGTCCCCAGGCGAGATGGTTTATCGCATCCGGCATGCGGTGGAAAAGGAGGGGGTGACGCTCGTTGTCATCGATAGCCTCAACGGCTATCTCAATGCAATGCCGGGCGAGCACTACCTGATCGTCCACCTGCATGAACTGTTGACCTACCTCGGGCAGATGAATGTGGCGACGATGCTCGTCAGTGCACACCATGGACTGATTGGCAGCAGCATGGTTGCTCCTATCGATGTCAGTTATCTCGCAGACGGCGTAATTTTGATGCGTTACTTCGAAGCGCAAGGAGAGGTGAGGCAGGCGATCTCTGTGGTCAAAAAACGCGGTGGAGCACACGAGCGCAGCATTCGCGAATTCAGGATGGCCGATGGACGCATCCAGGTCGGAGCTCCCTTGCGCGAGTTCCGCGGCATTCTTACCGGCGTTCCCGTGCTGCAGGGCGGCATGGACAAGGGAGTGAGCGATAACGAGCCCGGAATATCATGAACTCGGCGGTGCACACGCTGGACACGCGCGTTCTGGTAGTGACGCCGACCCCAAAAGACTGCGCATTGCTGATCGGGGTCTGTGCGCGCCACGGCATCGAAGTCGAAGACTGCACTGATCTTGGCCACGTCTGTGAGGAAATGGCGCGCGGCGCCGGCGCGCTGCTCATTGCCGAGGAGGCCCTGACCAGCATTGCCGCCTTCATGGAGTGTTTACAGCACCAGCCACCCTGGTCCGACCTGCCGATTCTCGTGCTCGCGCGGCCGGGCGCGGATTCCACCGCCGTGGCGGACACGACCCGCAAGCTGGGCAATGTGACGATACTCGACCGCCCGATACGCGTGGCCAATCTCATCAGCACGCTGCAGTCGGCGCTGCGCGCCCGCCACCGTCAGTACCAGATTCGCGAATATCTCGCCGAGCAGCGCAAATCCGAGGAACAGCTGCGCGCCAACGACCAGCGCAAGGATGAATTTCTCGCAATCCTTGCGCATGAGTTGCGCAATCCCCTCGCACCGATCAGCAACGGCCTGCAGATTCTCAACATGCACTATCGGGATCATGCCGAAACGGCTCCGGTGCGCGAAGCCATGGAGCGACAGCTGGGCAGCATGAAGCGGCTTGTCGACGACCTGCTGGAGGTGTCGCGCGTCACGCGCGGCCAGATGGAACTGCACATCGAATACGCGGAGCTTGCGACGATCATCAATGCTGCCATCGACCTTAGCCGGCCGCTCATCAATGCCTCGCAGCATCACCTTGAAGTGCGCTTGCCGGAGCAGGCGGTGTATCTGCACGGCGATGTCGTCAGGCTCGCGCAGGTGATTTCGAACCTGCTCAACAATGCGGCGAAGTACACCCGTGCCGGAGGCTATATCCTGTTGACTGTGCGGCGCTCGGAACGGGATGTCGTCATCAGCATTACCGATAACGGCGTTGGAATTGCGCAGGACCTGCAGCCGAAGATCTTCGACATGTTCATGCAGGTTGCTTCGAGCCGTAACCGCGCCCAGGGCGGGCTCGGAATCGGCCTGACGCTGGTCAAGCGTCTCGTTGAGCTGCACGGCGGCACAATCGACGTATTCAGTGAGGGGCTGGGCAAGGGCAGTTGCTTCACCGTAAGCCTGCCGCTGCGTGATAGCGCCGAGGTTGTGCATGCCGCGGATGTTCCGGGGGCTCAGCATGAACTGGCGGGCCTTGAAGTGCTGATCGCCGACGATAATCGCGACGCCGCCGACACCCTCGGCGAGGTGCTGCGCAAAGCCGGCGCTGCGGTACGCGTGACCTATGGCGGCCTTGAAGCACTCAGCGCGCTCGCCCCGGCGCTGATCGACGTTGTCATCCTCGACATCGGCATGCCCGACATGGATGGCCTGACGGTGGCGCGGCGTATTCGCGCGCAGCATGGCCATGCGCGCCCACTACTGATTGCACTCACGGGCTGGGGACAGCGTCAGGACATGATCGATACCAGGAATGCCGGCTTCGATCACCACCTGACGAAGCCGGTCGATATGCAGCGGCTGCTTAACCTGCTGAGTACTGCCTGCCATGTCCGTGGCGTGAACGCGCTGCACCCGAAACCAGGTACCGCTGGGCCCTGACGCGGCAACGGCGCGCCGCGGAGAAAGCCGCTGATAAAAAAAGGCGCCCGAAGGCGCCTTTTTAGTATGCCGGCGGCTGCTGATCACTCAACCGCGTCGACGTCATAGGTGTGCCAGTTCGAGTAGTCGGGCAACTTCAGGCGGCCTTCCCACAGGCCCCTGTTGTTTTCCTCACACGAATACTCCAGCAAGCCCAGGCCATCCTGCATGCGCGTGAAGATGCGCTTGTTGGTGAAGGGCGCCGCGTAATAGATCGGATCTTCCACGGTGATTTCGTAGTTGATCGTATTGGCGTCGGCCAGCGTGAACTTCTCGGTGACCACCAGCTTGTGGCTGTGCGGATGACCAATCGTGTCGAGACGCGTCTTGCCGTTGTAGTTGCGGGTCGTGACGACGAGCGTGTCGCCATCCCATTCACCACGCGAGTTGCCGTACCAGGTGGCGGGCAGGTCCATCGTGATGTCTTCGCCACCAATCGGGAAGGAGTGGTGCCAGGTGTTCACTTCGAAGAGATAGGCGAAGTTCGTGTCGTTCTGGAAGAACTGCACGGGGTTCGGCGAGTTCATCGAGCGCACGTGGCCGAAGGGCAGACATGCGCCGGTGTAATCGCCTTCAGCGGCATCGTAACGTTCGAAGTTCAGTTTGCCGGCATCTGTATACTGGATTTCGCCGCCGCCGATCTGGCTTCTGCCATTGCCGGGGCCGCCCATGTCGGGCACGTAGGGGAATTCCCAGAAGCCGTTTAGGTCAGGCTTGCCACTTGCGGTACGGGGAATGTCATTCTGCGCGAAGCTGCCCTGCACGAGTCCGCCAATCAGGACCAGTGTGGACGTGGCAGAGACAATATTTTTGATCAATCTCATCTACAGGCTCTCCGCTTACTGGTTGGCCGGACGGCTGAAGATCGGCTTGCCGTCGTCGGTCGTGATTCTTCGGGTGCTGCAGATGTGCTCACCTTCGCGCGCGGGGTTGGCCGATGCGCGAATGATCGTGCCGGGAGGCAGGTCGTCTTTTTTCCAGCCCTGGCGGATCAGCTGGTTCGGTGAACCCATTTCGCATTCCCACTTCTCGACCTGGCCGGCGTCGTTGGTTACATCGAGATGGATCCAGATGTGCGGGTTGGTCCATTCCACTTCGGTAATCGCACCGCGTAATTCGAAGTTGACCGCGGTATCAAACTCACCGACCAGCGAATGATGTGCTGAAGCCGTCGTACCCCAAAATAGTGCAGAAAATAAGGCGATTGCGACCAGTGGTTTACTTTTACAAGTGACTTTCATAACCTTCCCTCTAAGTGAAAAAATGCAAAACCCTTCAAGATATTCACGGCTTCCCAAGGATGTAAGAACGCAGTTCCCTGAATGTCCTCGACAGCGCTCGAATAAAATTTGTTCAAAAACCAGCTTTTTCCCGCCGTTCATGGCGAAGTAGTTTAAGCGATACCGTTTGCAAAAAGTATGGAAAATCTCTTTCGTTTCTCCCATCTCCGCGCGCTCCTCATCAAATCGGCAATACTGACTGGTTCGGTCCTTACCTTGCTGCACGGTGGTGCTGTGTTCGCGCAGTCCGCGTCCGAGGTGCAGCTCACGACACAGCGTCTGTCGGACGGAGCCTTGTTCATCAAAGGTCCTGACAGCAACGTGCTGGTCGTCGACAGCAGCGAAGGTCTGATCATGGTCGATGGTGGTCATGCAAGCTGGTCCGGCGACCTGCACGCCGCGATCGCAGAAAATTTTCCGGGCCGTCCTTACCGCGCGCTGCTCAATACGCACTGGCATGCTGAGCAAAGCGGTTCAAACCAGATGCTGGGCGAGCAGGGCGTCGAAATCATCGCTCATGAAAACACGATGCTGTGGCAAAGCACCGAAGTCTGGCAGCGCTGGTCCGATACGACATTCGCACCACTGCCGGCGGCTGCCCTGCCGAAGACCCTGTTCTACGACGATGGCGTAAAACAGATCGGCGACCGCACCGTCCAGTTCGGCTATATGCGCGATGCGCACACCGATGGTGATATCTGGGTATATTTCGAAGAGGACGACATTCTCGTCACGGGCGGTCTTGTCTCCAATGGTCGCTGGCCTGAAATAGATTGGTGGACCGGCGGTTTCATCGGCGGGATGATGGACGGCTTCGTATCGCTGATGTCGGTTCCGAATGAGAGCACGACGATCATTCCAGCCTATGGCGCTGTCATGACGCTCGAAGAGCTGCGCGAACAGAACCAGATGTACATCACGATTTTTGATCGTCTGCATCGCGCGTACATCAGCAGCGAAAGCCTTGAAGACATACTGCCGCAGAAGATTACCGCTGAATTCGATGCGAAAATGGGCGACCCGACGCAGTTCCTGACGCTTGCCTTCGACAGTGTCCAGGGCCATATCCGGGATCCGCAAAACGATCGCTTCCTCAATATTCCGTGAACACACGATGCCCGTAGTCAGGGCATAAGTTACGAGCGTTAGCCAGCACCATGACTGAACAGACGACCACGAACAAGAGAACGCTGCCGCCTGGTATCACGACCGCTGCTGCGTTCTCCCTTTTGTTGCTGGTTTCCGGCTGCGGCGACGCGACCACGCAGCAGGCTGCAAGCGTGCCCGTGCCGGCCGCGCTGCCAAGCCAGGCCGAGCTCGACGCAAAGGCCGACGCGCAGTGGGCGCTCGTCGACACCTACTGCAGCGAATGCCACAACGTAGACGACTTCAGCGGCGGCCTGGCATTCGACCTGATGGATCACAACGGCATTACGAAAGATGCCGAAACCTGGGAGCGGGTGGTGCGCAAGCTGCGCGGCCGCATGATGCCGCCGCCCGGTAACGAGCGCCCCGAAAACGCGGAGATCGATGCGCTGGTGGCGTGGCTCGAAGGCAATCTCGATCAGCCGCACAGCGTAGCCGCCGCGAGCGGCAAGCCGCTGCATCGCATGAACCGCACCGAATATGCCAACGCGATCCGCGACCTGCTGAAGCTCGACGTCGATGTCGAAGCACTGCTGCCGGTCGACGGCGCCGAAGACGGCTTCGACAACATCGCCTCCGCGCTGCAGGTCACGCCGACTTTCATTGACCAATACATCGGCGCTGCGCGCGTCGTCAGCGAACAGGCGGTCGGCTCCGCCAATGCGCGGCCTTCAGGCACTCCTTATACCTTCGCGACCGCTGGCCAGTCCTTCCACATGGATGGCCTGCCGCTCGGTTCGCGCGGCGGT
This sequence comes from Pseudomonadota bacterium, assembly GCA_041178065.1. Taxonomy (GTDB): domain Bacteria; phylum Pseudomonadota; class Gammaproteobacteria; order Pseudomonadales; family Pseudohongiellaceae; genus CAILUG01. The sequence continues at coordinate 732 of JBEGWB010000066.1, read as the reverse complement.
GCCGTGGTCGAACATTATTTCCCGAGCGATGGGGATTACCTGCTGAACATCGGCAGCATTGCCTCGGGTCTGTCCGTCGGCAGCATGGAACACGAGAACACTCTGGTCGCCACGCTCGACGGCAGGAAATTTTTTGAAACGAAGATCGGCGGGCTCGAAGAAGCGGACCGCCTCGATAAGCTGCGCGCGCCGGCGATCGATGAATTGAACGCGCGCATGCGCGAGATCCCGCTGACGACGACCGCCGGCCCGCACAAGGTTGCTGTGTTCTTCCTGCACCGTTCGTTTGCCGAATCCGATTCGCCGCTGCAGCAGCTTGCGCCGCGCAAAGGCCAGGACGCGATCGTGCGCATCAGCGATTTCGAAATTTACGGACCGGTCAATGCCACCGGCCTGAGCACGACGCCGAGCCGCGAGAAGATTTTCTCGTGCTACCCGGGCCAGGACAGCGATGAAGCTACCTGCGCGCGGCAGATCGTCACCAATATCGCCGATGACGCTTTCCGCGGCTTCCTGTCCGACGAAGACAGCGAATTGCTGATGCGCATGTACGACGTCGGCTTCGCTGAAGCGGGTTTCGAACGCGGTATCAGCTTCGCGCTGTCGGGCATTCTCGCGCATCCAAAGTTCCTCTATCGCATCGAGCCCGTGCCGGATTCCTTGCCGCCTGGGGTGTCCTATGAACTGAGCAGCCTCGAACTGGCCTCGCGCCTGTCATTCTTCCTGTGGAGC
>JBEGWB010000065.1:0-24620 GCA_041178065.1 Pseudomonadota bacterium | reverse complement strand
AGTAAAGCAGCAGGCAACCCGCGATGACGACGAGCCAGGCGTAGATGCCAAGGGATTTTCCAGTGGCGCGTTTATCCGTGCTCAGCTTTTCACTCACCCGAAATGCCCGCGTCGCCGGACTTATTTGGTCATGCTGTAAACGAAGGCCGGCAGGATGTTCAGCGGGACGAAAGTGACTTCGTCCATGGCCTTGCCGAAGATCCTTTCGATGTCGGACTTGTTGCTCATGAAGTACTGGTACTGCAGGTAAAGACCACCGTCCTTCAGCCCATGCTTCAGCGCTTCGATCATCTGGTGCAGGAATGCATTGCTGTCCTTGCGGCTTTCGAAGTTCTTCAGAGGCAGCGACGAGACGATGACGTCGTACTCGCCGACGCCGCGCAGCAGGCGCGTAACGCAGGAGTTGTGCAGCTTGATCTGGCGTTGCGGGTTTTCGGAGATCAGGCGTTCGATCCAGGGGTTATATTCACTCTTGATCTCGGACACGTCGAGCGTTGAGTCCGGGGACATGCGCCGGATGATCTCCTTCGTGAACGCGCCCTTGCCACTGCCGATCTCGAGGATGCGCAGGTCCTGCGCAAAGTCGACCCGATCCAGCATCGTGCGGACGAGGAAGGCGGAGCTGCCGACGATCATGCCGTCTTCGACGATCGTGCGTTTGATATTGCGGTAAAGACTGAAGGGCACTTGCACCTCTTGCCACAGCGTGGCAACCGAGAAACTTAGAGTGGCGAATGGAAACCTGAACCTGCGTAACTAAAAGCTGCAAACCAGAGGTGGCAAATGAAGACCAGCAAACCAACGATTAACTGACGATTATTAACAGTGGCAAGCCATACACCAGCAAACTAAAAGCAAACAGCGGTAAACCAAAAATCAAACCTGGAGCATCATTAACCGATAGCGCACTAAATCATTATTACCAGTGTGTAACGTAGGCAGGCTGTCATGGCCATGCTGTACCCGTCTTTTTACCCTATGTGACCAGATTTTATCCAGAGTAACGCGTCGCTTACAGCAACCGGCGTGTGCGAACTGCCGCGCGGGAAGCGCAGCCAGGTGCCGGCGGGGTAGCTACCGTTTTCATCCTTGATGGTCCCGGAAATCACGTAGATTTCCTCGCCGCCAGGATGCGCATGCACAATGCCCGGAACGCTGGCGGGCAGACGCACCAGCAGCACACGCTCGTCCTTGTGTTCGTGCAGGGGCAATATCCCGATCCCGTTGTCGAGCCGCTGCCAGAGTCCCTTTGTTGTGTCGAGGGCCAGACGCGCGGTGTCATCGGGCTGGAACTGGTGCAGTTTCACGAGGATCGTGCAACCTTGCTTGCTGAAGGGCGTGTGAACGAAGCCTTTCGGGTTGCGGAAATAGGTGCCGGCGCGGAAATCGCCGGTCTCATCGGAAAATACGCCGTCCAGCACGAGGATCTCTTCGCCCAATGGATGATTGTGGCTGCTGAAACTTGCGTCTGGATCGTAACGCACGATACTCGTTGCATGGCCGCGCTCGGCTTCCTCACGCGCCAGTGGTTTGCGCCAGACCCCTGCGCGGGGGCTTGGTACCCATTCCATCGCCGCAGTGTGAATAACCACGGTTTTTTTGAAATCCATATTGAGCATATGAGGCCCGGTGTTGTCATAAAAAAAAGAGCGCGCCATCTTGCCACAAGTCTGCCATTTTGCAGACGCAGCAATGTCCGATTCAGCTGCTTCAATGGCGCCAACAAGCCGGAGTATTTCATGAGTGCCATTTTCAAGAATCGCAAGGTTCCACGTCACCTTGTCATCGAGCCCGAGCACGGGACCATCAAACGCAAGCGCCGGATGCACTTGCCGCGCTTGTTGCTGATACTGATAGTGGGGATCGCCCTCACGTGGGTCCTGCTGCAGACGGCGTAGCGATGGTCGCCAACTACAGGGCTCCTGGCTCTGCAGGGCCTTGGTGTTGACTTTCAAATGATAATGATTATCATTAACTGAGGTCAGGCTGTTCGCCGCGAGCAGGGCCGCGGCTGCCAGGGCTATTACAGGAGCAACACATGCAACTTTTCCGCCTCCCGCGCGTGTTGTGCGCAGTCTTGCTGGGCACTGCGCTACCGGTCTTGGGCGCTGTCGCCGCCGAAGCGGATCTGGCCGACTGTCCGCAGAGCCTGCGCTACACCTTCAGCTGGTCGCTGGACCCTGCCTGCGGCGAGTTCTCGCCACGCGGGGGCACCAGCAAGGGCGCCGACCTGACCCTCGATCCGAATCCACACCCGGGCTGGCTCGCCATGCAGGAACCGGGCCTCGACAGCAAGGAGCGCGACCGCCGCGCGATCCTGGCGATGGCGGGACCTTATCGCACCAGTTTCGAGTTCCTCGAAACGATCGGCTATACGCCGGACTTCGAACGTTCGCGTCCCTATCAATCCTGGGGCACTGAATACATCTATGTCGTCGAAGACAGTCCCGACTTCATCAGCCTGCAGCACATCATGGTGATGTTCGTCGAGATGGATAGCGGCGAAGTCATGGGTCCCATCGTGCAGAAGCACTGGCGCCAGGACTGGCAATACGAAAAGCCTGAGCTGCTCGAATTCGCTGGCAACAGCGTCTGGAAACACAGCGAGGTACCGGAAGAACGTGCCGCCGGCCGCTGGGCGCAGTCCGTGTTCCAGGTCGACGACTCGCCGCGCTACGAGGCGCATGGCAAGTGGGAGCACTATCCCAATTTCTCCACCTGGCTCAGCGATACGACCTGGCGTCCTTTACCGCGGCGCGAAAGTACCGTACGCGATGACTACCAGGTGCTCGAAGGCACTAACCGCCACACGATCCTGCATAACGGGTGGGTGCAGGAAGAGGAGAACTACAAGGTCGTACTGGACAGCAATGGCGAGCGCGCAGCCGAAGGCTATCCCTATCTCGCCAAAGAGCTCGGCGTGAATCGCTACGAGCGCATCATCGATTTCGATTTCTCCGCGGGCGACGAATACTGGACGCAGACCGCACCGTTCTGGGCCGATGTGCGGCAGGTGTGGAAAGATTATTTTGCCGCGCAACCGCGACTGAGGATCATTGAGGAAAGCGCCGATGGCACACCGCTGTTCGCCGCGCTGTTCGAGCAGGCGCAGACACTGACCGCCGCCGGCAACTACGACAGCGCTGCCGCGCGCGAGCGCGTGCGCGATATCCTCGACGACTACATAGACTGATTCCGCGCTACAGACTCTTCACGATGGCACCCAAACCCGCCAGCAGCAGCGCCCGTATCGAGATTGACAGCGATACGCTCGCACGCCTGCTTGCGAATCGACAGATGCATGCCTGCGAATTGAAGTGCCTGGATCCGCAGAGCAAGAAGCTTGTGCGCAAGCTCTGCCTCGACACCTGCCTGCAGGCGTGCAAAGCCCGCGATTGATAGCGTTGCCCGCCGCCAGCGTCGGCGCGGCGCCACCGTCATCGAGCCCCAGCAGGCTGTTGCCTGCATTCGCATTGCCAGCGGCGTCGCTGGTCACGGCAAGCACGCTTGCATCGAGCACGACATTGCCGCAGGTGCTGCAGCACACGGACAGCGCGTCGCAAACAGGGTCGGACCCCTCGCTTGACGCTCATCAAGAGCCGGCGGCGCTGCGGCGTGTACGCTGCGCGCCATCACCTGCCGAGTAGTTTCATGCGCCACAATATCCTGTTCACGCTGCTTGCCGAGCCTGGCTCGGTGCTGCGCGATCTCGCGCGCGATGACAGCGCACTGACCGCGCCCGTCCAGCGCTGCCTGCCTCTGTTGCTGCTGCTACCGCCGCTATTTGCCGCGATCGGCGGCAGCGTGTTCGGCTGGCGCCTTGGCGCCGGTGCGCCGCTGTACCTCGACATCCCACAGAGCGTGACGGTCAGCCTGCTGTACCTGTTCGTGCTGTGGTTCGGATTTTTTAGCACGGTGGTGCTCGCCCGTTGGATGGGGCACACCTATGGCGCGCGCACTACCTTCGGCGCCTGTGTTGCATTGCTGACGGTAGTCTCCGCGCCGCTTGCGATCGCGAGTGTCGCGCACCTGTTTCCACACGTGTTTATCAACGTGCTGGTGCTAATCCCGGCGGTCATCTGGTCGATGACCCTGCTGTACCGCGGCCTGCCAGTGGTCCTGCGCATTCCGCCCGAGCGCGGCATGTTGATGGCCTCGGCGCTCGTCGGCTGGCTGCTGGTGGCCGCGGTGAGCCTGCTTGGACTCAGCGCAGGGCTGTGGACGGCAGGGCTCGGCCCCGCGATTCGAATCTGACAAACAATGGATACGAAACTGATGCAGGCGAATGGGTACTTCCATGACGCGATCGTGCTGCGGCTGATCCAGTGCGCCGTCGTGTGGGCGGTCGTGGCGATGGGCGCCGGTGCCTGGATGGCGGCGGAATTCCTGTGGCCTACGCTCGACTTCGGGCAATTCTGGCTGTCCTTCGGCCGCATCCGGCCCTTGCACACGAACGGCGTCATTTTCGGTTTTGGCGTGTCTGCGCTGATGGCGACCGCGTTCTACAGCGTGCAGCGCACCTCGCACGTGCCGCTGTTCGCGCCGAAGCTCGCCTGGTTTTGCTGTTGGGCCTGGCAGGCGATCGTGCTGCTGGGCGGCCTGTCGCTGCTCGCCGGCTGGACCTCGACAAAGGAGTACGCGGAGCTGGAATGGCCCTTCGACATCGCGATCACGATCGTGTGGGTTAGTTTCGGTATCGTGTTCTTCGGCACCATCGCGCGCCGCCGCATCCGGCCGATCTACATTTCGAACTGGTTCTATGGCGGACTGATCATCGTCATCGCGATGCTGCATATCGTCAACAACCTGGCCTTGCCGGTATCGCTCGGCAAGTCGTACTCGCTGTACGCCGGGGCCCAGGACGCGATCGTGCAGTGGTGGTACGGCCACAATGCGGTGGGCTTCCTGCTGACCGGCGGTTTTCTCGGCATGCTGTACTACTTCCTGCCGAAACACGCGGAGCAGCCGATCTGGAGCTATCGCCTGTCGGTGGTCGCGTTCTGGGCCTTCACGTACAGCTACATCTGGGCCGGGCCGCACCATCTGCATTACAGCGCAATTCCGGAGTGGGTCCAGTCGCTCGGCATGGTCATGAGTCTCGTGCTGCTGGCGCCGTCGTGGGCAACGATGATCAACGGCATCATGACCGTCAGCAAGGCATGGCCAAAACTGAAGAGCGATCCCGCCCTGAAGTTCATCGTGCTGTCGCTGGCCTTCTACGGCCTCGCCACTTTTGAAGGTCCGATGATGGCGATCCGCAGCGTCAACACCGTCAGCCACTTCACCGACTGGACGATCGGCCATGTGCACTCGGGTGCGCTTGGCTGGAACGCGATGGTGACCTACGGCACCTTCTACTATCTTGTCCCGCGACTCGTCGGCACCGAGCTCCACAGCACGCGGCTCGCCAACTGGCACTTCGTGCTCGCGCTCGGCGGTACGCTGCTGTACATCGTGTCGATGTGGGCAGCCGGCGTTTCGCAGGGCCTGTTGTGGCTCAGCGTCGATGGGCAGGGCGAACTCGCCTTTGCCTTCCGCGAGATCATGGCTGGCATGAAACCTTATTACGCGCTGCGCCTTTGCGCGGGATTGATCTTCCTCGGCGGCACCTTCCTGATGGCGTACAACCTCTTCATGACTGTACGCAGGCGGCAGGTCCTGCCGGTACTACCCGCGCCTGTGCCGGAACAATGGCGACAGCCTGGCGCCTGGGGCATGCCACTTCCCGCAGGAGCCAGCGCATGAACGGAATGACACTCCATCGCAAACTCGAAGAGAACGCCGGCTTGCTGATCTTCGGCATCCTGTTCGTGTCCGCGATCGGCGGGCTCGTGCAGGTGCTGCCCGCGCTGTACCAGGATTCGCTGGCCACGGCGACGTCGAACGCTCGGGTCTACGATGTCGTGGAACTGACGGGGCGCGACATCTATATCCGCGAAGGCTGCCATGTGTGCCACACGCAGCAGGTACGGCCGCTCGTTGCCGAAGTGGAGCGTTACGGGCCTTACTCCCGCGCCGGTGAATTCGTGTACGACCGACCCTTCCTGTGGGGTTCCAAGCGTACTGGTCCCGACCTGCATCGCATCGGTGGCAAATACAGCGACGCCTGGCACGAAGCGCACCTGCTGGATCCGCGCAGCATGGTGTCCGACTCGATCATGCCGGCGTATCCCTGGCTGGCCGAACACGCCGCCAGCGCGTTCGGGGATATCGGCAAGAAGATGCAAGTGCTGCGCAGTCTCGGCCATCCCTACACTGATGAGGACATCGCGAATGCTCCGGCGCAGCTCGAGGGACTGCGCGAGATCGACGCCCTGATTATCTACCTGCAGATGCTGGGCCTTGGTTTCGACCCCGCGGCCGAGCCCGCTTCTGGACACGAAGGACACTGACATGACCTGGTTCATCTTTGTCGGCGACATGCTGGTGATGCTTTTCATGACACTGCTGGTGGTCTGGGTGTCGGTGCGCGGTACTGGGCCGACGCTCGACTACAGTGCGAGTATTCCGCTGCGCGACGAAAGCCTGGCGCCAGAGGGCGATACACATGGCTGACATGCCGAATGATTTCTGGAGCGGCTGGATCGTCGTCATTGCCGTCACCGGCTTTTGCGGTCTTGCCTGGCTGGTGTACAGCATCTATTCGACGCGCGACGACGACGCGCACGACATGCCGGTGTGGGATGGAACCTTGCGCGAAGGAACCACCGCGGCGCCGCTGTGGTGGTTCTGGCTGATCCTGGCGGCCATGGTGTTCAGCGTCGTTTACCTGATGTTGTATCCGGGACTCGGGTCCTATGCCGGCGCATTTCGCTGGTCGCAGGGCGGCCAGTACGAACAGCATGCACAACAGTTCATCGACGAATTCGCCCCGTCACGCGGCAACCTGCTCGGCAAGACCATCGCCGAGCTCGGCGCCGATCCCGAGGCCATGAACGCCGCGCGGCGCTTGTTCCTCGATAATTGCTCCGCCTGCCACGGTGCCGATGCGCGCGGACAGGCGAACCTGTTTCCCGATCTGCGCGACGCGGCCTGGCAGTGGGGCGGCAGCGCCGAGGAGATCGAACAGACGCTTCGCAACGGCCGCAATGCAGTCATGATTCCCTGGCAAGCCGTGCTCGGTGATGAGGGGGTCGCCAAGGTCGCGGACTTCGTCAGTACGCTCGCAACCGGCGCAATGAAAGGACACGCGGGCGAGGCGCAGTACATGCAACTGTGCGTTGCCTGCCACGGCCCCACCGGCGACGGCAACCCGCTGCTTGGTGCGCCGCGCCTCAATGACGCGAGCTGGAATTATGGCGGCGATACCACGAATGTGCGCGCCTCGATAGCCCTGGGGCGCAATGGCCAGATGCCTGCCTTCGGCACGAAACTCGACGACCTGCAGATCAGGTTGCTCGTGGCCTGGTTGGTGTCGCGGCAAGCAGCTCTGTGACGGCGCGCGTCACCGCCGGCGTGACGTCGACGTTATTGGAGGGATGCGGGAGCGTATTCGTCGTGATGAGTCGACGTATGCCGTTGTCGAGCAGCATCCTGTCGCTGTGCTCGGCAAAGAGTCCATGTACGCAGGCGCAGTCGATCTCGGTGAAGCCCGCCGCGCGCAGCACGCGGAAACATTGCAGCAGCGTATAGCCGCTCGCTACGACGTCGTCGACGATGACGGCGCTACGTCCCTTGAAACGCGCGAGATCCGGCAGTTGCACCTCGACTGCGCGATCGCCGCTGCGCACTTTCGTGCCGATGACGAAAGGGTGACCCGAGGCCGCCGCCAGTCCCGCTACCCACTGCTCGCTTTCGACGTCCGGCCCGACCAGCAGCAGATCGCGCTGGCCGCGCAGGTATTCCGCTAGCACCGGGGCTCCATGCACGACGCGCGAGGGTATCGGATAAATTTCATCGAGCACATGGTAACGGTGCAGGTGCGGGTCGACCGTCACGAGCCAGTCGACCTGCGTCGACAGCAGCTCGGCGAATATCCGCGAGGTCACTGCTTCGCCGTCGTTAAAACGTTTGTCCTGGCGCATATAGCACAGGTACGGCGCGACGAGTCCGACCTGCGTGGCGCCCAGTTCGCGCAGCGTCGTTGCGAGGAAACACAGTGGCAGGAAGCGTGCATCCGGTCGCGTCAGGTTGGCGACTATGATGCAGGCGCGGCCTTCGACGACACTCGTTACCCGCAACGAGGTCTCGCCATCAGGAAAACTGCGCTTGTCGAATTCGCCACGTTCCGCGCCCAGTTGCTGGCACAGCAGGCGTGTAAAAGCTGCGCTCTCCAGCGGGAAGAGAAGGGGAATGCTCATTGCTCAGGTGTTCTGCAGGATGGTGAAGACATCCATGTTATCGCGGTAATAGGTCAGGGCGTAGTCGTGTTCGCCGCGGCTGCTGCTGTACAGCGTGAATAGCGCCTGGCCAGCGTCGACATGGTCGCCGGCTTTCGTATGCAGGCGCAGCCCCGCGCATTTGTCGACGGGTGCGCCGGCCAGCTTTGCCAGCCGCGACAGCTTGCGGTTGTCGATGCTGGCGAGGCGTCCGCCGTGCGGCGCGTGGTGATGACTGGTAAACGCCGCCTCTGGCAGCGCCTTCATGCCGCCCTGCGCGGTAGCGATGCGCTGGAACTGTGTCCACGCGGCGCCGCTGTTCAGCAGGTGCCGCGCTTCGGTGACGGCTTTCTCGAGACCGCAGCCGCGTGCCATGTCGATGAGATTCGCCGCGAGCATCAGTGACTTTTCGCGCAGGTCGTGCGGCGCCTGGGCTTCGCATTTCAGCACCGCCAGCAAGTCATGCGCCTCCTGTACGGGACCGATGCCGGCGCCGATCGGCTGGCTGCCGTCGGTGATCAGGCAGCGCACCTGGATCTGGCAAGCCGTGGCGACCTGCGAAAACACGCCCGCGAGATAATCGGCCTCGGTGGCCGAGCGCACCTTGGCGGTAGGCCCAACCGGAATGTCGATCAGCACGTGATGGGAGCCCGCGGCAATCTTCTTCGACAGCACCGACGCCACGAGTTGGCCAGTTCCATCGAGATCGAGCTCCCGTTCGACCCTGACCATGAGGTCGTCGGCCGGGCTCAGGCTTGCCGCGCCCCCCCACACAAGGCAGGCGCCAGTGGCCTGCATGATCTTCTGCATCGTCGCCACGTCGAAGTCGACGTTGAACAGGGTTTCCATCGTGTCAGCGGTGCCGGCCGGCGAGGTAATCGCGCGCGACGAGGTTTTCGGAATGATGAGACCCGCGGCGCTGGCGATCGCTACGACCAGCGGCGTCGTGCGGTTGCCCGGTACGCCACCAATGCAGTGCTTGTCGAATATGCGCTCCGATCCTGGCCACAGCAGTTTCGTGCCGCACACGACCATCGCGCGCGTGAGGCCGATCATCTCGTCGAGATCAAGCCGGTTGTCCGCGCAGATGCTGAGAAAGGCCGCGATCTCGACGTCGCGGTAACGGTGCGCGCTGATGTCGGTCATGATTGCTTCCAGCTCGTTTTCGGCCAGCGCATGACCGTGGATCTTCTTGCGCACGAAGCGCAACGACGCGACTACTGGCGCATGGCTGACAGTCAGCGTATCACCGGGTTTTGCAGCGAGTTTGGCACGCGCGCTCGTCGACAGGCCGATGCTGCCGGGCGGCAGCAGGCTGTTCTCGACGATGTTCAGCGTCGCGATAGCTGAATGCCCATTACCGGAAACAAGGACGCGCGCGCTGGCGCTGAAACCTTCGGCCCGGCACACGGTGCAGTCCTTGTGCATGTACACAACGGCTTCCTGGTGCGTATTCATGCCGAGTTCGAAGTAATGCAGGACGTCATTGGCCATCGCCGTTACGGTTCCACGGAGGTTCGAATGTAACTGCGGAGCTTACACCGGTGCCGAGGGGGCGGGCTTGATGGGAGTCAAGGGCAGGTGGCTCCGGCGAAGGCCGGAGCCCGGAGCGGGATTTACTTGTCGTCTTTGCGGTAGGTGTCGAGACCTGGCTTCAGCTTCTTCTCGTCGAGGAAGGCCTTCATGGCGCCGCCGCGGAACTCGCCGCCGCTGCGCATGTTGGCCGCATCGGTCTTCGAGTAGATGTAGTCGTTCGCAGTGTCCTGGTCCATGAAGCGCACGCGCTTGAACACTTCCTTCGCGGCGCGCAGTACAACGGGATCTTTCTCCATAAGCACTTTGGCCAGTTCACGCACGCGTTTGTCGAGCTCGGCGCGCGGCACGGATTCATTGACGAGACCCATCGCGGCAGCCTTTTTACCGTCGAAGGTTTCGCCCGTCATGATGTAGTACAGCGCGTTGCGCTGGCCCATCGTGTCGGCGACGGCTTTGGTGACGTTACCGCCGGGGATGATGCCCCAGTTGATTTCGGACAGGCCGAACTGGGCGTCGTCGGCGGCAATCGCCAGGTCACAGGAGGTCAGCGGCGTGAAGGCACCGCCAAAGACCCATCCGTTGACCATCGCGATCGTCGGCTTCGCATGGAAGCGCAGCTTCCACTGTTGCCATGCAGCAGATTCTTCGCGGATGCGCATCTTGAAGGCGTCGCCTTCGTTGTCGGTTTCGCGGAAGTATTCTTTCAGGTCCATGCCCGCGGACCAGGCCGCACCGCGACCAGTCAGCACGACAACCTTGCAACGGTCGTCGAGTTCGAGCGCATGCAGCGTTGCATACATTTCGCGGTTGAGCGTCGGGCTCATGCAGTTCTTCTTGTCGGGGCGATTGAAATAGACAAACGCGATGTCGTCGGAAAATTCGACTTCGACAGTATTGCCCCAGGGGTCGTTGGCCTTGCTCATGGTGTGCTACCTGTTTTTTTGCTGGATTTGTGAAGCTTGAGGAAAGCGGACGCAAATGCGCCCGCAACGATGGATGGTTTCGACACCACTAGTTCCGGAATTCCCGGCCGTCTTCGAGGATGATCGAGCGCAGGAAGAACTTGGTGTTGTCGTCGATCAGTGGCGAGCCAATGCCGGTGATCTTCGTCCCCTTTTTCAGCTGCGCGGGAGTCAGGCCCTGGCGTGCCAGCATGTTCGCGGGCGCGCCTTCGACGAAGTTGATGATCGTTTCCTTGCCTTCGGCATCGACCGACTTCAGCGTCATCTCGATGTGGGGGTTGCGGAACTTCAGCGTCTCGATCGTGCCCTCGAAGGGAATCTGCGTCTCGAAGTCGAAGATGGCGAAGGAGTGGTGGGCACGAACGCTGGCGGGCAGCAATACTGCGCAGAACGCGATCAGGAGTGCGCGGGCGAGATGGAACGTTGCGTTGCCACCCTTGCTGCCGCTTATGCCAGTTATCGTGCCTGTGCGGGGTGCCGTGATGGTGCCGGGGCTCTTGTTCATGGGGTGAGTGCGTTTCATGTTGTGTACCTGTTTTTTGTTCTAATTTTTGCGGACGAATATAACACAGGCCGAAAGCGGGTCGCCATCGCCCGGGTTTGCGCCGACGCACCGAAACGGAACCGGCATTTGGTGATGGCGGGCGCTTGCCAAAGCCCGCGTAATTTGCGCAATCCGGAAACCTGAACTATGTTCAAACCAGCCGCGGAGCGCGGTGGCCTTACATGCGAGCAGGGATGCCATGAACCAGACTCTATTCCGCCAGCAGGTCCTCGACCGTCAGAATGAGGGGCTCAGGGGCGCGCTGATCTTGAGCCGTCCACTGCCACATACCCTGTTCACGCTGTTCCTGGCGGGCCTCGTCGTCAGCGCGCTCGTGTTCCTCGCGCGCCATGACTACGTCCGCAAGCAGACCGTGGCCGGCGCGCTGGTGCCGGATCGCGGGCTGATCGAAATGCGTGCGCCCGCCGCCGGCACACTGTCTCGACTGTATGCCGTGCCGGATGCGCTGGTGGACGCGGGAGCGCCGCTGTTTACCCTCCGGCTCGACCATACGCTTGCCGGCGACACCGCGCTGACCGACTCGCTGCTCGACGAACTACGCGTCGAGGAAGCCGCGGCGCGCCAGCAAATGCAGGAACTCGAGCTGCTGGCCAGCAACGAACGCCAGCTGCTCGGCGTTCGCGAAGCCGCACTTGAGCGCGCAGCCAGCCTGCGCGACCGCGGCATGCTCGCGGCAGCGGATTACGATGCAGTCCATGCGCAATTCCTGCAGCAGCAGGGCGCAGTCGGCCGGCTCGCGCTGCAACAGGCGCAGATGCGCGCCGACGCCGCCGAACTGCAGAAGCAGCAGCTGCGTCTGGGCGCCGAGCAGGACACGACCGTACGCGCGCCATTGCAGGGCCGCGTCGCCGTCATCCTGCGGCAGCAGGACATGAGCGTAGCGTCGCAGGAACCGGTGCTGGTGCTGCTGCCCGCCGACGCCATGATGCAGGCGGAACTCTGGCTACCGAGCAGCGCTTCCGGCTTCGTCAACCCGGGCCAGATCGTGAAGCTGCGTTACGAGGCCTTTCCCTATCAGAAGTTCGGCGTGCAGCAGGCCCGCATCATCGGAATTGCCGAAAGTGCGCAAGCACGACAACCCGGCACGCCGCCCGTATTCCGCGCACTCGCGGCGCTGGAACGCCAGGACCTCATGGCCTTCGGCAGCCCGCGGCCACTGCGCCCGGGCATGGCACTGAGCGCCGACATCATTGTCGATGAACGCAGCCTGCTCGAATGGCTGCTGGAACCATTGCTGAGCATCAGGGGCAAACTCGGCAGCTGAGCTGCGATGTGTGCCGACGCTTCGCTCGACGGTCGTAAACAAAACAAGGTTTCGCGAGAACAACAGGGAGAACGCCGAAATGGATTTCAGGCGACTCGTCAGCGGCCGGCGTTTGCCGGTGATTCTGCAGGCGGAGCAGAGCGAGTGCGGGCTTGCGTGTCTCGCAATGGTATTGAACTTTCACGGCCATCGCATCGACATCAACACCTTGCGCGCGCGCATGGGCAGTGCACAGCAGGGCATGACGCTGAAGGCCCTGATGCAGCTCGCCGACCGGGTCGAACTCGGCGCGCGTGCGCTGCGACTCGAACCGGAGGAATTCGGCAACCTGCAGTTACCGGCCATTTTGCACTGGGACCTGAACCACTTCGTCGTGTTGAAGACGGTACGGCGCGGACGGGTCATCGTCCACGATCCGGCGCTGGGCGAAGTGGCGCACGACCTGAAGAGCCTCGCGCAACACTTCACCGGCGTCGCGCTTGAACTGCGTCCGAGCCCGGTCTTCGCGCCGAAAGACGAAAGGCGCACGCTGCGTCTGCGCGACCTCTGGTCGCAGAGTGAAGGCTTCGCCAGAAGTTTCGCGCAACTGCTGGTCCTGTCGCTGCTATTGCAGGTGTTTGCGCTAGCGCTGCCGTTCTACACGCAGTTGTTCATCGACGACGTGCTGGTCAACCAGGACTTCGACCTGCTGCAGGTCATGGCGCTGGGCTTCTTCCTCGTGACGATCGTGCGCGGCCTCACCGAACTGTTGCGCACGCATGTGGTCCTGCATCTGAGCAACCAGATGAGTTTCCAGTTCGCGACGAATGTATGCCGGCACCTGCTGCACCTGCCGCTTGCGTGGTTCACGCGACGGCATCCGGGCGACATCGTGTCGCGCTTCGGCTCCCTGCACCAGGTGAAGGACTTCCTGTGTTCGGGCATCGTCGAAGTGGTCATCGATGGATTGATGGTCAGCGCCACGCTGGCCTTGATGTTCGTTTACAGCACGGCGCTGACATTCGTTGCGCTGGTCGCTGTGTTTGTTTACGCCGCATTGCGCTTTGCCCTGTACAGCGCGTTTCGGCGTCGCAACGAGGAGTTGCTGCACGCTGGCGCACTCGAGAGCAGCAACTTTCTCGAAAACATCCGGGCGATACAGGGCATTCGTCTGTTCAGCAAGGAAGCCGATCGTCTTGGTGGCTGGCAGAACCTGTACGCCGATGTGCTAAATGCGGGCTGGCGCGTGCAGCTGCTCGGCATCCACGTGAAGTTCGCGCATGGGCTCTTGCTGGGCACCGAGAACATCGTCCTGATGCTGATGGGTGGCTACGCGGTGCTGAACAACCAGATCTCGATCGGCATGATCATGGCGTATCTCGCGTTCAAGGATCAGTTCTACGGCCGCGTGTTTGCACTCGTCGACAAGCTGTTCGAATTCCGTCTGCTCGAATTGCACCTGAGCAGGCTTGCCGACATTGCCCTGCATGAGCAGGAGGGGTATCAACACGGTATTGGTGTGCCGCCCCCGCAGGTCTGCCTCACCGGCGGCCTGAAGACGCAGGAACTAGGCTTTCGTTACCATGACGCCGCGCCCTGGTTGTTTCGCAACGTCAATCTCGAGGTTGGCAACGACGAAGTGGTGGCAATCGTCGGCCCCACCGGCTGCGGCAAGTCTACATTGCTGAAGATCATCATCAGCCTGCTGCAGCCCGAATGCGGTAACGTATCGCTGCATGGCATGCCGATCAACGTCATGGGGCTCGAGGCCTACCGCGAGCGCGTCGCCGGCGTCATGCAGGACGATACGCTGTTGTCGGGCAGCATCTTCGACAACATTACCTTCTTCGATCCGAAGCCGGATCGCGACCGCGTCGAGCAGGTGGCGGGCCTCGCAGCGATCGCCGATGACATCCGTGTCATGCCGATGCAGTACAACACGCTGGTCGGCAGCATGGGCGCTGCATTGTCAGGCGGGCAGGTGCAAAGGATCCTGCTCGCGCGCGCCCTTTATAAAGGGCCGCGACTGCTCGTGCTCGACGAAGCCACGAGTCATCTCGACATCGAAACGGAAAAGGCTGTGAACAGGGCGATACGGCAGATGAAGATCGCGCGACTCGTCGTGGCGCACCGCCCCGACACGATCCTGCTGGCCGATCGTATCCTGGAACTGACGCGCGAGGGCTTGCGCCCCGTCGCTCATGCTGAAGTCCGCGAACGCGCGCGGCCAGTCAGGACCCTGGCGCTCTGAATCAGTTCACGTGGGGCTGAGACAACATCGCAACCAGTGCGTGTGCATGTTCGGAGGTCTGCTGACCGAGCGGCGTCAGGTAGCCTCCGTCGGGAAGGGTAATCATGCCTTTCGCAAACAGGCGTTTGCCGGCGGAGATTTTCGTGGCGGCAGCATCGTGGTGAATCTTGATGCCCTGCTGCGTGGTGTTCAGGCTGAACATGTTCAGCAGTTCGAGTTCGTCGAGAAGGTCGGGCGTCAGTGACATAGTACATCTCCAGCAATGAGTGTGTGCCTAATATGCGCTTGAATGCGCGGGGTGCCAAGCGAGATCTCGGGCATCAATTCTGGTGCTCCTGGACGTAGCGCCGTACCAATACTCACGTTCAACATTTCCTGGTGGGACGTGACAGGGAGTGCTTTGACGGGGCGTGTGAGGGCCATGGATGACCCGAGGCAAAGTGCACATGGATCTGCGTCTACGGTCCCGGCAACTAGTTGAAATTTCCCGGATCCACCTCCACTGAGGAGTTGTACCATCTGACGCCACGTCACAGGGAGATACGCATGATGATTCAGAAGGGGCTGCGCTGGCTGGGCGCCTTGTTGCTATCCGTATTCACGGGCCAGGCTGCTGCTCAGCAGACCTGTGCCGACCCGACCAGCTCGATGCTGTGGGAAGTCACCGGTCCGTCGCTCGACAGCCGCGGTATGACCCTGCACCTGTTCGGCTCGATCCACCTGGGCAAACCCGATTTCTATCCGCTGCACCCGACAATCGAATCAACCTTTCGCGCCGCCGACACATTAGTCTTCGAAATTGATCCACTGGCGGCGGCCGATCCGCAAACGGCCTTGCGCATGCAACTGCGCGGTATGTTGCCAGCGGGGCAGACACTGACGGATATCATCGCGCCGGAGACGCTGGAGAACCTGCGCGAGGTGCTCGCGGGTTTCGGTATTCCGCTCGAAAATATGATGACGATGAAGCCCTGGATGCTGACGCTGCTGCTGGCGAACGTGCAGGCAAGCGCGCTGGGCTATAGCGCGCAATATGGACTCGAAGGTTACTTCATCGCGCAGAAGGCGCCCGATACCGGCATCGAGCAACTGGAGACCATCGACCAGCAGGTTGACATGCTCGACAGCATGGATCCCAAAGTGTTGCTCGACTACTCGCTGCGCGACTTCGACGACAGTGCCGCCGAGATGGAAGACTTGATCGGCGCCTGGCGCTGTGCCGACAAGGACGCGCTGAATGAACAGCTCTTCGCCGAGGTGCTGGCGCTCGAACAAAGCTCTGACCCAGCCGAGCGTGCCAGCATGCAAGCGCTATTCGCCATGCTTTACACCGACCGCAACAAGGTCATGGCCGATGGCGTCGCGCGCTTCATCGAAAGCGGCAGTGGTTCCTGGTTCGTCGTCGTCGGGTCCGCGCACTTGCTGGGCGAGGGCAGCGTTGTCGAGCTGCTGCAGCAGCGCGGCTTTACGGTCACGCCGGTGACACTCGCCGCGAGGGAATAATCCTTGCCCGCGCCGGGGTGCATGCGGATAATGCGCGGCCGTTCCATCCCGGGTGTTTCCATGCTCGCGGATACGTAATACCATCCCTTCACAGGCAGGTTGCCGCGCATTGATGGAAGCTGGTTTCGATAGCTGAATCAAATAGTTAGGCCTTCTGCAAACGAGTAATGGTATCTCTTGTCGGTCCCCTCGCAATGACAGGCTGTGAACCCCGCCAGGCCCGGAAGGGAGCAACGGTAGCGGCTGATGCATGTGCCGGGGTGTGGCTGGCAGGAGGTACCTCCAATCCAAGTGACCCCACGGGGGTCCGGCGGCTCCATTCTTTCTTCATTAATGACCGAGTGATGAAGACGGAGCCGTCCCAGGCGTTTTGATCATGAGTTACCAGGTTCTCGCACGCAAATGGCGACCGCGCACGTTCAGTGAACTGGCGGGACAGGGCCACGTGCTGAAAACGCTGATCAATGCGCTCGACAACCAGCGCCTCCACCACGCGTACCTGTTCACGGGCACTCGCGGCGTCGGCAAGACGACGATCGCGCGCATCCTCGCGCGCTGCCTGAACTGCGAAAAAGGCATCACATCGCAGCCCTGCGGTGAGTGCAGCGCCTGTCGCGAAATCAGCGAGGGCCGCTTCCTCGACCTGATCGAAGTCGACGCGGCCTCGCGCACAAAGGTCGAGGACACGCGCGAACTGCTTGAAAACGTCCAGTACGCGCCGAGTCGTGGTCGCTTCAAGGTCTACCTGATCGACGAAGTGCACATGCTGTCGACCCACAGTTTCAACGCGCTGCTGAAGACGCTTGAAGAACCGCCACCGC
The DNA here is from genome assembly GCA_041178065.1 of Pseudomonadota bacterium. Classification (GTDB taxonomy): domain Bacteria; phylum Pseudomonadota; class Gammaproteobacteria; order Pseudomonadales; family Pseudohongiellaceae; genus CAILUG01. The sequence goes on along the minus strand of JBEGWB010000065.1, from coordinate 7,421 downwards.
ACGTCAAGTTCCTGCTGGCCACCACGGACCCACAGAAGCTGCCGGTCACCGTGTTGTCACGCTGCCTGCAGTTCAACCTGAAGAACCTCAGTCCCGAGCGGCTCGTCGAACACGTTCGCCACATCCTCAACGCGGAGAACATTACGTTTGAAGACGGCGCCCTGTGGCAACTTGGCCGCGCCGCGCAGGGCAGCGCGCGCGATTGTCTGACGCTGCTCGACCAGGCCATCGGTTTTTGCGATGGCAACCTGACTGAAAAAGGTGTCAGCGAATTCCTCGGCAACATCGACCGCGCTGTGATTGCGCAACTGCTCGACGCTCTCGTCGCTGAAAATGCCGCCGGCTTGCTGCAGGTGGTGGCACAGGTGTCGGAATATTCACCGGACTTCGCGGTGATCCTGCAGGAGCTGCTGTCCTGGCTGCACCGTGTCGCGATCGCGCAGGTCGTGCCCGAAGGGATCGACAATAGCCAGGGCGATCGCGATCGCATCCTGGCGCATGCGGCTGCCTTGCCCGCCGAGACGCTTCAACTGTATTACCAGATAGCGCTGAAAGGCCGCGAGGATCTGCCCTTCGCGCCCGATCCGCGCAGCGCGCTCGAAATGACCCTGCTGCGCATGCTGGCCTTCACGCCAGCGGGGCTGCCGAAGCTGCCGCAGGCGCAGCTTGCCGCGCATGCCTCTGCCAGTCCGGCATCAAACCCGGCCGCGCCGTCCGCCGCGATCCCCGCCGTACGCAATCCCGATCCGGCCCCGGCGGTGGCCCCACCAAAAAAGTTCTAGTTCCTCCAGCGGCGAAGCCAGCGCCGCCGGCTGCAGCGAGACAAGCGCCACGCCCCGTGCCAGCACCTGTTGCGCCGGAACCAGCTATGCCTGCGGCCAAACCCGCCCTTGCGCTCGCGGAGTTTGCGGCTGAACGCTGGATCGACGTGTTCCTGCAACTCCCGCTGACCGGCGTTGCGCGCAACATAGCTGCCAATAGCGTGGTGCAGGACATCGGCACGCGTCGCATCGGCCTGCTGCTCGAAGAGAGCAAGGCGACCCTGTACAACGATGAACATCGCAAACGCATTGAAGGTGTCCTGAGCGACTACTTCGCGGTGCCGATACAGTTGAGTGTCGCGATTGGCGCCGTGAATGCCGAAACCCCGGCGGCGTGGCGTCAGCGCCGCGAAGCCGAACGCAAGGAAGCCGCGCGCAAAGCCTTTGTCGAGGACGCACTCGTGCGTGCCGTGGTCGAACGCTTTGGCGCCGAAATCCAGTATGATTCGATTACATCGCTGAATCCCGACAAGCTTCCCTGAGTCGGATCAGCCACTCCCCACCGCCACATTCGCAGCCAGATTCGCAGGAGGAACCATGACCGATCTGAACCACATCATGCAGCAGGCAAAGAAAATGCAGGAGCAGCTGCAGAAAGCGCAGGAAGAGCAGGCCAGGCAATTCACCACCGGTGAGTCCGGCGCGGGCCTCGTACGCATTACGATGAGCGGCCATCACGAAGTGAAGAAAGTGGAGCTCGACCCATCCCTGCTAAGCGAAGAGCGCGAAGTCGTCGAAGACCTCATCGCCGCGGCGATCAACGCTACCGTCCGCAAGATCGCCGACAACAACCGCAACTCGATGGCTGGCATGGCCGCGGGCATGGGCCTGCCGCCCGGCTTCAAGATGCCGTTCTGATAATGCTTCCCGCCCTTAACTCTCCACACGATTCAGGAACAACCCAGGCCTCATGCAGTACAGCCCCCTTATCCAGCAACTGATCGACGCCTTCCGCCGGCTGCCCGGCGTCGGCAACAAGTCTGCACAACGGATGGTGCTGCATTTTCTCGAACGCGATCGCGAAGGCGGGCGCAAGCTTGCAGCGGCGCTGACGGCGGCAATGGATGGCGTCGGGCAGTGCGAGCTTTGCCGCACGCTTGCCGAAAGCCAGCTGTGCCACATCTGCGCGAACCCGGCGCGCGATCACGGCACGGTCTGTGTCGTCGAAACGCCAGCGGACGTGTTCGCCGTTGAAGCCACAGCATCTTATCGTGGCGTGTATCACGTATTGATGGGGCATCTGTCGCCAATCGACGGCATCGGCCCCGAAGCGCTCGGTATCGGCCGGCTTGTCGCACGCGTCAAGGAGCAGCAAGTGCGTGAAGTGATCCTGGCGACCAACCCGACTGTCGAAGGCGAAGCCACCGCGTGGTACATCGCCGAACAGCTGAAGGGCAGCGAACTGAAACAGCGTGGCCTGCGCGTAAGCCGCATCGCGCACGGCGTGCCGATGGGCGGCGAACTTGAATATATCGATGGCGGCACGCTGATGCATTCACTTGCCGGCCGCCAGCTCATGGGGACTGAATGATCGTGGATATGCCTGTAAACCCTGTCATCAACCTTGCGTGGACACTTGTCGCAGACGATGCTGCGCTACTCGCATGCTGCCGCAAGTGGGCCGGTTGCGAAGCGCTGGCGCTCGACACCGAGTTCATGCGCGTATCGACCTTCTATCCCAAAGTAGCGCTGATCCAGGTTTCCGACGGCCACGACATCACGCTGATCGATCCACTGTGCATCCACGATTGGGCCGCCTTTGCCGCCCTGATGACGAATCCGGCCATCACCAAGATCATGCACTCGTGCTCGGAAGACATGCTCGTGTTCCACACTTTCCTGCACGTGCTGCCAACTCCGGTATTCGACACGCAGATCGCCACCGCGCTACTGAACGAAGGGGTCGGGATCTCTTACCAGAACCTCGTCAAGCTGCGCTTCGGTATCGACTTGCCCAAGGGCGAAACACGCTCCGACTGGCTGCAGCGCCCCCTGACCTCGGAGCAGCTCGAATATGCCGCGCTCGACGTCGCGTACCTGCCGCAGTGCTGGCGCGCGCAGCGGGCTGAACTAAAGGACAAAGGCAGGGAGGACTGGCTGCGTGAAGACAGCGCGCGCCAGGTGCAGCAATACGCCGATGACATCGCCAGCGATTTTTCCGATTACTACCTCAACTTCAAGGCTGGATGGCAACTGCAACCGCAGCAGCTGGCCGCACTGCAAAGACTCGCGGCGTGGCGCGAGCGGCGCGCGCGCAAACGCGACAAGCCGCGCAGCTGGATCGTCAAGGACAACGCCCTGTTCGCATTTGCGCAAGGTCTCGTCACGACGAAACCGCAGCTTGCGGCGATCGAAGAGGTCAGTGACAACTTCGTACGCTTCGAAGGCGACGAAGTGCTGGTGGTGATTCGCGAGGTGATGCACCTGCCGCCGGAGTCCTGCCCGCCACCCATGCAGAAGCCCCTGACGCAGGGGCAGAAGGGGCGGCTGCGCAAGGCACAGGACTTCGTCGAAGCGAAAGGCCGCGAGCTCGGCATACCGCCGGAAGTGCTCGGACGCAAACGCAGCTTGCAGGCCTTGCTGCAGACCCTGGTCGACGCCGAGCACAACCATGCAGAACCGCATATTCCTGACGAACTGCAGGGCTGGCGGCGCCCGATTGTGCTGGATGCGCTTCTGGACATCCTCAAGCCATGACGCTGATCTGCACCGTGTACAAGAGCAGCCGCGAGCCGGAACTCTTCGTGTATGTCGCGCGCGCCGATGGACTCACCCGCGTGCCTGAAGAATTGCTCAAGCGCATGGGCACTGCGCTCGAGGTGCTGACGCTGAAGCTGACGCCGGAGCGCAAGCTCGCGCGCGCGAAAGCGCCGCAGGTGCTGGCCGCGATCGCCGAGAAGGGCTATTACCTGCAACTGCCGCCCGACATACATGCCGCAGCATTTTCGCTGGGAGGCGGTTGAACATGGCGGATCGCGCCTTCTGGGAAAGCAAGAAGCTGTCGGAAATGAATCGCGAAGAGTGGGAGTCCCTGTGCGACGGCTGCGCGAAGTGCTGCATGCACAAGCTCGAGGACGAAGACACTGGCATGATCCATTTCACGCGTGTCGTGTGTCGCTATCTCGACCAGAAGAAATGCAAGTGCACCGTCTACGACACGCGCCGCAAGCTGGTACCGACCTGTTTGCAGCTGCATCACGGCGAACTCGACCAACTCTACTGGATGCCGTCGACCTGCGCCTATAAATTGCTCAACGACGGCAAGCCGCTGCCGATCTGGCATCCGCTGGTTGCGGGCAATCGCAAGGCAATGATCGACTCAGGCAACACCGTCACCGGGCGCGTGATTTCAGAGGACTTTGTGCCCGAGGAAGGTTTCGAGGAACATATCGTGCATTGGGTAAAGCCCTGAATAGCCGGGGCGGCAGGAGCAAAGCTTAGTGGAACAAAGTGACTACATCACCTCATGGGTGGCCTACCTGGTCGCAGCAGTCGTGTTCAGCGGCCTGGCCTGGCGTGTACTCAGAAAGCTACCCTGGCGTCCGCTGGCATACCTGCTTGAATGCTGGCTGCTGGCGATCCTGTTCACGCCCTGGTACGTGCTGGCTGACCAGAAGATCCTTGCGCCAGCGCTGATGGTGTTTGCAATGGATTCACTGACAATCAGTCCCGAGGAAGGCTTGCGCGCCCTGATTCCGCTGATCATGGTTATGTTCGGCATGGCGCTAGTCGCGGTCTTACTGACCGTCGTCGATCGCATTCGCACACGCAGCAGGGACCTCAGCGTGCAACACGCGGCGCCGGCTGAAGAGCAGCCCTAGGCTGCGCCGTTCTGCTTGCGCAGCAGGTCCCCGAACACCTCGGCGCTGAGGGCTGGCGAGAAGTAAGAACCCTGCGCGTGGTCGCAGCCGAGCTCGGCCAGCAGCTGTGCCTGGTCTGCCGTTTCAACCCCTTCGGCAATGACCTGCAAACCGAGATTGTGCGCCATCGTGATGATCGCGGCGCACAGTATCTGCTCCTCGTTGCCCGGCGCGAGCTGCTGGATGAATGAAGGGCCGATCTTCAGGAAGTCGATGTCGAACTTGCGCAGGCACGATAAGGACGAATAGCCGGTGCCAAAATCGTCGAGCGCAACACCCACGCCTGCATCCCGCAATGCAAGTAAATGCCGCATGATTTCCGGATGCGCATCGTGCAGCAGGCCTTCGGTGATCTCGATCACGATGCACGATCCTGCAAGATCCTGCTCTTTTAACGACTGGATCCACGGTTCGGTCTGACCTTCGCGGTTACCGCCGTTGAACTGCGCCGATGACTTGTTGAGGCTGATCTGCAGCGCCGGTTGCAGGGGCAGCCACTCCTTGCAGTTGCGAATGACATCGTTGAACACGAGGTCGCGGATGCCGCTGATCAATCCGCATTCCTCGGCGACCGGAATGAACTCCGCTGGACTGATGTCCCCAGCTTGGGGATGTTGCCAGCGAATCAGCGCTTCCGCTTTGCGGATAAGGTCGCTTTGCAGCGTACGGATCGGCTGGTAGACGACCGCCAGCTGGTTTGTCGCGAGTGCCTCGCGCAGGTCGTTGCTGAGGCGAATGCGTTGCAGCGCCGCTTCCTGCATCGATGACGTGAAGTACTGATAGCACCCGCGTCTGGCTTTCTTCGAATCGTACATTGCCTGGTCCGCATTCTTCAGCAAGCCTTCGGCGTCCACGGCGTCGGCAGGATACAGCGTGATGCCGATGCTGGCTGACACGGAAGCCTGTTCGTTGCCCAACTGGAACGGCTCAGCGAGTTTCCACAGGATTTTTTGCGCGATTGCGCCGACACGATCGCTGTCAGTGAGATTCGTCAGGATCAGCGTGAACTCGTCGCCGCCGAGACGCGCGATGGTATCCGATTCTCGCACGCAGTCGCGCAGGCGTTCCGCCGCCTGCTGCAACAACAGGTCGCCCATGTCATGGCCCAGAGAGTCGTTGACGAGCTTGAAGTGGTCGAGGTCGAGGAAGAGCAGCGCCAGCGGCAGACCTGAGCGCCGCGATTTCTTGATCTCCTCCGACAGGCGGTCGAGGAACATGCGGCGGTTAGGGAGGCCGGTCAGCTGATCGAAGTTGGCCTGGCGCCAGATCAGTTGTTCCGCATCCTTCTTTTCCGTGATATCGGAGAATTGAGCGACCCAGCTCTGGATCTCGCCCCTGCCGTCGTACACGGCATTGATGGACAGCCATGCCGGATACTTCGTACCGTCCTTGCGCTTGTCCACTATTTCGCCGGTCCAGTGACCTTCCCTGCGTAGTTGCTTCCACATCGCGGCATAGAATTCTGGCGATTGCTCACCCGATTGCATCATGCGCGGATTATTGCCGAGCACTTCCTGCATCGAGTAACCGGTGATGCGCGTCAGGGTTGGGTTTACTGCGATGATCGTGCCACTGCCGTCGGTCACCATCATCGCCTCGCGGCTGTTCTGGTAGACCATCGCGGCCAGCTTCAGCGCGTTTTCGCTGCGCTTGCGTTCGGTGATGTCGCGGCTGATCGCGAACACCAGCTTGCGGCTGTTGATGCGCGTGGCATTGATGCTTATCTCGACGTCGATGACGCTGCCGTCCTTGCGCGTATGGCGGGTTTCAAACTGGTCGCCGCGCTCGTCGAGCGTGCGCATCATCTGTTCGACTTTTGCGCGCGGGTCGTTGAGCTGCAAGTCCCACAGATGCATCTGCATCAGCTCATCCTGCGTGTAACCAAGCATGTCAGCGAAGGCACGGTTCACTTCGTATACCTTGCCGGTTTCCTCGAGAACGACGATACCGTCGCGCGACTGGTCGACAAGGATCTGGCGGCGATGGGTTTCCTCGCGCAGCGATTGCTCCATGCGGCGCCGCTCGGTGATGTTGCGGGCAGCGGCGAGGATGTAGTCCTGCTCCAGCCGGACGCAGCGCAGCTTCACTTCGGTAACAAAACTGCTGCCGTTCTTGCGCGTGTGCAGGCCTTCCCAGACAAGCGAGGGCGTTTCGCGCAATTGCGCTACGGCGGAGACGAACAGTTCCTCGTTGATGGCGGCGTCGATGTCGAAAATCCGCAGTGCCAGCAGTTCGGCGCGGGCATAGCCGAGTTCAGCGCAGCAGGCGGAATTGACGTCGACGATGCGCCCACCCTGCGGCTCGATGAGCAGCACGGGGTCGGGCAGGTCATCCAGCAGTTCCGGGAAGACACGGCTCCGGGTGCTAGGGGGACCGGCCTGGCTCTGAGTCATGGAAGTCGACGGCACGTGGGGCACGGCAAGGTTGCATGGCGCCCTAATATCAGAATAAGGTCAAAATCGAACAATTCTGCCGGGAAGTTTTGTCTGGGATCAAGCAGTTATTGGGTTTGGCGCCACTGTGGCCAAGGTCCTTTTCTGGCTCGGTTCGTTCGCATTGTCGGCCTGTAAGACATTGATTTATATACCAAGTACAGAGCTTGCGGCTGAGTTTGAACGGTGTCGCGTGATACCATCGGCTGCGCTACTCCATGTGAAAATGCTAAATGCCTGGCGTGATGGCACCGATATCAGTTGTAGCGCAGGTATTCCCAGGGCGACCAGGCCACGGCTGAAATCCG
>JBEGWB010000064.1:0-30339 GCA_041178065.1 Pseudomonadota bacterium | reverse complement strand
TGACACTCCCACGAGTGCGCCACTACGGTGCATTAAAATCCTGAATGCCCCAATTTAGTGCGGCTCGTGCGCCAAAAAGCGCCGCGTGTCGCAGCGAAGGAGCTGCTATGAAGTACCTCATCAAATACTCGCCTGAAATGGCCATGAAGAGCAGGCTCGTACGTACGCGCTTCTGCCGACAGTTACGCAAGAACCTCACGCGCCTGCTGCGCATGCACCACGGCCTCGTCGACCTCGCTACCGATCCCTTTGCGACGGGCCCGATTGCTGTCGAGTCACACTGGGACTACCTCGAAATCGACATGCCGCCGGTGCACGCGGCTCTGCGGCCGCGCATCGAGGAAACCTTGCGCACGACGCCTGGCATCTGGAGTTTCAGTCGCGTTCAGTCGCATCCATTGCCTGACTTCGACGCCATGCTCGCGCTAGTCAAAGTGCAGCATGCCGCAGCACTCGAAGGTAAGTCCTTTGCAGTGCGCTGCCGGCGCGCGGGCAAGCATCCCTTCCGTTCGATGGATGTCGAACGTTTCCTCGGCGCGGGCCTGTTGCAGGAAACCGGCGCGCTACGCGTGAAGCTCGACAATCCGGACGTAACTGTCGCGCTCGAAATACGTGATCAGGAATTGTTTCTCGTCGAGGTCAGCCAGCGTGGTCTCGGCGGCTTTCCGATTGGGACGACGGACAGCGTCATCTCGCTGTTGTCCGGCGGCTACGATTCCGCTGTCGCAAGCTTCCTTGCGATGAAGCGGGGTTTGCGCACCCATTACCTGTTCTTCAATCTCGGCGGGCGCCAGCACGAAATCGCTGTGAAGGAAGTCGCGCTGTATTTGTGGCAGAAATTTGGCGCATCGCATGCAGTGAAGTTCATTACCGTTCCCTTTGAAGGCGTGGTGGCTGAAATCCTGGAGAATATCGAGAGCTCGCAGATGGGCGTCATTTTGAAGCGCATGATGCTGCGCGCAGCGGAGCGCATTGCCGAGAGCCTCGAAGTAGACGCGCTGGTTACCGGTGAAAGCGTCGCGCAGGTATCGAGCCAGACCCTGGTCAACCTTGCCGTGATAGACCAGGCATCCACCATGCTCGTGCTGCGGCCGCTGGCGATGAGCGACAAGCAGGACATCGTGGATCTGGCGCGTCAGATCGGCACTGAAGAATTCTCATCGGCCATTCCGGAGTACTGCGGCGTCATTTCGGTAAAACCGACGACGTGCGCACGACTCTACCGCGTCGAACGCGAAGAAACGCACTTTGACTTCGCCGTACTGGATAAGGCCATCGCCGAACAGGTTGCGCTCGACATTCGCGACATGCGCATGGAGGAGGAGTTGCAGTCAGCGCCGATAATCGAGGAGGTGAACGTACCAGACGCCGCTGCCATCATCATCGACATTCGTCACCCGGACGAGGTGGAACTGGATCCGCTGAACCTTGCAGGCAATACCGTGTTGCCGCTGCCTTTCTATCGCCTTGATAAGGCCTTTACGAATTTGTCACATGATCGGCACTACCTCCTGTACTGCGGCAAAGGTGTCATGAGTCGCCTGCATGCGACCCATCTGAAAGAGTCCGGCTACGCGAATGTCGGGGTATACCGGCCATGATCGCCGGGCTGCGATTGCCGCTTCGCTAAGACCCCCGGCAGGGTTCGCAGCCCGTGCGAAAGCGCGGAACCAGCGCCTTTAGGCAGGACTCGCGCCCCTCTCTGTGTGTATAATCGCGCGCTTTTTGGCCCTCCGCCCCTTCGCACAGGTATTTCCCGTGATTGAGACCATCCGCAACATCGCCATCATCGCGCACGTCGACCATGGCAAAACAACGCTCGTCGACAAACTGCTGCAGCAGTCCGGCACGCTGGCAACGCGTGGCAAGGAAGTCGAGCGAGTTATGGACTCGAACGACCAGGAAAAGGAACGTGGCATCACGATCCTCGCAAAAAACACCGCCGTGCGCTGGAAAGACTACCGTATCAACATCGTCGACACGCCCGGTCACGCCGACTTCGGCGGAGAAGTGGAGCGCGTACTGTCGATGGTGGACTCGGTTCTGTTGCTCGTTGATGCTGTCGATGGCCCGATGCCCCAGACGCGCTTCGTCACACAGAAGGCCTTCGCGCGCGGTTTGAAGCCGATCGTTGTAATCAACAAGGTCGACCGCGAAGGTGCGCGCCCGGACTGGGTACACAACGAAGTACTCGACCTGTTCGATCGTCTCGGTGCCACCGAAGAGCAACTCGATTTCCCAGTGATCTATGCATCGGCATTGCTCGGCAAGGCCGGCCATGATCCGCTGAACCTTGAAGACAATATGGATCCCCTGTTCCAGCTTGTCGTGGATCGCGTGCAGCCGCCGAAGGTAGATGCCGTCGGTCCGCTGCAGATGCAAATCAGCGCGCTCGACTATTCCTCATACCTTGGCGTTATCGGCGTTGGCCGTATCACGCGCGGCAAGGTGAAAGTCGGCATGCCAGTTGTCGTGCTCGACATCGAAGGCAAGAGCCGTAAAGCCAAAATCGGACTTGTGAAAACCTATATGGGACTGGATCGCATCGATGCGCCGGAAGCAAGCGCAGGCGACATCATTTGCATCACCGGCATCGATGAGCTGCATATCTCCGATACGATCTGCGATCCCGAGAATCCGGAAATCCTGCCGCCGCTGACGGTCGATGAGCCGACGGTAACGATGACCTTCCAGGTCAACGACTCTCCCTTTGCCGGTCTTGAAGGCAAGTACGTAACGAGCCGCAACCTCAAGGAGCGACTGGATCGCGAACTGATCCACAACGTTGCCTTGCGTGTCGAACCGGGCGAGACGGCGGATAAGTTCATTGTCTCGGGCCGCGGCGAGTTGCACCTGTCAGTACTGATCGAAAGCATGCGTCGCGAAGGTTTCGAAATGGCCGTGTCGCGGCCGCAGGTAATTCTGAAACAGGTAGACGGCGCCACGCACGAGCCTTTTGAAACGCTTGTCATCGACATCGACGAGCAGCATCAGGGCGGCGTTATCGAAGAGCTTGGCAAGCGCAAAGCCGAGATGCAGGAGATGACGACCGACGGCAAGGGTCGTACGCGCCTGACCTTCATTATCCCAACCCGCGGCCTTATCGGCTTCCGCACGCAGTTCATGAGCATGACCTCGGGTACCGGCATCCTGACTCACATCTTTGACCATTTTGGCCCGATGAAGGCCGGCGATATTGGCAGCCGCGTCAACGGAGTCATGGTATCGATGGTGAAGGGCAAGGCGCTGACGTATGCAATGAATACCCTGCAGGAGCGTGGTCGTCTCTTCATCGAACCGAACATCGAAGTGTATGAAGGCATGATCATCGGTTTGCACAGCCGCGAGAACGACATTGTCGTTAACCCGACGAAGGGCAAGCAGCTGACGAACATTCGTGCCGCCGGTAACGATGAAAATATTTTCCTGACCCCCCCGATTCGCCATAGCCTGGAACAGGCGATGGAGTTCATCGACAGCGACGAACTGGTGGAAATTACGCCGGCCAGCATTCGTCTGCGCAAGCGCCTCTTGACCGAGCCCGAACGCAAGCGCGCGGATCGCGGCCGCAAGGAATAAGAAGACCGAGCGCCCCCATGCTTGCCTTGCTCCAGCGCGTAACCCAGGCCAGCGTCATGGTCGCCGGTGAAACGACTGGAGCGATCGGGCAGGGCTTGCTGGTACTTCTCGGCGTCGAGCGCGACGATGCCATCGCCGACGTGGAACGCCTGCTAAAGAAAGTGCTGGCGTACCGCGTGTTCATCGATGCCGAAGGCAAGATGAACCTGAGCCTGCAGGATGTGAAGGGTGGGCTGCTGGTGGTTTCGCAGTTCACGCTGGCAGCGGATACCACCAAAGGCCTGCGACCCAGCTTCTCCAGTGCGAAGCCTCCAGCCGAGGCTGAGCAACTCTACGAAAAATTCCTGAGCGAAGCACGCAAGGCGCATCATGACGTGGCATGTGGGCGTTTCGGCGCCAACATGCAGGTTAGTCTCGTCAATGATGGGCCAGTGACATTTCTACTGAAGAGTTGAGCGAGCCCCAGCCTGCGCGTGGGGCGGGTCGCTTAGGTAGACTCTGGCGTTTCGTGATCGGCTTTGACTGTGTACACCAGGCGGCTCGCGATGATGCCGGCTTCGTACAACAAGCACATCGGGATAGCCATCAGGATCATCGAGTAGGGATCCGACGGCGTGACGACCATCGCAATCGCGAAGTTCACGATGATCGCGTATGAGCGTTTCTCGACCAGCCACGCTGGCGTAATCGCGCCGGAAAGCACCAGTAGCACGATAGCGACCGGGATTTCGAACACGAGTCCGAAGGCTAGCGATAACCCAAGCACGAAATCGGTGTAAGCCGCCATGTCAGTCGCATAACTGACGTTCTCGGGCGTGGCTCCGACGAGGAATGAAAAGACGAAATTGAGGATTACGAAGAACGAGAAAGCGATGCCTGTATAAAACAATACGACGCTTGAAACGATGATCGGGAAAGTGACGCGAATTTCTTGCTTGTACAGGCCCGGCGCAATAAATGCCCATGCCTGGTGCAAAATGTAGGGAATGCAGACGAACACAGCGAGCATGAACGTAAGCTTGAACGGCACGAGAAAGGAGTCCATCGGCTTCGTCACGATCATCTGGCCGATTTCCGGCGGCAGGATCGATGTCAGCGGGCCGGCGGCAAAGGTGAAAATATCGTTTGCCCAGTACACCATCGCAAGAAAGACGATAATCACGGCACCAAACGCGCGCAGAATGCGATCACGCAACTCGATCAGATGCGAGATGAGCGGGGCTTCCTTGAGGTCTTCTCCGTCTTCCACAGGCTTCCCTTTGGCGTTCATGAATTTTTACTTGGGCTGGGCGGAACTGTCGAGGCGGCGTCGGGAGCGGATGGCGCAGGCGCGAGTTCGAACGACGCAGCGGCTTCCGCGGGAGCCGCTGCCTGGGATGCTACCGCGGCTGCGGACGGCGCAACGGGTGTTGCCGGCATTGCGGCACTCTGCGCCGCGCCTGAGTCGACTTTGTCAGCAGCGAGCTTCGTTGGCGTGGCCAGTGGGTTCACGGCCGACTCGACCGCCTTCGCTTCCAGCTCGATGTTCCGACGAATCTCTTCCGCCTGTTTCCTGACGATGTTCGTCGCATCACTGATTTGTGACTTCGTCTGCTTGAACTTGTCCATGATGGCTTCGTTGCGCAGCTGCCGGCGAATCTCGTCTGCGCCGATCTCGCGCTCGATGTCGGTCTTGATCGAGTTGAAGCTGCGCTTCAGTCGGCCAATCCAGAGGCTCGTCGTGCGGATGGCGCCCGGGAGTTTTTCAGGACCTAGCACGAGCAGCGCGACGACGCCGAGCAGCACGAGTTCGAAGAAACCGATGTTATCCATGGCGGACTCCGGAATGGGTCGGGGAGCTTAACGCTTCTCGTCCACTTTTTCGGAATTGACGACGTTCGAATCCTTGTCGCCATCGGTGAGCTGCTGTTGCGCTGCGTCTTTCTTCTTGTCCTCTTCCATCGCGTCCTTGAAGCCCTTGATTGCGCCACCGAGGTCGCCACCGAGGTTTTTCAGCTTCTTGGTGCCGAAGATCAGAACCACGACCACCAGCAGGATGAGGATATGCGACAAACTGAATGCGCCCATGATGGTGCTCCTGACCGGATCCAGTCCGGCGAATTAGTAAGACGGTTATTCTATCAGCGGCGTGCCGCTTTTTCTTCCAGGCCCGACACGCCAAAGCGGCGCTCGAGTTCTTTCAATACTTCATCTGGTGAGCAATTCAGCTGTCCCAGCATCACGAGCGTATGAAACCAGAGATCGGCGGTTTCACTGATGAGCCGGCTTTTGTCCGCGCCTTGCTCGACATCGCGCGCGGCCAGGATGGTCTCGATCGCTTCTTCGCCAACCTTCTCGAGAATCTTGTTGAGGCCAGCGTGCTGCAGCTTGGCTACATACGAGGAATCCGGACTCGCCTGTTTACGTTCGGCGATGATTGCCGCGAGTCTGTTCAGCGTGTCGCTCATGACGTTCTTCCTTCATTAATATGGGCGCGGTGGGCCAACACAAGGGCTAGCGGTCCTAGTCCTTCGGAACCGCCGGGTAAATCTGCGCAGGCTCCTTCAGCACATCGCCGAATTCCTGCCAGGTCCCGTCGGGCAACAGGCGTCGGTAATAACAGCTGGCGCGGCCGGTATGGCAGGCAATGCCGCCGAGTTGCTCGACAACGAAGATCACGCTGTCGCCGTCGCAGTCCAGAAGTACGCCGTGCAGTACCTGCACATGCCCCGACTCCTCTCCCTTGCGCCACAGCCGCTGCTTTGAGCGTGACCAGTAAATGGCACGGTTTTCGTCAATACTCAGCTGCAGCGCCTCACGGTTTGCGAAAGCCTGCATGAGGATTGCGCCGGTCTGCGAGTCTTGCGCGATGACCGGCACGAGGCCGTGGGCATCAAAGCGGATGGCAGCGAGCCAGGAAGGGGATTGCATGGGGTATTGCCGTGATCAGTAGGAAGGCCGAAGCCCGGATTTCCATCCCGGCTTCGGTTGCGCGCTGTTTAGCGGGTTTCTTCGACGCGCTCGGACTTAACGTCGATCGTAGTGCCTTCGCTGGCGCCTTCGTCGGCTTTCAAACCGCCTTTACCGTCATCCATAGCGTTCTTGAATCCCTTGATGGCGCCACCGAGATCGCTGCCCAGATTCTTCAGCTTTTTGGTGCCGAAGATCAGCAGGATGATGGCCAGCAGAATGAGCATTTTCCAGATGCCAAAAGCTCCAGCGCCCATAGTTAACTCCCGGAAATTCCTGAAATTTTGCCTGTGAGGACTAAGCAATGTGCCACACAAGCATGTATCAAATGTGACGGCAAGCATACCCTATTTTGTCAGCACGGCGTAGAACGCGCCCAAAAGCGCCAGGACCAGCAAAACGGTCAGTTTCGACATGTGGCCGGCATGCGCCGCCTGCTGCTGCTCAAGCTGGCGCAGGCGTTGGCTGGTTTCGCGGAGGCGCTGCTGGCCGGCGCCCTGCTCCTGCAGAGCCCTGAACACCAGGTCCGGAAGTTCCGGCGCCTGCTCAAGCCACTCGGGCAGCCTCTCTCGGACCTTGCGCAAGTTCGCCAGCGGCGACAGCCGGTCGCGCTGCCAGCGTTCGAGGAAGGGCAAGGCCGTCTTCCAGAGGTCGAGTTCGGGGTAGAGCTGCTTGCCGAGGCCTTCGATGTTCAGCAGCGTCTTCTGCAACAACACCAGCGAGGGCTGCACTTCCATGTTGAACCGCCCGGCGGTGCGGAACAGTTGCAGCAAGAGCTGTCCGAACGAAATGTCGCTGAGTGGCTTCTGGAAGATGGGCTCGCACACAGTGCGCATCGTCGCTTCGAAGGCCGGGATTGGTGTATCCGGCGGTACCCACCCGGATTCCACGTGCAGCTCCGCGACGCGGCGGTAGTCCTGCTTGAAGATGGCGAGCAGGTTGCGCGCGAGGTACTGCTGGTCGTCGCGACTCAGGCTGCCGATGATCGCGCAGTCGAGCGCGATATATTGCGGGTTTTCCGTGTGCTGACGCGACACGTAGATGTTGCCCGGATGCATGTCCGCATGAAAGAAACTATGGTGGAACACCTGCGTGAAGAAAATCTCGACGCCGGTTTCGGCAAGCCGCTTGATATTGATGCCCGCGGCGTGCAGCTCGTCGATGTGGCTAACCGGAATGCCATAGATGCGCTCCATGACGAGTACGTTCGTCCGGCACAGGTCCCAGTAGATTTTTGGCACATAGAGCTGCTCGGACTTTTCAAAGTTGCGCCGCAGCTGCGCGGTATTCGCGGCTTCGCTCAGCAGGTTCAGCTCGTCGAAGATCACGTATTCGTAGTCGCGTACGACTTCGCGCAGTCGCAGGCGCTTGCCGCCCTCGATGCGCGCCTCCACAAATGCCGCAATGCTGTGCAGCAGCGCGACATCGTCGGCGATGATTTTGTCGATGCCCGGACGCACCACCTTGATGACGACGTCTTCACCGGTCAGCAAGCGCGCGGTGTGCACCTGTGCCACGGAGGCCGAGGCCAGCGGGGTAATGTCAAAGCTGGCGAATTTTTCCGTCAGCGGAAAACCCAGCGAGGCTTCGATGAGGCGCTTGGCTTCGTTGCCATCAAAGGGCGCGACCTTGTCCTGTAGCAGCGCGAGTTCAAGGGCGAGATCGGCGGGGACGAGATCGCCGCGCGTCGATAGCAACTGGCCGAACTTGATGAAGATCGGTCCTAGCTCCTCGAGGGCGCTGCGCAGGCGCACGGCGCGACTCAGGTGCGCGACATCCGCGCGCGTCGCGACCGGCAATCCCAGCAGCGCAATGGGCAAGGCCGCACCCGGCATGCCGACGAGCAGTTCACCCAGCCGATAACGCGCCGCGGTGCGATAAATCTTCAATAATCTCAGGTACTTCTGCATGAATCACTGCGCCGGTCGAGGGGCGGCCACAATAGCTCAAAAGGCGGACGAGGGCAAAAATAGCCGCTAAGCTGTGAAAGGAAAGCGAGTCCGGGACGGTAAGGGAAGCGGAGCTTCACAATGTGATCCATTACAGCGCCAAAACAACAGGGAACCCCATGAACGCGTTCACGCATGCACTCAAACCTTTCGCCGGCGCCTTGCTCGTCGTTGCGTCGCTGCAACTCCAGGCCCAGACGCTCAGCGCCGACGGCGCAGCCGACATCGACAGTTACCTCACGGAGGCAATCGGCAGCACGCGCATCCCCGGCATAGTGGCGCTGGTGGTGAACAAGGACGGCATCATCTACGAAAAGAGCTTCGGGCTGATGGACAGCGCAAAGGCAAAACCGATGACAAACGATGCAATCTTCCGGCTCGCCTCGATGACCAAGCCGGTCACGTCGGCATTGATCATGATGCTGGCGGAAGAAGGCAAGATCGATATCGATGCCCCGGTCAGCACCTACCTGCCAGAGCTCGCAAACCTGCAGGTGTTCACGTCGTTCAACATGGCCGATGGAACCTACACGGCCGAGCCCGCGAACAATCCGCTGACGACGCGCCACCTGCTGACGCATACCTCGGGCCTCGGCTATACCTTCACGAGCGACATCCTCGTGAAGTTGATGGCAGGAGTCCCTGGCGCGCGCGCAACAGCGTACCCGCTGCTGTTCGAACCCGGCACGCAGTGGCATTACGGCGAAAGTACGCGCGTGCTCGGCGAGCTTGTCGAAGCCCTTTCTGGCAAGGGCCTCTTCGACTACATGAAAGAGCGCCTGCTCGACCCACTCGGCATGGAGGATACGACGTATGAGGTGCCGGCGAGCAAGCATGCGCGCATGGTAACCGTGCACCGCAGCGATGGTACGCAGCTCGTCGAAGTTGCAAATCCGGAAGGCGCGATTGCGTCGCCGGTTCAGGGCGACGGCGGCCTGTCAGGCACTGCTAGCGACTATGCGCAGTTCATCCGCCTGTTCCTCAACACTGGCACCCACGATGGCAAGCAACTGCTGAAGCCTGAGACCGTCACGCTGATGAGCGAGCCGGCTATGGGCGATGTGGTGGTGCAGCTGATGTCGAGCACGAACAAACTTACCAGCGCGGATTTTCCAATCGGCGCCGGCATCGACAAATTCTCCCTCGGCTTCCAGCGCACGGGAGCAGAGATGCCTGGGCTGCGTTCAGTGGGTAGTCTCGCGTGGGCGGGCATCTTCAATACGGAGTTCTGGATCGATCCCGAAAAAGAAATCGGCGCAGTGCTGTTGATGCAGTACCTGCCCTTTTACGATGCTGACGCGATCGACGTGCTGCAGGGCTTCGAACAGCGGATTTATAGCAACCTGCAGGACTAGCCCGGGCCTTGGCTCCCGGTGGCGTGATAGCAAATAAGGGAGACATGCATCCTTATAGGGAGGATGAAGATGTCCGCGCGC
Source organism: Pseudomonadota bacterium (assembly GCA_041178065.1). Lineage (GTDB taxonomy): Bacteria > Pseudomonadota > Gammaproteobacteria > Pseudomonadales > Pseudohongiellaceae > CAILUG01. The sequence continues at coordinate 20,426 of JBEGWB010000064.1, read as the reverse complement.
AGGCAATAAGGTCGAGGGTATTTTCGCCGCGTGCTGCAGAAACGGCGGGAAGCCCTGATGCCTTTACGGTGTTTGACGCTTCCCGACGAGGCTCTGGATCCGGGCCTGAAGCCGGTCTGCGCGCAGCTGCAGGTCGGCGATGGCGCTATAAAAGCTTTCGAGTTCGCCGGTGCCCGGCAGCCACTGCTTTTCCTCGTGCAGATATTCGCTGACATCCTGCTGCAGGCGGGTGCCTGTCTTGCGGATATAGTCGCCCGCGCCGCGCAATCCACTGGCCAGCGTTTGCGTCGGAATGTCACCGACGAACTTGCTGACGTGATATTCCCAGTCGATGTCGAGACCGAGCAACAATGCCTGGAGCTGCTGCACAAAGCTTGTATCGCCGCGCAGTTCCACATTGCGTGCGCGCAGGTTATCGACCGGCTCGCGGCGCAGCAGGAGACCAAGCAGCGACGCGGCGGATCCATGCAGGCTTGCGGTCTCCGGCCCTTCGTGAATCACGCTCAGGTGCAGCTTGTTGCCGCGGATACTGACGAACAGCGTAGCCGCAGGCTGCGAGGCATGCACCGCCAGCGTGCGGCCTTCGAGCCTTGCCAGTCGCGCCTTGCTCGCGGCATCAAGCGCGAGCACTGCGTTGAGCGTCAGTTCGAGCGGCAGCAATAGCGCGGTTTGCAGCAGGGCAAAAGACATCAGGCGTCCTTGTAGCCGATATGGATGGCGCAGATGCCGCCCATCACGTCGTGGTATTCACAGCGCGTGAAGCCGGCGCTAAGCACCATCTCTTTCAGCGTTTCCTGATCCGGATGCATGCGGATTGATTCGACGAGGTATTGGTAGCTAGCGCTGTCGCCCATGACGACCTTGCCGGCGATCGGCCACAGCTTCGAATACAGGTCGTAGGCCTTGCCCAGCAGGGGCGAACGCGGCTTCGAAAATTCCAGTATCAGCATGCGGCCGCCGGGCTTGCAGACGCGCCGCATCGAACGCAATGCCGCGTCCTTATCGGTGACATTGCGCAAGCCGTAGGCGATGACGACACAGTCGAAACTGCTGTCAGCGAAGGGAAGGGCCTCGGCATTCGCCAGCGTGTAGGTGATGTTGCCCGGATTGCCCGCGTCGATGATGCGATCGCGACCAACCAACACCATCGACTCGTTGATGTCAGCGAGCACAACCTGGCCTTCGGCGCCGACGATCGGTGCAAACAGCAAACTGAAATCACCGGTGCCGCCAGCGAGGTCGAGCACTTGCTGGCCGGCACGTGCCCCGCTCAGTTCCATCGTGTAGCGCTTGATCAGGCGATGCGTGCCCAGCGACACGACGTCATTCATCAGGTCGTACTTCGGCGCAACGGAATGAAAGACCTTGCCGACGAGCGAAGACTTTTCGGCAACCGGCACCTGCTGGAAACCGAAGTGCGTTGTCCCGTGACCCTGGGGGGATGTCCCTGCGGCACTGGAGGAGTCTGATACGCCTGCGGAAGAATTGATGTTTGGGGAATCACTCATGGCGGATGCTCATGTGCGTAGATGGCCGCCATTGTAACGCCTAGTGCGGTTTGAGCGGCATGATATTGACGACCTGCACGCCCTGTTCGATGGGCTCGCGGCGCGCGCCGGCAGCATTCATACGCTCCAGATACTTTTCCCACATTGGCTGCTGACCCAGCGCAAGTTCGCGCAGGTATTCCCAGCTGAAGATGCCCGTACTGTGGCCATCGTCGAAATGCAGCTGGATGGCGTAATGACCGACTGGTTCGATGCGATCGATCTTCACGAAACATTTTCCGGTTTGCAGCACTTCCTGGCCGATGCCATGGCCGCGCACTTCCGCCGACGGTGAGTAAACGCGCAGGAATTCGGCCGGCAGCGTATAAATCCCGCCATCGGCATAGTGCAGTTCAAGTACAGCAGTTTTTTTGTGCAGGCGTATATCGGTGGGCTGCATGTATGTCCCGAAGCGTATTAAAGAATGAAGCGGCTCAGATCTTCGTTGCTGGCGAGTTCGGCCAGATGCTTGTCCACAAAAGGACCATCGATGACGAAGTGTGTCTGGCCATTGCTGACCATCGCGTCGGCCGCAAAGGAAATATCTTCGAGCAATTTTTCCATGACGGTATGCAGACGGCGCGCGCCGATATTCTCGGTACGCTCGTTCACCTGCCAGGCAATTTCGGAAATTCGCGCGATACCATCCGGCGCGAAGTCGAGATGTACGCCTTCGGTCGCCAGCAGCGCCTGATACTGGCGGCACAGCGATGCATCCGGTTCGGTCAGGATGCGTCTGAAGTCATCGGCGCTCAAAGCCTCGAGTTCGACGCGGATAGGCAGGCGCCCCTGCAATTCCGGAATCAGGTCGGATGGCTTTGCGAGATGGAAGGCGCCGGACGCGATGAACAGGATATGGTCTGTCTTCACCGAGCCGAACTTCGTGCTAACGGTCGAGCCTTCGATCAGCGGCAGCAGGTCGCGCTGTACGCCTTCGCGCGACACGCCACCACTGGCGACTTCATTGCGCGTGGCGACCTTGTCGATCTCGTCGATGAACACGATGCCGGTTTGCTCGGTCAATTCGATCGCGCGGGTTTTCAATTCTTCTTCGTTGATCAGCTTGCTGGCTTCGTCGTCCTTCAACACCTGCAGCGCGGCTTTGACACTCATGCGTCGGGTTTTTTTGCGGCCGGCGCCGAGGTTTGAAAACATGCTACTGAGCTGGCTGGTCATGTCTTCCATGCCGGGCGGAGTGACGATCTCAAGGCTGCCGATTCGCTCGCTCACCTTGATTTCGATCTCCTTTTCGTTGAGCTGACCTTCGCGCAGCTTCTTTCGGAAGATCTGGCGCGTGTCGTTGTCGGTGTTGCTGCCCGGCAGGAGCGCGTCGAGCACCTGGTCCTCGGCCGCATTACCTGCCTGCTGGCTGACTTTGTCCAGTTCCTGATCGCGCAGCATCTTGATGGCGACGAACACGAGATCGCGGATGATGGAATCGACGTCGCGGCCGACATATCCGACTTCAGTAAACTTCGTCGCTTCAACCTTGATGAACGGTGAGCCCGCAAGCTTGGCGAGACGCCGCGCGATCTCTGTCTTGCCGACGCCGGTGGGGCCGATCATCAGGATATTCTTCGGCGTGACTTCGTTGCGCAAGTCTTCGGGCAGTTGCATGCGGCGCCAGCGATTGCGCAAGGCAATCGCTACGGCGCGCTTGGCGGCATGCTGGCCAACGATATGCTTGTCGAGTTCGGCGGCGATTTCGCGGGGACTGAGTTTGGCCATTGGATTAGTACGACAGTTGTTCGATCGTCAGGTTGTGGTTGGTATACACGCAAATGTCGCCGGCGATGTTCAGGCTTTTTTCGACGATGCTGCGCGCATCGAGGTCAGTATTCGTCAGCAGTGCCTTCGCCGCGGCTTGCGCAAATGCACCACCGGAGCCAATCGCCATCAGGCTGTCTTCGGGTTCGACGACATCGCCGTTGCCGGTGATGATCAGGGAGGCATCCCTGTCCGCCACGAGCAACAGGGCTTCGAGCCGGCGCAAGGCACGGTCGCTGCGCCACAGCTTTGCAAGCTCGACCGCGGCGCGGGTCAGCTTGCCGTGATGTTTTTCGAGCTGCTCTTCGAAGCGTTCGAATAGGGTGAAAGCGTCAGCGGTCCCACCGGCAAAACCGGCCAGCACCTGGTCGCGATACAGGCGACGGACCTTGCGGGCATTGCCCTTCATGATCGTTTGCCCCTGCGTAACCTGGCCATCGCCGCCGATCACCACGGTATTGTTGCGGCGCACGGAAAGAATCGTGGTGCCGTGCAGTTGTTCCATGCGGGTTCCTCAGGCTGTGCGCCGATCTGGCCTATGTGGAGGCGGCGGCGAATTTATCAAGACCGGGTGCTGTGACAGGGGAGCTGTCCGCTTACTACGGAGCAGGCTATTTACTGCGGAACCAGCATCAGGATGGAGTCGATCTCGTTGCTGGACAGGATGTCGCGCGCATCCTCGGCGCTCTGGCGGCCGGCAAAGGGGCCGACCTGCACGCGGTAACGAGTGCGGCCGCCCACGACGCTTTCGACGACATTGGCGTTCATGTTCAGCAAGATGACGCGGGCGCGATGACTCTCGCCGTCTTCACGGTTCTGGAAGGAGCCAGCCTGGACAAGGTACAGCGGCGCTTTTTCCTCCGCTGCAGCGGCAGGGCTGACAGGGGCTAGTGGTGCAGGCGTGCCGGCGGCATCGGGGGAATTGACCGCGGGCTGAACAAGAGCCTCCGCGACAGCGATACCCTCGCCTGGCGGAATAGCAACCGGGACTTCGGCCCTGCTCAACTCCTCATAAAAAGTGTAGGTGGGCTGATCTTCGGGCGTGATGCCCGCCTGCGCGCTCTGCGCGCTCTCGGCAACATTCTCTCCGAGCTCGAGCACGGCGAGATAAGTGGCGATCGAGATGATGACGCCGGACATCAGGCCGGAGAAGAACCAGCTCCAGTTTGCACTCGCCGGTTGCGGACCTTTCGTGGCGGCGGAAGCAGCGCGCTTGCGCTTGATGCCCTCGGGGTTGCTGCGTTGTTTGGCAAAATCTTGTGCCATGCGGCGTTGTGCTTAGTGTTTGGTGGGTGGCGCGCATTATCCGGCAAAAGGATTGAATGCGCGAATCGTTCAGCGCGGTTTTTGCGCGCTGTTCAACTATAGTCGAGGGGATCGACATCGACTGACCAGCGGACCTTGCGTGCCAGCGGATGCGCCTGTAGCGCGTCGATGAGCACGTGCCCGAGCCGCTGCAGCGTCGAGCGGCGATTGGCTTGCAGGATCAGCTGGGCGCGAAACTGCCCCGCCTTCTTTCCCAGCGGACTTTGCATCGGCCCAAACGCCTCGAGGTCGCGCGTGCCATGCTGCTGCGCTATTGCGCGCACTTCCTGCAGAAACTCCAGCGGCAGCTCGCGTTGGCCACCTTCCGCGCGGAACAGCAGGCAATTGACGTAAGGCGGCAAGCGGCCATTCTTGCGCTGCGCGAGCAGCCCACGGGCAAAGGCTCCGTAACCTTCATTGACGAGTTGTAGCAGTACGGGATGCGTGTTGTGCCAGGTCTGGATCAGCACACGCCCCGGTTTGTCGCTGCGCCCGGCGCGACCGCTGACCTGCGTCAGCAGCTGGCCGAGGTTTTCCTGGCCGCGAAAGTCGGCGCTGAACAAGCCACTGTCGGCGTCGAGCACCGCCACCAGCGTGACTTCAGGGAAGTGGTGGCCCTTCGCGAGCATCTGAGTGCCGACAAGGATGCAGGGAATGCCGGAGTTGATACGCTCCATGTAGGCATCGAGGCTGCCTTTGAGGCGTGTCGTATCGCGATCGACGCGGATGACGGGAAAGTCCGGGAACTCGGCCTTCAATAAGGCTTCGCTGCGTTCGGTGCCGAGGCCGACGCCGGTCAGGTTAGTGCTGCGACAGTTCGGACACGCGGCAGGCAGGTGCTTGTGCGCGTCGCAGTGGTGGCAGCGCAATGCAGCCGGGTTCTGGTGCAGCGTATAGCTGCGTTCGCAGCGCGGACATTCCGCGATCCAGCCGCAGTCGCCGCACAACAGCAGGGGCGCGAAGCCGCGGCGATTGAGGAATACGAGCACCTGCTGGCTTTGTTCGAGCTGCCGGCGCATGGCGTGCAACAGCGACGCTGAAAAGCCTTCGCGTAGCTGCTGCAACTTCAGGTCGAGCAATTGCAGCTCCGGCATGCTGGCGCCGCCGGCGCGATCGTTCAGGGGCAGCAGCTGGTAGCGACCTTCCTGCGCATTGTGCAGGCTTTCGAGCGACGGCGTCGCGGAGCCGAGTACGATCGGCGCCTGCTGCATGCGCGCGCGGTAGATCGCGACATCGCGCGCCGAATAGCGAAAGCCCTCCTGCTGCTTGTATGAGCTGTCATGTTCTTCATCGACGATGATCAGGCCCAGGCGCGGCAGCGGCGTGAACACCGCGGAGCGCGTGCCGATGACGACGTCGGCGCTGCCGTTGCGTGCGGCGAGCCAGCCGTCGCAACGCTGGCGATCAGTCAGGCCGGAATGGAATGCGATGATGTTGCACTGGAAACGCTCAGTGAAGCGCCGGATGGTCTGTGGCGTCAGGCTGATTTCGGGGACGAGTACGAGCACCTGTTGCTTGCGTTTGAAGGCCTCGGCGATCAGTTGCAGGTATACCTCGGTCTTGCCGCTGCCGGTGATACCTTCGAGCAGGAAGGGAGCGAAACTGCCGAAGCATGCGCTCACGGCATGAAACGCGGCCTCCTGTTCTGTGTTCAGCGCGAGCGGGGTCGCGCCTGCGAGTGGTGCCGCCGGTGCGTCGTCGCTGATGCGTAGCGCAGTCTCGACGAATCCGCGCTCGGCCAATGCCTTTAGCACGGCGGATGCGGGTTTGCCCATGAGGGTAGACGCCTCCGCGGAGCTGAGCTCGCCGTAAATCTTCAACAGGTTCAGCAAGGCCTCCTGCTTTGGCGCGCCGACAACCGTTGCGGCTTCGCGTCCCGCGCCTGTCAGGCGCCAGCAAGGCTTGCCTGGAACATACAGGGGCTTGCCTTCACGCAAGGCGCGCGGCAAGGAGGTCAGCAGCGCCTGCCCGATCGGATACATATAGTAGTCGCTGGCCCAGACATACAGCTTGAGCGTGTCGGCATCGAGCAGTGCCTCGTCGTCCAGAACAGTATCGATCGCGCGTAACTTTTCAGCGGGTACGTCAGTTTCGGAGCTGACGCCGACGACAATGCCGACCTGCGTCTGCCTGCCGAAGCGAACGCGTACGCGCATGCCAGACAATGGCAGCGGCACCTCGTCAGGCGGCAGGTAATCGAAACTCGTGCGCAGCGGGGAGGGTACTGCAATTTTCAGATACAACTTTGGGATTGATCTGCGCAAAGCGTGACGTGTTTATCTGGAGATGGGGCTGGCGTGTTGAGTGGAGGAGCTGGCCGCAATAGTATAGCTATCCCGATGTGAACGCCACGAGGCCACCCGTTTGTCCAAGCCAGCAGAAAGCAAGTCCGCCGTGCCGCAGGAGCTTCTCCAGTTTCGCGATCGCATCGACAGCATCGATGAAGAAATCCTGTCCGCGCTGGCGCGTCGCTTCGAAGTCACTGAGCGCGTCGGGCAACTGAAGGCGCAGCATGGCCTCGATTCAGTGGACCCGGTTCGTGAGCAAGAGAAGTTGCAGCGCCTGCGCCTGTCGGCGGAACAGAAGGGGCTCGATAGCAGTCTCGTGCATGAGCTCTTCCAGCAGGTCTTTGATGCGGTCGTGGAGAATCACCGGCATCTGCTGGCCGCGGCCAAAAAGCGGGGGGAGTAGGGGCAAGAGAGGCCCCCGGGCCGCAGCAGGGGCTGTTCAGGCTCGGCCCTCAAGCTTGCCAGAGGGTCGTCTTCTGATAGAATGCGCGCTCTTTTTCCCTGCCAAACAGGGGAAAATCAATGAACACCACGCTTTACCACCCGTTAGTACCACAATTAATCACCACCATTAATGTGGACAGGGTCATGGCACCGGTCGCTGCATGAAGACCACCGGAGGCTATGTCCCCAACCGTTCACAGAGAGGCAATCATGAAAGCTGATATTCATCCGAAGTACGACAACATGGCTGTTACCTGCGGTTGCGGCAACGTGTTCCAGACTCGCTCCACGCTGGCCCATGATCTCCGTATCGACGTATGTTCGAAGTGCCACCCCTTTTTCAGCGGCAAGCAGAAAATCGTTGATACCGGCGGCCGCGTCGACAAGTTCAACAAGCGTTTCGCTGGACGCAAAGTCTAGGCGGTTCTCGCTTTCCTGCCGTTTCCGGACCCGGGTTGTCGCATTGCGCGGCCCGGGCTCCGATTTCTCGCGATATTCCCCTTAGTAAAGCCTCAAAACACCGTATCCGTGCTTTGAACACTCGGACGCGTGGGATTTGCCTGTGAGGATGGTTCCGCGCCGAGCGCGGGGAGATCTTCCTCGCGGAAGATTTCAAACAGTGCACCTTGCTCGTTGGGTCCCGCACGCAGGCCGGTGTCCGGATTGATGCGTACCGTGACCAGCCCGTCTGGCTGCGCCATCGAGCTTTCCGGCATGCCTTCCAGCGCTACCTTCATGAAGTCGATCCAGATCGGCGTCGACACGGTAGCGGCCTGTTCCTGCGCCCCGAGGCTTTGCGGCTGGTCGTAGCCGACATACACGGTCGCCACGAGATCCGCGTTGAAGCCTGAAAACCACAGATCGTTCGCATAGTCCGTCGTGCCCGTCTTGCCGGCGAGATCACTGCGGTTCATCGCGCGCGATACCGGGCGCCCGCTGCCCTCCGTGATTACCGAACGCAGGATCGTATTCATGATGTAAGCCGTGCGCTCGTCGATCGCGCGAGCCGCGATCTTGGCTGGCTTGAAGACAGGCTGCGGGCTACTGCTGGCAAGCAAGGGTTGTGCTTCAGGCGCAGACTCGCATTCCTTGCATACCAGCGCCGGCTCGGCACGGAAGACCTCGCCGTCATTGAAATTGACGACCCGTTCGATGAGATAAGGCTCTACCTTATAGCCGCCGTTGGCGAATACCGCGTAGCCGGTGGCCACCTCGAGCGGTAGCACGGCGTGTGAGCCGATTGCCACGGTAAGGTCGTTGCGGGGAATTTCAGCCTCCTTGAAGCCGAAACGGCTGACATAGGGCAGCACGATGTCCTGGCCCAGCGCGTCGTAAAGGCGCAGGGAGACCAGATTCTTCGATTGCGTCAGCGCATATTTCAAACGGATCGGGCCCATGAAGTTGCCTTCGAAGTTGCCCGGACGATAGTCGCTGCGCGCCAGCGGCGCATCGTTGATAAGCGTCGCCGCCGTGTAGCCGTTCGCCAGCGCGGCGGCATAAAGGAAGGGTTTGAAGTTGGAACCGGGCTGGCGCTTGGCCTGCGTGATGCGGTTGAAGGAGTTGGCCGTGAAATCGTAACCGCCGGTCAGTGCCTTGATGGCTCCGGAATTGGGATCAAGCGCGACGAGCCCGCCATTGACCGCCGGCACCTGGCCGAGCTCCCACAGGCCGGCATCGTTCAGCTTCACGCGGATCAGGTCGCCCGGTTGAGTAAGCTCGGTAGCCGCGCGCGGGCTTGATCCCCACGAACTCGAGTTGATGAAGGGTTTGGCCCAGCGGATGCCCTCCCAGTCCAGCGTCACACTGTCGCCATTCTTGAGAAGCGCCGTGATGGAGCGCTCACTAACCGACTGCACGAAGGCGGGAATCTGGCCAGCTACTTCGGGCGTTTGCCCGAGCATCTCGAGCCACGGGGCGACCGCCCCGTCGGCCGCCGGGGCCAGATGATTTTCAGGTCCCCGGTAGCCGTGATTGTGGTCATAGCGTTCGAGGCCATTCACAAGCGCCCTGTTCGCGGCGGCCTGCATCCGGCTGTCGACGGTGGTGTACACCTCGAAACCGTCGGTCAGCGCCTCTTCGCCGTAACGCGCTTCCATTTCGAGGCGCGCCAGCTCCGCTATGTAGGGGGCTGCCAGGTCAGGCTGGCGGCCGTAGCGACGCGCGGATTCCGCGCTCGAGAAGGCGAGCTCGTAAGTCGTTTCATCAATCATGTCCTGGTCGAGCATGCGGCGGAGCACGCGACGCCGCTCGAATAGAGCCAGCTCCTCGGATTCCAGTGGGTTATAGGAATTGGGTCTCGGCATGATGCCAATCAGGGTCGCGATTTCGGCGAGCGTCAGTTGATTCACTTCCTTGTCGTAATACTGTCGTGCCGCGGCTTTGATGCCGTAAGCAGAAATGCCGAAGAAGGTGCGGTTAAGATAAAGCTCGAGAATTTCGTCTTTCGATAATTCCCGCTCCATCTTGATTGCCAGCAGGATTTCCTTGGGTTTGCGCGTGTAGGGTGACTCCCCTTCGAAGAAGAAGTTCTTCGTAACCTGCATCGTAATCGTGCTGCCACCGCCCCAGTCGTTGCCGGTGACGATGCCTACGACCGAACGCAGCAGGCCCAGCGTGTCGACGCCATTGTGATCGTAGAAACGCTTGTCTTCGCTGGACACGAGCGCCTGGACCACGAGGGGAGGGATTTCCTCGAACTGGATCGGATTACTGCGGCGGCTGCCGAATTCGGCCAGCAATTTGCCGTCGGAGGTAAAGACGCGCAGCGGATTTTCGAGGCGGATGTTTGTATAAGATTCGCGGGAAGGCAGTTTTGGAGATATATAGAGGACGGCACTGGCCGCGACCATGACAAAGCCAGCCACACCGGCGATGGCCCACCAGGCGAGAAAACGAATTAGCGACTGGAATTTGTTCACGACAGGACTTTGGACACCGGGAATCGGCTTGCATTGTACCCCGGCATCTCGCGGCGAGGCCATTTGACGCCCCCGCCCAAAACCTGCAACCGCCGCGGGGCAAATTACCGCTTCGGACGCTCGGGCTTATCTAGTGATCACGCGCCACGGCGAGCACTACATGCTGTGGTTCTGCGCCGCGGCCCCGGATCAGGCTCGAAAGTATTAAAGTAAATTGTGGAGAAACCGGCATAATTTGTTGAAATTAGTGGTTAAATTTATTACCGTGCCAAGCGTACACGAGCCTGTGAAGGGCGCGTGAGCAGGATGGCAAATGCAATTTGTCATCAAACCGGAGTCAGGTTTTGCTGGAATTTTTGAAAAAGAAATCGACCGCGCTACTGGGCATCGACATCAGCTCCAGCTCTATCAAATTGCTCGAATTGAGCAAGCAGGGGAGCAAGTACAAGGTTGAGAACTACGCCACCCGCCCCCTGCCGGAGGGTGCGGTCGTGGAAAAAAACATCGGCAAGCTGGAAGCCGTAGGCGAGGAACTTTTCAAGCTGTCCAGTCTCGTGAAGACCGGCTCGCGGGAAGCAGCCGTCGCGGTGTCCGGATCCGCCGTCATTACCAAGACAATTGAATTGAACGCCAGCCTCAGCGACGCCGAGATGGAAAACCAGATTACCGTCGAAGCTGACCAGTACATTCCTTACCCGCTCGACGAGGTCGCGATCGACTTCGAGCGCCAGCGCCCCTCGCGCAAGAACGAGGGCATGGTTGAAGTACTGCTGGCGGCCTGCAAGAAGGAAAACGTCGACCTGCGTGTCGACGCGCTCAACATCGGCGGTTTTGAGGCCAAGGTCGTCGACATCGAAGCCTACGCAATGGAGCGCGCATTCAAGCTGGTGTGCGAGCAGATGGACCTCGATCCCAACGGGCTCGTGGCGATCATGGACGTCGGCGCCACGATGACGACGATGTATATCCTGCGCAACGGCACTTCCATCTATACACGCGAACAGATTTTTGGCGGCGCCCGTCTGTCGAGCTCGATCCAGGGACGTTACGGGCTCTCCCCGGCGGAGGCCGAAGCTGCAATCGTCAGCGGCGAGTTGCCCGACAGTTATGACAGTGAAGTACTGCAGCCCTTCCGTGAGGAAATGATCGAGCAGGTCAGTCGCTCGCTTCAGTTTTTTTTCTCATCCAGCCAGTACAACGACGTGGACATGATCGTGCTGGCGGGTGGTACCGCCTCGACGAAAGGCCTCGCGCCCGCGATGCAGGAAGCGTTGAGCACGCGCACCGTTGTCGCGAATCCATTCGCCAAGATGTCGATCGGCAGTAAGGTCAACAAGGGCCAGCTGAAGAACGATGCTGCCTCCTTGCTGATGGCCTGCGGGCTGGCCATGCGGGGCTTCAGTAATGGCTAATATCAACCTTCTCCCCTGGCGCGAGCGGCTGCGCGACGAACGCAAGAAACAGTTCTTTGCAGCGCTTGGTGTCGTCGTTGGAGTGGCCGTGGTGATCCTCGCCATCGTTGACCAGGTCGTTGCAAGCAGTATCCGCAACCAGACTGCCCGCAACACTTACCTCTCCGAACAGATCGCACTTCTCGATAGCAAGATCACCGAGATACGCAACCTGCAGGAACAAAAGCGCACGTTGACGGAGAGGATGGCCGTCATCCAGGACTTGCAGGGCCGCAGACCCATTATCGTGAGACTTTTCGACGAGCTGGTCAGAACCTTGCCCGAAGGCGTGTACTACAACACCGTCACGCGCACTGGCGACATTATTTCCCTCGAAGGCATCGCTGACTCTAACAACAGGGTGTCTACGCTGATGCGCTACCTCGATGATTCGGAATGGTTTGCCGATCCGGATTTGCGTCAGATTACCGCGGCGCCTGGTGAGGTGGTTGCAGAGGGCGCACAGACGGCCACCCCTAACGTTTTCCAGCTAACCGTTCGCGTGACGACGGCAGGGCAAAGCGATGAGGCAGAGGCTACGCCATGATGAAGCCTGCCGATTTCAAGAAGCTGCTGCAGAACTCAGCCCACGAGCTGAAGACCTTTGACTGGCATAGCATTAATGATCCCGACAGCATTGGCATATGGCCAATGCCGGTCAAACTGCTGCTCGGCGCTGTTCTGTTCTCCGCTTGCCTTGGCGCTGGTTACTGGTTCCGTATAAAAACGCAGCAGGAGAGCCTCGCCGGTATCACTGTTGCGGAAGCAGGATTACGCACGGACCTGGAAAGCAAGGCCGTGCTCGCCGCCAACCTCGATGCCTACCGCCAGCAGATGGTGGAAATGGAAGAGTCCTTCGGCGCATTGCTGAGGCAGTTGCCGAGCCAGACGGAAGTGCCCGGGCTGGTTGAGGACATCACCTTTACTGGCCTCGGAAGCGGTCTCGAGTTTTCCTCGATCGCGCTGCAGCCCGAAGTGGCCCAGGAGTTTTATACCGAACTGCCCATCAGCATCGAGGTCGTCGGCGGCTATCACGATTTCGGTGCCTTCGTCAGTGGCGTGGCCAGCCTGTCGCGAATCGTCACGCTGCATGACTTCAATATAACCGCCGAAAGCAGTCGTACCGATTTGAACATGGTTATCACGGCCAGAACCTACCGCGATAATTCAAACGAAGAAGAACAATGAAGACGCGCGGCGGTAGCCATAAGACATCGACTGGAACAGCAGCACGCAGTCTCGCGCTATGGCTGGTGTTGTTGCTCGCGGCGTGTACTGACAACGAGGGCATGGTTGCGCTGCAGGATTACGTAAGCTCGGTCGTGAACCGCCCGCCCGGCGCAATCGATCCGCCGCCCGAATTCCTCACGTATGAAGCCTTTACTTACAGCGCTGCCAGCCTGCGTGGCCCCTTTGATTTGCCGATTGATGCAAGCGCTGCGCTTCGCAATCAGCAGAACAACCAGGTGCGTCCCGATGAAAATCGTGTACGCGAGCCACTCGAGAACTTTGCGATCGGCAATCTCGCGATGGTTGGCACGCTCGGACGCGACGGGCAGACCTGGGCGCTGATACGCGATGAAAACGGCAACGTCACGCGCGTCGGTATCGGCAGCTACCTGGGGCGTAATCATGGTCGCATTGCAGCGATTACACAGAACCAGGTCGATATAGTTGAAATCGTTCCGACTGGCGATGGCGGATGGATCGAGCGTCCGCAGAGCATCATGCTGACGCAGTGACGCGTACCGTCAGGTTTGGCTTGAAGAAACAAAAGCGCGTAGACAGCGTTCGTTTACCGGAAGGACGCAGGGTTCGCCGGATTCGCGTTGCGGGGAGTATTGAGATGATCGTCAAACATGTATACAGCTCATGTCGTCTGATGCCCTTGTTGGCAGGGCTGCTAGCGCTTGTCTGCGCGGGCACTGCGTCTGCGCAGGTTGCACTGCAGGATATCGGCTTCCAGGCCCTGAGCGACTCGCAGTTCGAAATCGAACTCGAATTCAATGCCGCCCCCCCGTCCCCTGAAGCCTTTATCATTGAAGAGCCGCCGCGACTGACCATGGATTTCACCAACGTCACGAGCTCACTCACCGAGCGCCGTTTCCCGCTGGAATTCGCTCCAGCGGAGAGCCTGATGATTCTCGAAGCGCAGGGCCGTACGCGCATGGTCGTGAACCTGACTGGCGCAGCCGACTACACGACGCGCGTGCAGGGCAATTCCCTGTTCGTGACCGTGCTGGCCGCCCAGGCAGCATCGGCCGCGGCCGTGACCGCGGCTCCAGCTCCTGCGGCACCGACCCCCGCTTCAGCTCCTGCACCTACAACGACAACACCGCTGCGCGCCGCGCCTGCGGTGATCGAGCGCAATGACATCCGCGGCATCGATTTTCGCGGCGGAGCGCAGGATGCCGGCGAGATCATCATCGACCTCGCGCGTGCCGAGCTCGTTCCAAACATTTCACAAAACGGCAATCGGCTGGAGATTCAGTTCGACAACGCGGTCATTGCGCCCGAGACCCAGATGCGCCTCGATGTCACCGATTTCGCGACACCAGTACAAACGGTGAGCCTGTTTGCCGACACTGACGAAAACAACGTGGTCGTCAGCGCGCAGGTCGACGGCGAAATCGACTATGTCGCGGTGCAGGAAGGTAATCAGTACATTGTCACCGTTGTACCGGTACTCGCTGCCGCCGCCGAAAATGCTGTTGTTCCCGCCGCCTTCAGTGAGAACAGGATTTCACTGGATTACCAGAACATCGAAATCCGGGCAGCACTGCAGATCCTGGCCGAGTTCAACGACTTCAGCCTTGTCGTCGGCGACAACGTCACGGGTAGCATTACATTGCGCCTGGAGAACGTGCCCTGGGACCAGGCGCTCGACTTGATCCTGCGTCCGCGCAATCTCGGACAGCGGATCGTTGGGACAGTGCTGTATGTCGCCCCTGCCGCGGAAATTGCGGCGGCTGAGCTGCAGGAGCTGCAATCCGCGCAGGAGACCGACGCACTTGCTCCGCTTGTGACGGAGTACATCGAAATCAATTACGCCGTTGCCTCGAACCTGCTGCCGCTGTTGCAGGGCACCGGCGCCGCAGGCGGCGCTGCTGGCGCAGACGGCGCGGCCGCGGCCGGATCCACGAGCGGCGGGATCCTGTCGACCCGCGGACGCGCCAGCTTCGATGCAAGAACCAATACGCTGATCATCCAGGACGTGCAGGAAGTCATCGACGATGCGCGTGCACTGATCGCCCGGCTCGACGTTCCCGTGCGCCAGGTCCTGATCGAAGCGCGCATCGTCAATGCGTCGACCTCGTTCAGCCAGGCGCTCGGAGTGCGCTGGGGCGGTGCGCAAACCTTCCCCGCTTCGCGTGAGCGCTACATCATGTCCGGAAGTCAGGAAAGTTCGATTGAGTTCGGCAATAACCTCTCTGAGTTCAACACCGAGATTGCGAGCGCCGTCGCCGGCGGCACGTCGATCGAGGAAGCGCTGGCCACGACGGCCGTAAGCACCGTGACATTCCCCGATGCCCTGCTGGTGGATCTTGGTGTAGCCAATGCGCCGGTCAGCATCGCGCTCGGCTATTCGGGCGACAATGGCCTGCTCGAGCTCGAGTTGTCCGCGCTGGAAGCCAGCGGTAACGGCGAAGTGATCGCGCAGCCCAAGGTGACGACCCAGGATCAGCAGCCAGCGAGCATCCAGTCGGGCCTGCAGATTCCCTACCAGTCGCAAGCCGGCGGCACTGCGGGAGGAACGACGACGGAGTTCATCACGGCCGCGCTGTCGCTGAATGTCACGCCGCAAATCACGCCCGATGGCCGGATTATCATGCTGCTCGATATCCACCAGGACTCGGTTGTTCCTGGCGGCGGCGGCGGGCCACCGGCAATCTCGACGAATTCGGTGACGACGCGTGTGCTTGTCAATGATGGCGATACCATCGTACTCGGCGGTGTGTTCCGCGAGGAAACCACGACGACTGTGACGAAAACTCCACTGTTGGGCGATCTGCCATATGTGGGTAATATCTTCAAACGCACCGAAGAAAGTGAAAGCAAGACCGAGCTGCTGATTTTCATTACGCCCTCGATCATCAACGAAATCCTGCAATAAGTTCGCAGGGTCTCCTGCGAGCCGCCCGATTCGACAGCTTTTATTCGAAAGGGCTTTAGTCAAAGTGCCTTACTTGACGTAATACATGAAAGCTAGCACCGGCGCTTGCTGTGCCGGGTCCTGTGACAGTTCAGTTCCGAAATTCGAACGATGCAAAAATCCCTGAACAATATATTTCTGGTCGGCCCGATGGGCGCTGGCAAGACTACCATCGGCAGATTGCTCGCCGAGGACCTGCGTAAGGAGTTCTACGATTCCGACCAGGTGATCGAGGAGCGTGCTGGTGCGGATATCTCGTGGATATTCGATGTCGAGGGTGAAGATGGGTTCAGGGTACGCGAACGTAACGTCATCGAAGAACTCTGCGCGCTCGATAACGTGGTCGTGGCCACCGGCGGCGGCGCGATACTCGCCGAGCAGAATCGCAAGCATCTGCGCAAGGGCGGCATTGTCGTGTACCTGATGGCGACCATCTCGCAGCAGGTGGAACGTACCCGTCGTGATCAGAAGCGCCCGCTGCTTCGCAATGCGTCGGACCCACGCGCGAAGTTGAGTGAGCTGATGGAAATACGCGACCCGCTGTATCGCGAAATTGCAGACCATGTCGTCATGACGAGCCGGCGCAGTCCGCGCGCCGTCAGCACTGAAATAATCGAGATGATCAAACATGCGGAAGAAACCTGAGTCATGGAAACCCTGACAGTAGAGCTCGGTGATAGAAGCTACCCAATCCACATCGGCGAAGACTTGCTCGCGCGCGGTGATCTGCTTTTGCCGCACATCAAAAGCCGCCAGGTGTGCGTCGTCACGAATACCACCGTGGCGCCGTTGTATCTCGATAAACTCAAGGCCGCATTGAGTGGACTGCAGGTGCAGGTGGTCACGCTGCCCGACGGTGAGGGATACAAGACGCTGGACACGGTGGCAACCATTTATGACAAGCTGCTGGAACATAGCTTCTCGCGTTCCAGTACGCTGATCGCTCTGGGCGGTGGCGTCATAGGCGACATGACCGGATTCGCAGCGGCTACATATCAGCGTGGTGTCAACTTCATCCAGATTCCGACGACCTTGCTGTCTCAGGTTGACTCGTCAGTGGGCGGTAAAACAGGTGTCAATCGTCCGCTCGGCAAGAATATGGTCGGCGCCTTCTACCAGCCGCGCTGTGTGCTCGCCGATACCGCGACGCTCAATACATTGCCCGACCGCGAACTGAGGGCTGGGCTGGCGGAAGTCATCAAGTATGGCTTCATCAATAATCATGCATTTCATCTGTGGCTCTGGCAGAACATGCCGCAACTACTGCAGCGCGATCCGGAAAAACTGCAGTACGCGGTGAAGCTCAGCTGCGCAGAAAAGGCCGCAATCGTCGCCGCGGATGAGACGGAAGGTGGCATACGCGCGATCCTGAATCTCGGGCATACCTTTGGGCATGCCATCGAGACCGCAATGGGTTATGGCGAATGGCTGCACGGGGAAGCGGTTGCTGCTGGCATGGTGATGGCAGCCGATCTGTCGTGGCGCCTTGGCATGCTGTCGCATGAGGCTGCGCGCGACGTAAAAGCCCTGATTGAAGCAGCGGACCTTCCTGTCGCGCCGCCGGACATCGACGAGGAAACGTTCCTGAGGCTGATGGGCAAGGATAAAAAAGCGGATCAGGGGAATATGAAATTCATTCTGTTGCATGCTATCGGTAAAGCGACTGTTGAGTCTGGAATTCCAGTCGACGTGCTACGCCGTACCCTGCTGGCGGGCAGGACCCTTACCGCTTAATTCTTGAACCGAATACAGTAATGATGGTTCAATTGCGCCGCTTTAGCACAATTTCGAAGGAGCTTATCGCTCTTACATTTCCAAGGAGGAAGGGTGTGGTGGTCTTTTCCAAGAAGACACAAGCAATCGCTTGAAGCGCTACAACTTCCAGCAGTACCTGAATAAATCCAAGTCCGCAGTCAACAAAATAAGGGGTATTCAATAATGAACGCTATCTCCGCAATTAATGCGCCAGTCAGATCCAGGCTGGCATGGTCTATTGCTGCTGCTCTGTCATTGACCGCCGGTTCAGTCAATATTGCGACTGCCGCCGAAGATCCAGATGCAGCCGCAGCGACCGCGCTGGAAGAAGTAACTGTCACCGGCTCACGTATTCGCCGTGACGATTTCAGCAACCCGCAGCCAACGACGGTCGTCGGTGGTGAGCTGTTAAACAACCTCGGCATCGTCAACCTTGGCGACGCAATGGCCAACCTGCCCTCGAACGTTGGTAACAATACGCCGACGGCAACTTCTTCAATGGTTCCAACATCGCAAACCTGCGCGGCCTGAACCCCTTCTTTGGTTCGAGGACGCTGACGCTGGTTGATTCACGTCGCCACGTGCCCACGAACCAGGGCGATGGTGTGGACTTGAACTTCATTCCCTCGATCCTCATTGACCGCATGGAAGTCGTTACCGGTGGTGCCTCCGCCTCCTACGGCTCGGGCGCAATCGGTGGTGTCACCAACATCCTGCTCGACCGTGACCTCGAAGGTGGCAAGGTGCAGGCAGACTGGGGCACGACCGCCGAAGACGACGGCGACGACCTGCATTACGCAGGCGCGTTTGGCACGGCGATCGGCGAGAGCAGCCATTTCGTGATTGGCTATGAAAACCAGGACATGGACGGAATCGATAATTGTTCGCGTGCGCGTGACTGGTGCGCCAAAGGCGTGGGTATCTTTACCAATAACGCGCAGGCAACTAACTCCGATCCAAACTACGTCGTAGTCCCCGGCGCCGTTGCCAACCCACTGATGAACCGGGTTGGCATGTTCCCGATCGCAGGCCAGACCTTTGCAAGCGACGCGGGCACGACGCTGCGTCCTTTCGTAGGCCCCAACGCCTACAACCAGGGCGGTGAAAGCCGTCACATCTACCAATACACCACGATCCGTTCGAACGTTGAGCGTGAAGTCGGCTACGCGACATTCACCCACGATTTCAGCGACAGCCTCGGGATGTTCATCGAAGGCTCTATCGGCGAAGTATCGACATACACGCCGCAGGGCTCGCTGGACCTGATCTTCGGTGCACTGGCGCCTGACAACTACTATCTGAACCGCCTGCCAACCATGCCGACACTGTGCGGCTTTGCTGGTGCGCCTTGTTTCATCAACAAGGATTTCACCGGACAGGCACGCACCGCGAACGAAACCTCCACTGAACTCGAGCGCTGGGCCGTAGGGTTCAACGGCACCTTCGGCGACACGACCTGGACCTGGGACGCTTACTACCAGACTGGCGAATCCGATCGTCAGCAGAACGTTCTGGACAACCGCCACGCCCGCGCCTTCGATCTCGCGCTGGATACGGTGCCCTCTGTTCCGGGCAACTACAACAGCGCGCCAGTCTGCCGCGTTACACGCGACGGCCTCGGCGCCTATGCCGCTATGGGCCCGACGAGCCCGCTGTATCCGCTGCGCCTCGTGGATCCGCGCATTGGCGCCGGTTGCGTACCGATCAACATCTTCGGCACGAACAACATCACGCCCGCTGCATTCGACTACGCGTTCGGCCGCCTGATGGAAAACACGGTTGTCGAACAGGACATCATCGAAGGCGTCGCCTCCGGTGAATTGTTCGAAGGCTTCGGCGCCGGCCCGGTTCGCGCTGCAGTTGGTGCGTCGTGGCGCGATGAATCGATCGCTAACATCGCCGATACCAGTCAGCCTGACTACCAGCGCACTGACTACCTGATCCAGTACGGTGAATCCTTCGCCGGTGATGTCGAAGTCACCGAGTACTTCACGGAACTCGACGTGCCTGTAACCGACACGCTTGGTCTCGTCGGCGCGATTCGTCGTTCGGAATACACGAACACTGGTGGTCTGGGCACTGGTCGAGCACAGGGTCAGTCCTTCGACTACGGCATCACGACCTGGAAAGTAAACGCGAACTGGGATGTCCTCGACTCGCTCACGCTGCGTGCTTCGCAGTCTCGTGACGTGCGCGCACCAAACTTTCGCGAGCTGTACTACGGCCAGATCATCCCTGCGGGTCCGGCCTTCGGTTTCTGCTCGAACCCCTGGACGGGCGAAATCAACCAGGGCTTCTTCACGAACACGGGCGACGCCTGTATCTATGACCTGCACGGCGGTCTCGGTCTGACGCCGGAGGAATCGGATACGACGACCATCGGTTTCGTGTTCACGCCGCAGGACCTGGGTGTGCGCTTCGCTGCCGACTGGTATGAAATCGAAATTACCGATGCGATCACGCCGGCTAACATTCAGCTTGTCATCGACGGCTGCTTCGCCGGCGCGGCGGAATATTGCGCGCAGATCCAGGGTGCTCCGCGTCCTGGCGGTGGTTTCTCGGACATCACCAAGGTAAGCCCGGAAGCGCGTAACTTCCGCGGCTACACCTCGCGTGGCGTCGATCTGACGGCGGACTGGGCTGGTGAATTCGACATCGGCATGATCTCCACACGATTGATCGCATCGCGTGTGCTCGAACAGGCCATTCAGCCTAACGAAGCAACGCCGGGTCTTGTGCGGGATATCGCAGGCGTCGTCGGCGTGACTAACGGCTTCCAGGCTGACTGGGTCTCGGCT
>JBEGWB010000063.1:0-28140 GCA_041178065.1 Pseudomonadota bacterium | reverse complement strand
CGGCGCAGAACCTGATCAGCGTTGGCGGTGCGGGCTTGTTATATTGCTTCGCGGCCGAATGAAATCCTCCGGGCAAGGTTAGCGCGCCAGCGCTGATCTTGCCCGGACAGCGCGCGAGGGGCATGCAGTTAAATGGGGTCAGAGCCCAATTGTTTGGCCTGGCTTGTCGCCATACGCCGTCCGCCCAAACAATTGGGCTCTGACCCCATTTAATCCCCTCCGAATCCCGGAGAGGGCATTTCGTAATAGGCTGCCGGATATCTGCGCTCGCCAACGATGTGCACGCGCTCTCCGACGTAACGCATGCCGAGTTTCTTCATGACGCCGATCGACGCGAGGTTCCGCGGATCCGCCATTGCGCTGAATACACGTATCGTGGGATTGCGCTGCAGCACCTCGATGATTGCGCGCGCGGCTTCAGTCGTCAGGCCGCGGTTCCAGTGCGAACGTTTCAGGCGCCAGCCGAGTTCGAGGTTGTCGGGCTCGCGATCAGATCGGTCGAAACGGTAGTGGCGCACCATGATCCAGCCGAGATATTCACCACTTTCCCTGTCGGCCATTTCCCACAGGCCGCGGCCGCTGGCCGCGTCGCTTAATGCGGCCACGCGCGGCACCATGACGTTTTCGATGTCGTCCCAGGTGGCGGGCTTGCTGTCGTTGAGGAAGCGCATCGTCTCGGGATCCTGATCGCTTTCCCACCAGAGGTGTTTGTCACGCGCATCCATGAAGCGATAGCGCAGGCGGGCGGATGCAGGAATGTCCAGAGGGCACGTCATAGGCGTTTGATGGCTTGCACCGAGGGCCGCGGGATTCCCGCCTTCGCGGGCATGACGAAAGTATCAGCAGGCCGCGAATCCCCGTCTTCGTGGCGAAGGCGGGGATCCGGGGACTTCGATTGCTGCTTACGGTGCAGGCGCGGCAGCCAGCGCCGTTTCCGCCAGCGCAACGATGTACGCGCGTAGCGCTACCGTATCGTCTGCATCGACATAGTCGCGGAACGAGGCCATGCCCCGGGCGCTCAGGACGCCGTCGAGCACGATCGCGTCGAACAGTGCCTGATCATGCAATGCAGGTGCGCGCCGCAGGTCCGGGAAGCTCGAGCGCGCGGCGCCGCCAACCCCGTGGCAGAGCTGGCAGCGCGCTTCGAACACGCGCTGGCCCTGTTCGATAACCGCAGCATCGGCGAACTGTGCCGGGGGCGCGATCGGACGTTCTGTAAACTCGGGTAGTTCGGGCAGGACCGTGGCCCCGCCGAGTTTGAATACGAGTAAACGCGCACCGTTCGGCGCGTAGTAGCCGCCCTGCACCGGACCGCCGACGGCAATCGCGATGTACTGTTCACCATCGACTTCGTAGCTCACGGCACCGGGGAACACGGCGGTCTTCGTATCGAAAGACCAGAGCTTCTCGCCATCGGTCGCGCGGTAGGCGACGAACTCCTGCTTCGGCAGGTTGCCGTTGAACACGATGTTGCCGGCGGTTGCGAGCGCGCCGCCCAGCACCTGCACGCCGCCGCGCGGATTGATGAATTCTTCGCTGCGCCAGACTTCCTTCTGCGCAACCGGATCCCAGGCAATCAGGCGGCCGGTGAAGCTCTGCACGGTGTCGGGAAATTCCTTCAGATGTTCCTGGCGCGCGTCGACCGACCCGACGAGCGAACGATGCGTCGTCGCCGGAATATAGATCAGGCCTGTGTCAGGGCTGTACGACACCGGCTGCCATGCGTGACCGCCGGCGGGACCTGGCATCAGGTCGTAAGCCTTGCCGGTGACGTTGTAACGCGCTTCGGGCACGACGAAGGGGCGGCCATCTTCCATGTTGATGCCAGTGGCCCAGTTGACGTCGGTGTAGGGTTCGCCGGATAGCAACTCGCCGGTGGCGACGTCGAGCGTGTAGAAGAAGCCGTTCTTCGATGCCTGCGTGACGACGTGGCGCATTTCGCCGTCGAGTTCGAGGTCGAGCACCATCAGTTGCTGACCGGTGTCGTAGTCCCAGGTCTCCCAGGGTGTTTCCTGGTAATGCCAGGCATAGCTGCCGTCGTCGGCATGCACGGCAACGATCGACGACAGGAACAGGTTATCGCCGGCACCGGGGTCGCGTTCCACGGCATCCCAGGGCGCGCCGTTGCCGGTGCCGAAGATGACGAGATCCGTCTGCGGATCGTAGGTGATCGCATCCCACACCGTGCCGCCCGGACCCGTTTCCCACCAGCCCGGGGTTTTCCACGTGGCTGCGGCCATTTCCTGCGTCGCGTCTTCAAAGCCGAGCGCGGGGTCGCCGGGCACTGTCCAGAAACGCCATAGGAAGGCGCCGGTCTCGGCGTCGTATGCATCGAGATGGCCGCGCACGTCGAACTCGCCGCCAGCGGAACCGATGAACACCTTGCCGTCGGCGACGCGCGGCGCGCCGGTGATCGAGTAGCGGCCATCGGGCGTCGCTTTCGTCGACCAGACTTGTTCGCCCGTCTGCGCATCGAGCGCGATCAGGCGGCCGTCGAGCGTGCCGAAGATGATCTTGCCGTTCCAGGCCGCCGCGCCGCGATTGTCGAGGCCGCAGCATACGTTGATGTTCCAGTCGCCCGGCACCTGGGGATCGTGGTGCCACAGCAGCGCGCCGGTCTTGGCGTCGATGGCGCGCACTTCGCTCCACGGCAAGGTCAGGTAGAGGATGCCGTCAATGACGAGCGGAGTGCTTTCGACGTTCTGGTTGGTCGGCAGGTCCATGAACCAGGCGAGGCCGAGCTGGTCGATGTTCGTGTCGTTGATCTGGTCGAGCGGGCTGAAGCGCTGCTCGCTGTAAGTGCGGCCATAGCTCAGCCAGTTGCCGCGATCGGCGTCGGCATTGAGCAGGCGTTCGGCCGTGACCGCCGCGGGGCTTTGCGCCTGGGCGCTGAGGGAGCCGAGTGCGAATGCAAGAGCCGTGGTGATCCTGAGCGTACGCGGAAGAGCCATCGTGTTCCCCTGTGGGCTTTATTGTTTGCGTGAAGAATAAGCCCGCCGGCCCGGACGCGTCCATCGCGAAGGCGGCGTTGCTGCTGCAGGCACACGGGCGGCGGCACAGGCTCACCGAAAGCCGAATCTTCGGATAAGATGGCGGCTCAAATAGCCTCCCACCAGAAGGAGAGCACGTCGCATGACTGACTTCGCACACCACGTATCAACGCAGGTCCGCAGTCCGGGGCAATCGGCTCCAAAGGCCGCAGGCGCCCTCCGGCGGATGCTTGTAGCGCTCGCGCTGTCCACCTTTCCCCTCGTTGCAGGGGCCCAGTTCGGCGCCGGCTTCGGCCCGCCGCTCGAAGTGGTGCCGCCGCCGCAGGAATTCGAAACGTCCGATGCGCATTACGCCTTCCTGCTCGAGCAGGCAAAGGGCGGCACGCAGCACAGCCTCGAGTCGGTGCCGCGCTGGGACGGTCTGTGGGAAACCGCGGGCAATACGCATCTCGATCTCTTCATCGACGGCGGCATGAATGGCGGTCGCGTCAAACCCGGCGTGCTGACGCCCGCCTACGAAGCAGCGTATAGCGAACGCTGGCGCCAGCAACAGGAAGAAGGGCAGGTGCGCTACGACCGCCTGACGCACTGCGAACCGGCCGGCATGCCGCGCTGGCTGCTCGAGCCCTACTCGCATGAATTCGTCAACTTGCCGCAGCAGTCCTATCTCATCAACGACTTCGCCAACGCGATCCGCCGCGTCTACATCGGTCAGGAACACCAGAACCTGTACGGCACGCATTCGTGGATGGGCGATACGATCGGGTTCTGGGACGGCAACAAGCTCGTTATGCACACCAAGTACCTGCTGCCGGCCGACTTCACGCGCTGGTCGCCGATGACGAGCAACCAGTTCGAAGCCGTGGAAACCTGGGAGCTGAAACAGTACGAAGGCGGCATCGAGCGGCTCGAAGTGCAGGCCACGTTCTACGATTCTTTCGCCTTCAGCAAACCGCTGAATGCGATCTATGCCTTCCGCCACGCGACGAACCTGCAGGCCGCGGGGCATCGCCCGCAGCACTGGGAGTGCGAACAGAGCAGCAACTCCTTCCTCGATGAGAACGGCATGACGAACTTCCGCCTGCCGGGCGAGGAGGGCTACAAGGATCCGCGCGGCACGACGCTGTTCCCCGAACTGCCGGGCCAGACGCGCGACCCGATCTACAACACCACGCTGGACGCGCAGTAACAACAAAACAACAAGACGTAACAGTCAAGGCACGAGGTCTTCGATGAAAGCGCCATACACGAAAATTGCAAAAACGCTCGGCGCGCTCGCGCTGACGCTGCTGTTCGCCTCCGCAGAGGCGCATCACTCCTTCAGCATGTTCGACCGCGATACGCAGGTGGTTGTCACGGGTACGGTGGCGCGCTGGGCCTTCAACAACCCGCATTCGTGGCTGTACCTGAATGTCAAAAACGCGGACGGCAAAGAAACGCTGTGGAGCTTCGAAGGCGCGGCGCCGCCGCAACTCGTCGGCCGCGGCATCACCGGCGCGACCTTCGAGCCCGGCGACAGCCTGACCTTGATGTTCTGCCCGCTCGCCGACGGTCGCGATGGCGGCGCGCTCGGGTGGGTAAAACTGGCGGATGAGTCCTTTGTCATTCCCAGCGACGGCGGTTGTCGCACCGATGAGGCGACCGTCACGCGCTGGCAGGATTGGCTGCAGAAGGGGTATCGCACGAGCAAGGAAGCCCAGGCCGCCGGCGTGTAGCTGCAGGCGCAGCTAAATGGGGTCAGAGCCCATTTGTTTTGTGAAGAAGCCCGAACCGTCTTTATAAAGCAAATGGGCTCTGACCCCATTTAGCGCTCAGGGTCTGGCGAAGGCTGCCGGTCCCTCTTAGAACAGCGGCGCCATCAGGCGATAGAACAGATTGCTCATGACAATCGGCTTGTCGAGCGTGGCGAGGCAGAGGCAATCCTCGTCCTGCGACGCCACCGGACTGTGCTTCTCGCCCGTGGTCCTGACGATGAAGTCGCCGACGCCGTACTTGTCGTCCTGGTCGGAGAAGCTGCCGCTGATGATGACGGTGATTTCGTCCCCCGCATGGCGGTGATGCGGGACGTTGCCACCGGCCCTGATGTGCAGTAGCGAGGTTTCGCGCTGCGGGTTGCCGACCTTCAGGCGGCTGTAACGGAAGCTGCGGCCGACGCGGCGCCATTTCAGCGACTCAATGTCCCCATGCGTCAGCTTGTGCAGCGCGCGCGGCAGCGCTGGCGCTGCTACGGTGCTGTCAGCTTTCGCTGCAACTGGCGCTTGTGCCGGAGTTGCGCCGACGTCGGCAACGCGCGCCAGCAGCCGTTCGAACTGGCTGTCGGCGGCGGGGGCGGGTTTGGCTTGCTGTTGCATGAACAGCTCGGAGCCGAGTTCGACCAGTTCACGCACCTTGACGCGACAGGCTGCGCAGTAATGCAGGTGCGTCGCGACACACAATGCCTGTTCTTCAGGCAGGCTGCCGGCGCTGTAGTCGGTGAGAAAGCGCGCGTCGGGATGGTATTTGACCATGATATGCCTCCCTCAACGATCCACGACAAGTTTGAGTTTGTTCAGGGCAAGACGCACGCGCGACTTCACGGTGCCAAGCGGCAAGGCCAGCTCGGCGGCGACTTCGGCGTGCGATTTGTCCTCCATATATACCTTCTGCAGGATCCCTGCTTGCTCCGGCGGCAGCGTCTGCAAGGCTTCGCGGATCTGGCGGCGGCTGCGCTGCTGCGCCAGCTGATTGAAGAGATCGCTGCCGGTATCGACGAACCAGATGTCTTCCATGTCGAGGCCGCTGTCCTCGTCCTGCAATGAAACGCTGTTGACGACATGGCGGGCGCGCCGGCGCAACAGATCGATGCGCATATTGCGCGCCAGCGTGAATACCCAGGTGCCGGGACTGGCGAGCTTTGGATTGAACGAGACCGCGCCGGTCCAGACCTTCAGCATGGTTTCCTGCACGAGCTCGTCGGCGAATTGATCCGGATGATCCAGCGACGACACTTTCCACGCGAAGGCGCGGATCAGTGGCGAGAAGTGGTCGTACAACTCACGAAAGGCCTGGCGATCGCCATCGCCGGCAACGCGCGCTAGGCAGGCGCTCCACTTGGCGGCGCCAGAGTCTGCGGCGGCGTCTGAGCCCCTCGCTTCTGTGTCGGAATCCATTGAACGTGCGGTACTCGCCATGCTTGCCTCGTCAGCCGTGGGTGGGCTTCCGGGACTTATACGTGCTGTGGTTAAAGATGGATCAGCGGCGGGGAGGAGATCCGGCGCCATGGCGCCTGCGTATAAGCCCTGTCGCGTAAATCGCACCGGAGCAAAACCTTGGAATACAGTCCCCTACCCCTAGCCGGCATCAATCCGGTGGTGTCGCAGGTAAAACAGTTCTATGAACAGTTTTCGGCGGCGACTATAGCCCGGCTCGACGAGATTTACACACAGGATGTCGAATTTCGTGACCCGGTCCATACCATCCGCGGCAGCCTGCGGCTGAAGGGCTACCTGCGCCGCATGGCGACCAGCCTTTCCCACTACCGCATGCATTATGTCGATGAAGCGATCGGCGAGCACTCGGCCTACCTGACCTGGGAGATGGAGTACGCCCACGCCAGGCTGCGCGGCGGCCAGATCATCACGTTGCGGGGCATGACTCGGCTCCACTTCACGAACAAGGTTTTCTACCACGAAGACAGCTACGATCTCGGCGCGCTGCTGTACGAGCATATCCCGGGACTCGGGCTTGCGACCCGCCAAATCAAAAAGCATATGGCGCGGCAGGTTTAACGATGCAGCAAGAGCAATGCGCCCACTGGTGGATCACCGGCGCGAGTTCGGGCATTGGGCGCGAAGTGGCGCTGTTGCTGGCCGCGCAAGGCCATCGCGTGTGGATCAGCGCGCGCTCGGCCGCGGCACTCGACGCGATGGCGCGCCTGCATCCGGGCCTGCTGATACCGCTGCCCTGCGACGTCGCCGATGATCGCGCAATGCCAGACCTGTTTCGCAATGCGCCGCAGGCGCCGGCGTGGCTCGATGGCGTCATCCTCTGCGCCGGCGCCTGCGAATATGTCGACCTGCCTGAACTCGATATAGCTATGTTCCGCCGCGTGTTCGACGTGAATTATTTCGGTGCCGTCAACGCCTGCGGCGCCGCGCTGCCGCTGCTGCGCGCCGCGCACGCACGCTCCCCGCAGCGCAAGCCACAGCTGTTCGGTGTTGGCAGCCTCGCGAGTGTCGTGGGTTTTCCACGCGCCGAAGCTTACGGTGCGTCCAAGGCGGCGCTGGCCTACTTCCTCGACGCGTTGCGTTGCGACGTGCAACAGGATATCGACGTTACGCTGATAAGCCCGGGTTTTGTCGCGACCCCAATGACGGACCGCAACGATTTCGCGATGCCCTTCCTGTGGCCTGCGCGCCAGGCAGCCGACTATATCGTCGCGCGTCTCGGCAGTCGTCGCCGTGCGATTCGCTTCCCCTGGCAACTGCGTACCTTGCTGCGATTCGGTGCCTTGCTGCCGTCGTGGTGGTATGGCCGTGTGGTGCCGCGCCTCGTGCGCAATCGCGCGCAGGCGAAGGCAGCGGAGAACAAATAATGAAAATTGCAGTAATCGGTGGCGGTATTTCCGGCTTGACCGCGGCCTGGAGCCTGGCCCCAGACCATGAGGTCCACGTCTTCGAGGCCGGCCTGAACGCTGGCGGGCACACGGCGACCGTCGATGTGCGCTACAACGACGAGCACCATGCGATCGACACCGGCTTCATCGTGTTCAACGACCGCACCTATCCCAACTTCATCGCGCTGCTCGACCGGCTCGGCATAAGCAGCAAGCCGACGACGATGGGCTTCAGCGTTGCCGACGCGCGCACCGGTGTCGAATACGCCGGTGCCAACCTCAATACTCTTTTCGCGCAGCGCCGCAATCTCGTATCGCCGCGCTTCCTGCGCATGGTGCACGAGATCCTGCGTTTCAATCGTGAGGTCGAGGAACACTTGCGGATCACGCCCACGCTCGCGCATGCGACGCTCGGCGAGTACCTGCGGGAATACCGGTATTCCGATGCGTTCCGCGACTTGTACCTGTTACCGATGGGCGCGGCGATCTGGTCTTCGGATCAGGACGGCATGCAGGCTTTCCCGTTGCAGTTCTTCGTGCGTTTCTTCCGCAACCATGGGTTGCTCGATATCCGCGATCGCCCGCAGTGGCGCGTCATCGAGGGCGGCTCGCGCAGCTACCTTGCGCCGCTGACGGCGCCGTTTCGTGACCGCCTGTACGTCAACACGCCAGTGACCGAAGTCGTGCGCACGCATACGCCAAATGGTCCGCAGGTGCGCATCAAGTCCGCGCGCGGCTACGAATTCTTCGATGAAGTGGTCTTCGGTTGCCACAGCGACCAGGCACTGCGCATGCTCGGCGATCCGACTCAGGCCGAGCTTGAAGTGCTCAGCGCGATTCCATACCGGCGCAACGAAGTGGTGCTGCACACCGACATCGACTTGCTGCCCCGCAACCGCCGCTGCTGGTCGAGCTGGAACGTTAGCCTGGGCCGCATTCCCACTGATCGCCCATCGCTGACGTACAACATGAATATCCTGCAGGGCCTGCAGAGCGAACGCACCTGGTGTGTCTCGTTGAACCAGCGCGACCTGATCAGGCCCGAACACGTGTGGGGTGTTTATCACTACGATCATCCCGTGTTCACGCTCGATGGCATTCGTGCGCAGCAGCGCTGGCATGAGGTCAACGGCGTGCATCGTACTTGGTTCTGCGGTGCCTGGTGGCGCAACGGCTTCCACGAAGATGGCGTGTGGAGCGGGCTGCGCGTGGCGGATCAACTGCGCGCGCAATATCAGCAGCGGTCGACCTTGCCCCTGCAAGCGGTGGCGGAGGCAGTATGACGCAGACCGCGCCCCGCGCAGCCGCATCGGCACCGCTGCACAGTGCGCTGTACGAAGGCGTCGTCACGCATTCGCGCAAGAAGCCCGCGCTGCATAGCTTTACCTACCGCGTTGCGATGGTGTATCTCGATCTGGCGGAACTCGACCAGGTATTCGGCGCCAGCGCGTTGTGGTCACGCGAGCGCTTCAATGGCGCCACCTTTCGCCGTAGCGACTATCTCGGCGATCCCGCGCAGCCGCTGCCGGCCGCGGTGTCGGCGCGCATCCTCGAGGCGACTGGTCGCGTCCATAAGGGACCGATCCGGATGCTGACGAACCTGCGCTACTTCGGTTACATCATCAATCCACTGACCTGCTATTACTGCTTTGATGAAAGTGAGCGGCTGCAGTTCATCGTTGCCGAAGTCACCAACACGCCGTGGCATGAACGCCATGCCTATGTGCTGGAAATGGACGCCGACACGTCCGCTGGCGTGCAGTTTGCGAAGGCGCTGCACGTGTCGCCATTCATGGCGATGAATCTCGAATACGTCTGGCGCGGCACGGTGCCGGACCAGCACATTGCGATCTTTCTCGCCAACCGCGGGCCGGAAGCAGTCGGATTCACGGCCGTGTTGCACCTGCAGCGTCGTGCAATGACGCCGGCGAACATGCGGCGGCTGCTATGGCGTTACCCTCTGATGACCGTGCAGGTCGTCGTCGGTATTTACTGGCAAGCGTTGCGACTATGGCGGAAGGGCGCGCGTTTCGTGCCACACCCCGGCGCCGGCCGCGAACAAATCCCCGATGTATCCCGGAGAATAGAACCTTGAGAATCACTGAAGTCAGTCCCGTCAAAACAGCCGCCGGCTCGGGCGTCATGGAGCAGTGGGCGCGCGAGGCAGTGCATGCGCTGCTGCGTGAGCTCGTACACGGCAATCTGCTGGTGGAAGAAGGCGGCCAGGTATACAGCTTCGGCGAGGAACGGCAGCGCGCTGAGCTGTGCGCCAGCATCCAGGTGAAGGATGCCGCCGCATATGTCGCCATGCTGGGCAGCGGGTCGGTCGGCGCCGGCGAAGGCTACATGCTGGGCCTGTGGGATACGCCCGACCTCGTGCAGGTGGTGCGCGTGTTCGTCCGCAACATGCACGCGGTGAAAGCGCTGGACCAGCAGGGCTCGTGGTGGCAGCGCCTGGCCCTGCGCACTTTCCACCTGCTGCGCCGCAACACGCGCGCGGGCGCGCGCCGCAACATCTCGGCGCATTACGATCTCGGTAACGACTTCTTCAGCCTGTTTCTCGATGACACGATGGCCTATTCGGCCGGCGTGTATCGCAACGGCGCCACGACACTGGAACAGGCCTCGCGCGCCAAGTTCGCGCACATCTGCTCGCGCCTGCAACTGCGGGCTGAGGATCATCTGCTCGAGATCGGTACTGGCTGGGGCGGCCTCGCCATCTATGCGGCGCAGTCCACCGGTTGCCGCGTGACGACGATCACGCTGTCGCACGAACAGTATCTGTACGCCAGCGCCTGGGTGGCGCGAGCCGGGCTG
The DNA here is from genome assembly GCA_041178065.1 of Pseudomonadota bacterium. Classification (GTDB taxonomy): domain Bacteria; phylum Pseudomonadota; class Gammaproteobacteria; order Pseudomonadales; family Pseudohongiellaceae; genus CAILUG01. Next base: position 17,739 of record JBEGWB010000063.1, on the reverse strand, counting down.
GAACACCGCGTGGTGGTCATCGAAGGCGATTACCGCGAGCTGACGGGACAGTACGACAAGCTGGTATCGGTGGAAATGATCGAAGCCGTGGGCGCCAACTATTACTCCACCTGGTTCGCGCAATGCTCCAGCCTGCTGAAGCCGCACGGCCTCATGCTGATCCAGGCGATCACGATTTCGGACCAGCGCTACGAGGCCTCGCTCAGTAATACCGACTTCATCAAGCGCTACATTTTCCCTGGCGGCCAGTTGCCCTGCAATGCCGCAATCGCACGGCATATCGCTGAAGATACCGACATGCAGTTGATCAACCTGGAAGACATCACGCTGGATTACGCGTTAACGTTAAACGCCTGGCATGAACGCTTCCAGGCACGCCTTGCGGAGGTGCGCCAACTCGGATGCGACGAAATCTTCATCCGCATGTGGCGCTTCTATCTCTGCTTCTGCGAAGGCGGCTTCCGCGAACGCGCGATCCATACCGGCCAGTTCCTGCTGGCAAAGCCGGACTATCGCCCGCCTGCGTTCTGAAGCGTTCGCAGCGGCGCGGCGCTATTCAGCGACGAGGTGTTCCGCGAAGAAGGGCAGCAGCTCTTCAATGAAGCGGGTACCGACGCGATTGCCGTGGTCGCCGTCATACACTTCATAGCCGTGCGCGATGCCGAGGCGGGTCAGCGCGGCGTCGAGATCGGCGTTGGTGGCGGCAAGTCCGTCCTTGTCGCCAACGTCGAGCATGATTGCCTTGTACTGCCGCAGCGCCGGCACATGCTGGTCGACCATGACCAGCTGTGAGTTCGCCGTCCACTTCGCCTGGACCAGCGGCTGCTCCACACCATTGGCGAAAGGCAGATCGAAATACCACGGCGCATTCTGTGGATTCGGCGCCCACGCAGCCGCCTGTGCCTGCATCACGTTATCGAAGGAGCCGGACAGGTAGTACTCGATGCCGGCCGCCATGCGCGTGGTCTGCGCCGCGACGACTTCCTGCGCCGGCGCGGTATTCATCAGGCAGCACGAACTCATCGCGTACAGCGCGCCGAATACCTCCGGATGCTTCATGCCGATGCGCAGCGTGCCGTAGCCGCCCATCGAGTGCCCGCTGAGGCCGCGGCTGTCACGCGTGGCCAGCGTGCGGTAGTTCGTATCGATGTAGCCGACGAGATCCTTCGCAATGAAACTCTCCCAGTCCCCGATCGTCGGCGAGTTCGAATACATGCTGCCGCCGTAACGCGTGAAGGCGTCGGGCAATACGACGATTGTGTCCTGCACGCCCCGCGCGAGCGCGGTGTCCGCGGCTTCGGGCAGATGCAGTACGCCATTGACGTAAATCGGCGCGCCCACGCCATAACCATGCAGGAAGTAGACGACGGGATAGCGTTTGGTGCCGTCGGCATAGCCGGGCGGCAGGTAGACGAATACGTCGCGTTCGCTCGGGTCTTCCTCGAGATTGCCTTCGAGCGCGGGACCGGGAACCCTGATCTGTTCGAGCGTGCCGGCGCGCACGACCTCGGCCTGCGCGAAGACCGGTGTCGATACGGCGAAGTGGAGTGTCGACAGAATGAATGCGGCGGCGGCGAGCGTGCGACGGTTCATGAAGCTGGGCATGGTGTCCTCCTGGTGATGTTTTTATGCAAGGATACGAAGCGATCGTGCGTTCGCCGCCTTGCCCTCATTCGAGTGTCTTTGCGACGCGAAAGCCGAGATAGTTGCGGCCGCGCGTCGTCGCCGGATAAGGCGCTCCGCGGCGCGCCGAGCGCTGCATGTAGGGATTGCTCGTAAAGGTGCCGCTGCGGAACACGCGGTTCGCGCAGTTGCCTTCTGTGTTGGCGCTGCCATCGACGGGCGCGTGCGCGAAGTCGGCTTCGTAGCAATCCTGTACCCATTCGAAGATGTTGCCATGCATGTCATGGATGCCCCAGGCATTCGGCGGGAAGGACGCGACCGGCGAGGTTTCGTCGACCCAGGTGTCGCGGCCTTCCGCGAAGCCGGCGAGCCCAGTGTCGCGCTGGCCGAAATTGCCGTAGTCGTAATCGAGCGTCGCACCCCAGGGAAAGGCAGTCGTCGTGCCGGCGCGCGCGGCGTACTCCCATTCGGCTTCGCTCGGCAGGCGGTACGCGTCGTCGGCGCCAGCCTTCCAGTTCAGCCAGCCGGCGAAGTTCTGCGCGTCGTACCAGTTCATGCCGACAGCGGGTCGCTTGCCGCGGCCATAGTCGCGATAGTTGGCGTTCGGCGTGCCGTCGGGATTCAGGCGCAGTGCTTCATCGATCGCGGCGCCTTCGCACCAGCGGTCGCGCACGCAGGCTTCCCACTGGTCCCAGGTCACCGGCGTGGTGCTGAGCGCGAAGGCGCGGGTGATCGTCACCTGGTGCTGCGGTTCGTTATCGCGGCGCTCCGGTTCGTCGGCAGGCGAACCCATCATGAATTCGCCCGGGGGCAACACCGTCATCGTCGGACAGGCGCGGCATTCCTGGAAGGGTGCGTCATCGGCAGCGTGTGCCAGTGTCGAAAAGCCCAGCGTGGACAGGGCCAGCGCGAGTTGTGTGCGTCGTTTCATGAGCCTGCTCCCGAGACCTGTTCCGCGTGGGCCGAAGATAGCAGGAGGGCGTTCAGGAAGTACACGTGCGCAAGGCGCGCCTCGGCGCTGGCGGCAAGCGGCTACAGGTCGCTGTCGTGCCAGCCGGCCTTGCAGAGACCACACATGCCATGCGTAAGCTGCGGGTATGTATCGGCGTCGAACAGATGCAGGATTTCAACCGCCGCCTCGACCGGCACCCAGGTCGCGTCGGGCAGCTCCACCTTCTGGCACCAGCTGCAGATCAGCAGCATGCGTTCGTCGCGGCGCCGGTCGCTTTCCAGAACATAGACGGAGGGGCGCGGTTCTTCGTGCTGCAGGGTCGAGACAAACTCCACGGCACCGGCTTCGACCAGACGGATCTCCATCTCGAAGGTGCGACGGCGCGCGGGCGCATCGCAACGATAGCGAAAACGCAGCGTGCGGCCGGCGCGCGCCGCGAGGATCATTCGCGTATATAGTTCGCGGACCGTCGTGTCGGCGATCGCCCTGAGCAGATTGTGTCCGAGCACATGCTGCGGCATGAGCTCTTCGCCGTGATTCTGGCGCGCGAATTCGCTCCAGGCTTCATTGACATGCGTCAGGCAGTCAGCGGCATCGATGCGGTAGGCGAGTACGAGTTTGGCGGGTGTCGTGGACATGAGGACTGCAGATACGGCGGGCGGGGCAGCCATTGTACAGCCCGGCTTGCTGGCCGGTCGCTGCTTTCGCCCCGCCATCCCCCATCGCGGGGGTTGCTTTTCAGGGCTGCCGATTTGGCGCGGCCTCTTTATACTCGGCAGCACCCCACACAAAAGAAGGGAATGACCCATGATTTTATTCGGAGCTTCGATTTCACCGTTTTCACGCAAGGTACTGATGTTCGCCGCCGAGAAGGGCATCGCACTGGAGCACAGGCCCAGCGGCCCGCACACCGACGACGCGCAGTTCAAGGCCTGCAGCCCGCTCGGCAAGATTCCCGCGCTGCAGGATGGCGACTACACGCTGTGCGATTCGAGCGCGATCGTGCATTACCTCGACGCGAAGTATCCCGCGCATCCCTTGCTGCCGGCTGAGCCAAGGGCCCGCGGCAAGGTGATCTGGTTTGAGGAATATGCCGACACCGTGATGTTTCCTGCCGGCACGGTGATCTTCGTCAATCGCGTGCTGCTGCCGAAGCTGCGCAAGGTTGCCGGCGATACGGCGAAAGCCGATGAAGTCGCGGAGAAGCAAATCCCGCCGCTGTTCGCGTATCTCGAAAGCGTCGTGCCTGCGCAGGGTTTCCTTGTCGGGCAGGAGCTGACGCTCGCCGATATCGCCATTACGTGCCAACTCATCAACCTCGACCACAGCGAGGTCAGGATCGATGGCGCGCGCTATCCGAAACTGGCGGCATACTTCGCGCGTATCGCAGGGCGACCCTCGGTTAGCGACATCGTTGCGGCTGAGCGCAAGATGATGGGCGCATGACTTTGCGCGGCGCGCCCGGCAGCGACGCGCGCAGCGAAACGCGAGCCGGAATAGTGTTCAAAAAACCGTAGTCTGGATAACAACAACGCGAGGACCACCATGTTCAAACCACGCTCCCTGACACAGGCAAGCGCGCTGGCGGCGTTGCTGCTGGCACTCGCTGCATGCAACGACGCAGCCGATACTCCTGACGCGGCGGCAACCACGCCCGCACCAGCCGCAACACCGGCCGCGGCGCCGGCAGCCGCAAGCGAAACCGTAGCCTGCAATCGCCAGTGCCTGCTCGACAGGGCCGATGCCTATATCGCCGCGCTGGTGGCGCACGATCCGGCACAGGCGCCGCTGGCCGCCACTGTCGCCTTCGTCGAGAACGTTACGAAGCTGCAGCCGGGCGAGGGCCTGTGGCAGAGCATCGTCACGGCGCCGCGCAGTTTCGAGGTCGCCGTGCCTGATGAAGTCAACCAGGCCGTCGGCTGGCTTGGCATGATGACCTACATGGCCCCACCGCCGGCGCCGCAGGGCGCGTCGCCGGAAGAACGCATCGCCTTCGCCGCAAACAATGCGCCGGTCGAACAACCGGTGATCGTCGCCTTCCGCCTGCAGTTCGACGCCAACGGCAACATCACCGAGGCCGAACACCTGTTGTCCGGCCTGCGTGAAGCGCAGCTGGTCAACCTGCAAACGCTGCGTCCCGGCATCCTCACGGAAATCCCGGAGGCGAACCGCAAGTCGCATGACGAACTCATCACAATGGGCCTTGCGTACTACGACGCGCTCGATGACAACGACGGTTCGCTGATGCCCTTCGCGGCGGACTGCGAACGTCACGAGAATGGGATGATCACGGCAAGCGGTACGCCCTCGGCTTCTGCTCCCGCGGTTCCGGGCACGGCGCCGGCGCCGGCGCGCGCCCGCGACTGTGCCGGCCAGCTCGATAGCGGCACTTTCCAGTACATCGATCGCATCGAGAATCGGCGTGTGTTTGCCGCGGATCCGCAGACGGGCCTCGTCATGGGCCTGTCGCATTTCCGCCATCCGATGGACAACCTGCCCTACGAGGTGACGAACCTCGACGGCACGAAATCGCAAATGACCGCGGAGACTTTCGCCTTCGCACCCTTCGATCTGCCAGCGGCGCATATCTTCAAGATCGGCGCGGATGGCCTCGTGCATGAGATCGAAGCGATGGGCTTTACGGCGCCGCTCAATTCGCCGACCGGCTGGGAGTAAGCGCGTTTCACATTGCACGCGCATCGGTGGAATCGATGCGCTTTTTTTTTGAGCGTGGATTCGGCTGGCTTGTCTCCTCGTGGATTCTGGACACTCGCTTCTGTATCAACTGCATGGGCTCGGGCAGGTGCTGCTTTGCCGGGACCGTAGACGCACGTCCCTGTGCACTTCGCCTCGCGCCATCCATGGCGCTCACACGTCCCCGCAAAGCAGCACCCGCCCGCGCCCTGTGAAGCATCAGCGAAGGCGAGTGTGCGATTGGCGTTGGACCAGACTCATTTTTTCAACGAAGTTGCTGGACACTCGCTTCTGTATCAATTGCATGGGGCCCGCGCAGGTGCTGCTTTGCCGGGACCGTAGACGCACGTCCCTGTGCACTTCGCCTCGCGCCATCCCTGGCACTCACACGTCCCCGCAAAGCAGCACCTGCCCGCGCCCTGTGAAGCATCAGCGAAGGCGAGTGTCGGATTGGCTTCCGACCAGACTCTTTCTTTTTTGTGCGGTGCATGTAACGCAGCCGTAACGACGAGCGATCAAGCCCCCGGAATCGCTGTTAGGCAGCGTTGTTCGCAGTGATCATCGGCCCAGGCAACGCGACAGTCTGAAATAGAAGACTTAGGCAAACGCAGTATCTGCATCGACAGGCGGGTGTACAAACATCGGCATGTGGTCGGACACGATTCCGACACCCGCCTGCGCGAATGCTCGGTGGGCGGGAGCCGGTGCTGCTTTGCGGGGACTTGTGAGCGCCAGGGATGGCGCGAGGCGAAGTGGCCATGGATGGCCGTCTACGGTCCCGGCAAAGCAGTACCGGCTCTCGCCTTGGCCCTGAAGCCGAACGGCGGGTGTCCAGCCGTCAATAGTCGGAAAAGAAGTCTTAGGCAAACGCAGCATCTGGATCGACACGCGTGTGTACAAACATCGGCATGTGGTCGGACACGATTCCGCCACCCGCCTGCGCGAATGCTCGGTGGGCGGGAGCCGGTGCTGCTTTGCGGGGACGTGTGAGCGCCAGGGATGGCGCGAGGCGAAGTGGCCATGGATGGCCGTCTAAGGTCCCGGCAAAGCAGCACCGGCTCTCGCCTTGGCCCTGAAGCCGAACAGCGGGTGGCCAGCCCTGCGCTGTCCAAAGTTCCAGAACCGAAGGCGAGCTCGCGACTAGCGAACGCTTCGGGGCTTGAGCGTCGCCGTAGGCTTTGGGCTGCTCCTGGTTGCGGGCTTCTTCGAGTGCTGAACTTTCGGCCTTGAAGCCGCTTTGTCGGCTTTTTGAGGCTTCTCCGCCAGCTCCAGCACGATGCCCAGCGTTTCGCCGCCGAACTCGATGACATCGCCGTTGACGATCTGCTTGCGCTTGCGCGTCTCGACGACCTGGTTCACTTGGACGAGACCTTGTTCGATCGCGGCTTTTGCCTCGCCTCCGCTTTCGGCGAGGCCTTCGAACTTCAGGATCTTGAAGAGCTCAACCGGTTCGCGGTTGATGATGACTGTGCGCATTGCTGTTTCCTGGTTATTGCGCGAGACCGCGCGGCAAGACTTGTTGTTCGACGTAGGTGGCGACGCTTTTCAGATCCTCGGGCGAATACACCGCGCCGAAGGGCGCCATCTTGACGCCGCCGCGTGTCGCCGTCGTGAAGATATGCTGGATCGTGGAGTTCTGCGGGATTGGCGCGCCTTCGGCATGTCCACCCTGGCCATTTTCGCCGTGACACGCGAGGCAGACCGTATCGTAGATCTCCTTGCCGCGCGCGAGATCGAGCCGCGTATCGGGCAGGTCGAGCGGCGGCAGCGCGGCGGGCGCATCGTCGTTATTGATCGAGGGCGGCGGCACTGCCTGCGTCACCTCGAGACTCTCTCCCTGCGTACCGTCGAGCGACAGCAGCCACAGGCTGTCGCTCTTGCCGCCGCCGGCGAAGAGACTGCCGCCGGCAAACACGAGGATTTTTTGCTTGCCTTCGTGTTCGAACACAACAGGGCTCGGCACCGGCGGCGCATCGAGCTGGAAGGACCAGAGCTCGGCGCCGTTCGCGGTGTCGTAGGCGTGCAGCTTGCCGTCGCTGCGGCCGATCAGCAGCAGGTCGCCAGCGGTGACCGTGGCGCCCATGCTGCAGCCGGCGGGCGATTCGAATTTCCACACGATGGCGTGCGTGCGCACGTCGACGGCGACCTGGTAAGCGGTACGATTCGTGCCTTGCGGCAACTGGAACGCGCCGCCGTAAATCATCTGGCCGGTCTGCACGCCGAGCTGATCTTCGCCAAATTCCTGCAACACGGCGCCGCCAATGTTTTCGCTTGCGCAGAGGAACAGGTGGCTACTGCGCGGATCGTAGGCCGTCGGCTGCCAGTTCGACCCGGCGAGCGGCGCGTACAGCACGGGCTCGTAGCCGAAGGGCGTGTACGTGCAGCCATTGTTGACGAGCGTCCAGCCGGCGGGCGCTTCGGTGATGCAGTGGTTGATCATCGTGTCGCCCTGCGGGATCGGCTGCGTCGCGGCTGTGAACTGGTCGGCATCCTGCGGCACCGGCGTGTCGATGATCGGCGTCAGCCCTTCGCCGGTGATGCGATCGAGCAGGAACAGGTAGCCGCTCTTGCTGATCTGCGACAGACCCTTGCGCATGACGCCGTCTTTCTCGACGTCGAACAGCACGACGGGGCTCGAGGCATCGTAGTCCCAGATGTCGTGCTTCGTTTCCTGGAAGTGCCAGCGGTATTCCCCGGTGTTCACGTCGAGCGCCACGATCGATACGGTGAACAGATTGTCGCCGGGGCGGATGTTGCCGTTGAGGTCGGGCGCGGCGTTGCCGGTGCTGAAGTACATCATGCCGAGTTCGGGATCGATGGCTGCCGTCTGCCAGATCGGTGCGCCGCCGTACATCCATGCGTCGCTGTCGGTCGGCCAGGTGTCATGGCCGAATTCGCCGGGACCGGGAACCGTAAAGAAGGTCCACAGTTCCTGGCCGGTGGCCGCGTCGAAGGCCTGCATACGGCCGCGGATCAGGTATTCACCGCCTGCCACGCCGGAGAAAACCTTGCCGTCGTAATAACGGGGTGCGCCGGTGATGCTGTAACCGGCGGCAGGATCGGCGACTTCGACGTCCCAGATGACCGCACCTGTCTTCTGGTCGAGCGCCATGAGGTGCGCATCGAGACGCGGCACGAAGACCTTGCCATCGCCGAGCGCGAGTCCGCGAAGCGCCCACCCGCAACAGACTCGCACTTCATCGGGGTCGAGATTTGCCGTGTATTTCCACAGGATCGCGCCGCTGTCGACGCTGATTGCGAATACGTCGTTCTGGCCGGTGATGTGGTAGATGACGCCATCATGCACGAGCGGCTCGCCCTGGCCGCTGTGTTGCGGACCGAGGCCCGAGTCGAGATGCACCTGCCAGTCGGCCTTCACCTGGTTGATGTTGCTTTTGTTGATCGCCGCGAGCGGCGAGAAGCGCTGGTTCAAAAGGCTGCCGCCACTCGTGATCCAGCGTTGTGTCGGCTGCGCGAGCAACGCATCGGCACTAAAGGCCGGCGCTGGCGCGATCGAGCTTGCGCTGCCGGAGGCCTGGGGCGCCGACTGCTGCGCAAGGTCATCAGGCGTCTCACGCGAGCAGGCCGCGAGCGCGGCAAGCGCAGGCAGCGCAAGCGATAACGCGAGAGTTGTCGTGAGTTTCATGCAGCTGCCCTCCAGGTGAAGTCGGGGAGCAAATTAACAGGTTTGTTGTCGCGGGAGAACCAAAGGGCGAACAGGTCTCGCATGGTAAAAACCTGAGCAGAAAGCGACTGGATTAAATGGGGTCAGAGCCCTATTTCCTCGATTAAATGGGGTCAGAGCCCTATTTCCTCCAGACATGCTGCACGCGGAAACAGTTCGTGGGGGAAATAGGGCTCTGACCCCATTTAATCCATCCGCTCCGTCGCGAGCATCAGCGTCATGCCGCCGGCGCGATCGTCGCGGCCGCCAAGCGCTCGGCGATTGAGGTAGAGCTCGAAGGATTCCTGTCCCGGCGTCGATTCGCACACATCGCGGAAGCCGTAGGTTTCATCGCTGCGCGCGACCACACCTTTCCATGCGCTGTCCGCTGAATTCTGGAAAAAAGCGTCGAGCCAGCCGCGGTCGACTCCGCGCTGGATCGCGGTTGCGATCATTGCGGTCGCCGACAGTTCGGGGTAGCTGCCGGGCACGTCGATGATGTTGCGCCACATGCCGTCGGTATCCTGGTAGCGCAGTAGCGTTTGCAGGTGTGCGCGAAACAGTTCGAGCAGGCGTGCCTGCGCTGGATGCGTATCGGGAATGTCGCTCAGTGCCAGCGCAAGCCCGAGTGCAACGAAGGCATTGCCGCGGCCCCACGCGGCTTCGGCGCGCGGCCAATGGTTGTAAAGACCGTCCTCGCGCAACAGCAGGTCGTGCAGGAAGTTGACGTGGTTCAGCGCGAGATCGAAGTAACGCGTATCGCCCGTGAGCTTGCCGACCTTCGCGAGCAGCGGCGTGGCCATGAAGAAAGCGTCGCTGTAGTCGCCGTGGAAGGGCATCGCGTCGAGCGGCCTGCCGTCGGCCGCGAAGCCGAGATCGGCGGCGCGGCGTGCCAGCGCGAGGTAGCGTGGGTTATTTGTGCGCTCGGCAAGTTCGGCGAACAGTAAATGTCCAGCGATCTGCAGAGAGTTGTCGATCACCAGTGCTTCGATGGCATCCAGCTGCGGCGCGACGATGCTCTCGACCTCGGCGATTTGACCGAGACGCAGGCGGCCGATCAGTGCCATGCCGGGAATGTAGGTCAGCGCGCCAAGCTCCTGCCCGTATACGCCGGCAAGACCTTGCGCCATGTCAGCCGCCGAGCGCTTGCTGCGCGCGATCAGCGCGGCGTGTGCTGGCGATGTCGCGATCTTGCGCGGGCCGCTAATGATGTCGAGCAGCGGACGATCATAGGCGTAGGCCGTCACGGGAATATTGCCGAGACCGGCGATGCCAGCACTGAGTGCGGCGCCGAGCCCGTTGTCGTCGCCGACGATCAGCACGGCGTCGGGTGCGTGCGCGGCGAACCACTGCCATAGCGACCAGGCCGTCCAGTTGCCGCTGTAGGCGGGTTCCGGTGGCGGAAATGCGAGGGTCTCAGCCCCGGGATTCGCGAGCGGAATGAAAGTCACGTCGAGGAAGTTATCGGGCGAGTTCGCGTAAGCCTCGTACGCGGCGCGTACTTCGTTGCTGCTGGCCGCGTTCGCCGTCAGGCCGCCGATGACGACGACGTCGGGCGCCTCGGCCTGCTGCGCCGGGACACTCAGCGCTTCGATCGGCATCCTGCCGGCGCTCATGCCGATAGTCTGCGCATGCGCGCCAGGGTTCGCCATGAACAGCAGCAAGGGCAGGTGGATCAGCAGCGCGCCAGATTTTCGCATGGGTTCTTACTCCTCCAGGGGATAGCGCCCGATACTGCCACGCGAACCCCGCCATAGGAATCGGGCCTTGTGCAAAGCGCTCGGATTCGCCGGCTGTGGCTGGAATGTTTCGCGGCGCTTGCCTAGCGCGGCAGCGCGAACACGTAGAGCGACGCAGCGCCCGACGAAGCATCGAGTTCAAGCCGTATCGGTCCCGAGCCCGTCGTCAGGGTTTGCTGCGACAGCGTGTCACCGGCGATGACGGCGACATACTGCCGGCCATCCACTTCGTAGGTTATGTTGCTGACCGAAACCGGACCGCCGAGCACGGTCTGCCACAGCACTTCGCCGGTGTCGGCGTTCAGTGCTTCGTAACGACGGTTGATGTCGCCCCAGAAGATCAGGTTGCCGGCAGTGGCGAGGATCGCGCTGTTGTTCGGAATGCGGCCGTGCGGCCAGTGCGTGACTTCACCCGTTTCGAGATTCACTTTCGCGAGGCCGTTCAACTGGTCTTCGGGCACGCCGGGCTCGGGTGCGCCGACGCGGCGTTCGCGCGTGCCGGCCACGGGGTCTTCGGCGGTCATGTCGAGACAGTTGCGGATGTAGGGCACGTACAGCGAATTCTTCGCCGGAAAATACGCCGTCGGCCAGAAGCTGCGCGTATTGAAGTAGCAGATGAGGTGCTGTTCGCCCGGCTCATCCACCAGCAGCGCGCGGTTGACGTGCGTGCGGCCGGTGTCGACGTCGATGTCGCTGAGGAAGAAGTTGTCGACGTTGAAGGGGAAGGGCGTGGCCCAGATGAACTCGCCCGTGTGCTTGTCGAGCATCCAGATGCCGCCGCCTTCGCCGACATTGACGACGACATCGCGCGTGGAACCGCGCTCGATGTTCGGGTTGATCCAGCGCACATGTTGCGGATCCGGATTGACCGTGGTCTGCAGCACCACGCGCTCCTCGTTCATGTCAAGGTCCCAGCTGTCGCCGGGCAGGTGCTGGTAATACCACTTCAGTTCACCGGTGTCGGGATCGAGCGCGAGCGTCGAGTTGCTGTACAGCTCCGTCGGCGCGGAATAGCCGACGGCGGCGCTGTCGCCGCCATGCCGGTTCTGGCGCGTGTTCGGCATCGGGTTCGCGACGCTCCAGTAGACGAGGCCGCTTTCTGCATCGTAGCTGCCGGGCAGGCCCCATGGCGACGCGAGCCGGCCTTCGAGCGGCGCGCCGCCCCAGGTGTCGTCACCAATGATGTTGTCCGGACCTTCGGTGGTGTGGAACTGCCACGCGAGCTCGCCCGTCAGAGCGTCGTGCGCGGTAATGACGCAGGCCGCGCGCGGCCCGCTGCCGCAGGTGCCGTTCGAAATCACTTTGCCTTTCGCGACGATCGAGCCGCCGCTGTTGCCGCGCGCGCCGGTCGCCGTTTCCCAGCGTACATTTCCCGTGCGTGCATCGAGTGCCACGAGCACGCCATCGGGCGCCGTGAAGTACACCATGTCGGCGAACATCGAGATGGTCTTCGAGCGGCCGAAGGTGCCGGTGTTCGGGTTCGGGTATTCGCGGCGGTATTCCCAGATCAGGTCGCCGTTCGTGGCATCGAGCGCCTGGATCGCCGAGTCCGGCGTCGTCAGGTACATCACGCCGTCGTACACCAGCGGGATCGTGTACGTAAGGCCGTTCGGCAATCCGCGCGACCAGGCTAGTGCGAGTTGCTGCACGTTGCTCGTGTCGATCTCCGCGAGCGGACTGAAGCGCTGCGCATCGAGCGTGCGGCTGAACGAGAGCCAGTCGGCGGGATCGGGGTTCAGCAGCATCTCTTCGGTGAGCGGCACGAAGTTGTCGATGCCACGCCGTTGCGTGGCGCGACCCTGCACTGTTTGCGTCAGATCGGCGGCGGCTGACCTTGCCAGCGTGCGCAGATGCGCCACCAGTGTCGGCAACTGCTCCGTTGCCACCGCCGCTGGCGGCATGCCCTTTTCGGGACTGCCGACGCGCAGGAAGGCGATGAGATTTGCATCGGTGTCGCTTGCGACGCGCGGCATTACGGAGGGCGCCAGCGCCGTACCGCGTCCATCGGCGCCGTGGCACGCGGCGCAGGCGCCCGCAAACAGGGCTTCGCCGGAGGCCGCGTCATCCTGTGCGCTTGCAGCGGAAGCGAGCAGCACAGTGCCAGCCAATACCGCCGCCCCAAGTGTGTTCACGCGACGACGCAGCATCCGGCGACTCCTCTCAACGCGATTTCAACGATACGAAGCCGGCAGCGGGAACAGGCCATCATAGGGCGGCCAGTTCGGGATCGGACGGTCGTCCGGCGCGTAGTGGAATGCCGCATGAATGTCGCGAATCTTGCCGCCGTCGAGATGGAACACCTCGGTGAAATGGTTGCGCAGGCGATCGTCGCCGGCCTTGCGGAGGAACACCGCGGACACCATCACGGTTTGCGACTCTTCGTCGATGACAAAGAAATCGCGGATCGCGACCAGCGCCACGCCGAAGTCAGCCTGCGTGCGGCAGTCGGTCTTGCCGTCGTTGCCAATATCGTTGCCTTCGCGCATTGGCGAGTTGAAGGTCGGGAATCCATTCTCGTAACGCGTGCAGCCCGGATGGCCCTTGACGAGCAAACCGTTGTGGCTCGTGATGCCGTCGAAGTAGGTGTTGACGGTCGCCTGCAGCGCCGCGCGCGGCATGCGCTCGGCCTGCGGGACCACGCGCTGCTCTGGCAGGGTCGTGCGCAGCGTGTCGAGATCGAAAGGCGTATTGCCGGTGTTGCGCGAACCGATGTCGCTCTGGCGCGCGATGAACCATTCGGCTTCGGTCACTTCATCGTGTTCCACTTTCAAACGCAGCGCCACGACGGCTTCTTCAGCGCCCATCATCACGGTGCCGTAGTAGCCGGCCGTGCTGTTGACGGGATCGAGATAACGGCGTTGCACGGAGCCGAGGCCGGTCACGTTTTCCCACACGCCCTGGCCTTCAGGAATGGCGATGGCGTTTTCGGTCTGGCGGAAGCCGACCCACAGGCCCGCGTCTTCCGGCTTGTGCGCGGCGACGGCGCCGAGGTAAGTGTCGAGCTTACCGGTGAGGCAGGCGCGATCGCAGTCCTGCGCATAGGCGCTCGTGCCGAGCAGCAGGGAAGCGGCGAGTGAAATTGCCGCAGTCAGGGTTTTCATGTTCTCTCCAGAGTGATTGTTATGTTTTGACCTGGCCGGAAGCGTGGACAAACCCGGGCGGTTCCCGGAAGGAATATACACGGGAATGGGACTGCGTCGACACCGGGTGCCGGAACGCGCAGGCCTATTCCGCTTCCTTCAGCATATCGGTGTTGAAGGAGCGATCGTCGCAGTTGTACAGCTCGAAGGACAGCGACGATACGTACATCGTGTCGCGGCCGCGGTAGCTGCCGGTCCAGTACACGCCGTCTTCGGCTTCGTATTCGCGCAGCAGCGCCCCGTTGGCGGGATCGAGCGAGAAACGTTCGGTGACGCGGAAGGCGTCGCTGTGCGGCGTGTTGCTGTCGGCCGACAGGATGCCGGGCAGGAAGCCACGCGTTTCGACGATCAGCACCTCGTTGTCCCAGCGGCCGATCGAGTAGCCGGCGCGGCTCTGCGCAATGGTGGCGGGGAATTCGCCGTCGATGATGATCGTGCGCTCCATGTTCATCAGGCCGTAGGTCAGGCGTACTTCGTTCTCGGTCTGTTCGATGCGGTTGATCGGATTGTCGAAGCTCCAGTCGAACAGGATGTTGGTCGACTCGCAGTTCAGGCGCGGATTGTCGCGCGAACCCGCATCGAAGCCGACGAGCGCGGCGCGGCCGGCCTCGGTCAGCGGCAATGCGGAAGGGCGATTCCAGGTCGTCGCGAGCGGATCGTTGGAGAAGGATTCCGGCGTGCCGCGCGAACCCTGGAAGGCGCGACCGCCGGCGGGCACTTCACCTGGCTTGAATTCGTCGGCAACACCGAGCGGTACGAGCGTGCCTTCGAGTCCGCGCGGATCCGTCATGACGACCTGCTCGGCCGCCCAGTCGCCGCTGAGGTCGGGCATGCCGTTGGCGAGACGCTTCACTTCGATGGCCTTGCGTACCTCGAGCTCGGCTTCGACGAGCTGGCCGTAGCGATCCATCTTGCTGCCGTTGGCGAACAGTATCGAACCCATGTAGCAGGTGTTCTCTTCCCAGCGGTCGGGCGAGCCGGTGATCGTCACCTTGGAGCCGATCTCGAACATGTCCTTCGTCCAGCCCGAGCGCTTCAGCACGGTGCCGCCGCGCAACTCGCACTTCCATGGCGCCTTGTTGCCGCTGGCATCGGTGACCTCGACGTAGATCCACGAATGGGGGTTGATCAGCGCGATGTCGGTGATCGTGCCTTCGATCGTGAGGTCGATGTTGAGGTTGAAGTTGGCGAGGCCGTGGTGCGCGGATGCGGATGGGGCCGCGAGCAACAGGGCGAGTGTGGCGCTCAGTCGTTTGAGGTTCGGCATGGGTTTCCCTCTGTATAGATATTGTTATGCGGGGACGCGGTGCATGTGTGGACTATACAACGCCGCGTGAAGGCCTGGAAACCGCGTCTGTTCTCGACATCCACGGGGTCGGAATTGCTACTGGCCACGGCCCCGGAGTGTCTGGCTGTGCTACGTCTGGGGGCGCGAAGCGTACATCTGCTGCGTGAACAAAGGCCTCGGCGCTGCCAACCCATGCGCTCTCATAGTTGCGCGTTCTGGACACCCACGAGATCCAGGTTGCTGCTGATGTCGGCGCCAGAGTGTCGGGGCTGTGCTGCGTCTGGGGCGCGCGGAGTGTGCGTCTGCCGCGTGAATAAAGGCCTTGGCGCCACCACCGCATGCGGAATGCCGCAAGCGGCGGCGGGCTGCATCTCCGCTGCGCGAAGATGCTTTCAGCCGAGCAAGCTCGGCTGAACCGGCCTTTGTTCACGCGGCAGACGCGGAATCGCCCCAGACGCAGCACAGCCCCGACCCTCGGGATGGAGCAGCTGCTGGTTCCGCGGGTGTCAGCTCTGCGCGGCGGCAGGATTGGCGAATAGCTAAATGGGGTCAGAGCCCATTTGTTTTGTTAAGACGAACGGCAAATGGTTTCTGACCGAATTAGTCTACACCCTGTAGCACCTGCCGCCGCGCGAGACTGATGCCCACGGGAATACGCGCAATTCCCGAGAGGGAGGGACGGGCAGGGTTCTTTGCGCAGCCCGACCGTCTGCAGCGAGTTTGCCGAGGTCGGAGCAAGCGAAGGCTTGCGACCCGTGGGCGGGTCAATGGGAGCGCTGAGCCTGTTCGCAGGGGGGGCGGAGCAAAGAACCCTGCCCGGCCAGGCCCTCCCAACTGAAGCCCCGCAACAAGTTCAACACGAGTGGGCGGCCCGAACGTCGCAACAAGTTCAACCCGAGTGGGCGTCCCGAACATCGCAACAAGTTCAACCCGAGCAGGTGTCCCAAACATGTAGGGGCTGTTCAGAACACGCAGCATCGGAGCAGCACCAGCCAACCCCATCAAACCTTGATATCCAGCAAGGTACCAAGCATGCCAACGCCCGCCAGCCGCGCCTTATTGATGGCGACTGTGCGCTCTTCCGCTTCCTGGAGTTCCCGCAAGGCGTCCTCGGAGAGGACTAAATCGTAGCTTGTGTCGGTATCGCTGTCCCCATCCTTCCTCTGAGCATCCGTGGATGTCTTTTGCTCAGGTGAACTACCGATGGGAATCGGGTTCATGAACATCTTGTGATCCTGTTACTACTTCCCTGGACTGCTGGCTGTAACGGACTGCCCGAAGGGCAACTTGAGTACTGTCTGACGAGACTGTGATCTGCATTCACTTTCGTTGGGGCGCAGCACGAAGCGGCGCAAATCGCAATGCCCGCGTGGACTTTCGATGCGCGAGTCGGGCGAACAGCTATTTGGGATTGACTGCCACAAAGTCGTTGTACTCCTGCGTCAGCCGCTGCACATCTTGCAGCAGCTCGTCCTGGCGCTGCGGTGCCGCAGGAGAGTCCCGCAGCGTATTGATGGCCAGCATGACCTTGCTCTCGACCTCGCTCAGGTGCTGGCGAATCTCCGTGGACTTCTGCGCGTTCGGGCTCAGATAGTAGTTCACGTTCGGTGTCTCCACCGGAGCCATGCAGTAGGTCATCGGTCTCCCAGTCCTGTCGATGCCGGTGACGCATTGCTGGGTCGTGATCGTGCGTTGCTCGCCGGCACCCGGTGTCTGGAACGCGCTGATCGGGAGCTCGTGCTTGCGCGTGGCTTCCATCAGTTCGGTCTCGGCAAGGGCAAGGTACAGCGCTGCGAGATGTGCACTTTTTTCCGGATAGTCAGCGTGCTCCTGGAGTCGGCGAATTTCATTGTTATACAGTCCGCTCAGCTGCGAGGCATTGGCATTGAAATCAGCGATGAGCTCGTCGCGGTATGCCTTGCGGATCCACGCGCCGAGCTGCACGAGATACTTCATCCGCTGCTCTTCATCGACGTTGGAGCTGTGTTTGGCAACATAAAACAGCAGGTGGTGCATGGCATGGACTTCGTCCCAGTCCTGCAAGGCTTCGTTCACAGCCACCAGTTCTTCCAGCACGGCCAACTGGCGCGCGTCCTGCAGCCCATAAGTGATGCGCAGCGATTGCAAGGACTTGTTGAATGCAGCCCGCGCCTCTTCGTGCAATTGCAGTTTGCGCAAACTGCGGCCGAGGCCAACATAGGCTTCGCTGAGTTGCTCACCGTAGATTCCCTGGCGTGCTTCGAGACTCGTAACGAGACTTTCGTATTCCTCGCGCTCGGCGCGTGCCGCCCGCAAGGCATCGGCCTGGGCTGTCGCGGTATCGGGATTATCGGACGCAGCACTGGCAGGGATGGCAGGCACGAGGCGGGCGTCGAGAGGGCGCGCGTCGGGCTCTGCAGCGAATGCGGCGCTGCAGGCCAGGCTCGGCAATAGGACTAAACAGGCCGCACGCAGGATAGCGCGAATGAAGCGGGTGAATGTCGGAATCATTTGCTGGTTCCCATGCATGAATGGCAACGTAACTACAGATCCGCACGCTTGATACTGGACTACAGCAGGCTCGCCTTCGATTCTGGAGGATTTCGACCGCGCTGTTAAGAGAGGAAAGGAAGTTGCCAGAGCAGGCAAGGGAAACCCCA
>JBEGWB010000062.1:0-16532 GCA_041178065.1 Pseudomonadota bacterium | reverse complement strand
CGCGCGGCTTCGGTCCATTCGCCCAGAGCCAGTCAAAGAGCAACAACCACAGCGGCAGCAAGGCAACCAGCAAGGCGGCAAGGCCGGACGTGATGTACTGCTCCGCCCATACGACGAAGCCATTGCCGCACAGGAACAGCAATACGCCAACGACCCCGAGTTGCAGCCACTGCTTCGGTTCTGGATGCGCAGCCCCGCGCAGGCGCAGGAAGGCATACATCAGCACACCCGCCGTCAGGAATCGCGTTCCTGCCATCAGGAACGGCGGAATCGTGTCGATCGCAAAGCGGATCGCGAGGTAGGTCGAGCCCCAGATGAAGTAGATCAGGAAGAACGCGACGAGCAGGTGCAGGCGCTTCGGGTTCACGCCGTACGGGTATTCCACTGCGCGGCGAGATGTTCGGCGCTGCGCCAGGCAAGCGCCTGCAGGGTTTGCGTCGGATTACGCGCGCCCGCAGTGCCCATCACCGAGCCGCCGACGACACCGAGGTTCGGCACGTCATGCACGAATCCGAAAGCATCGACGACGCTGGTGCCGGGATCGAGGCCCATGCGCGTACCGCCATGCGCATGTGTCGACAGGCTCGGGCCAGTACCGCCCTGCCCGGTGGTTTCGATGGCGCTGCCGGCGCGGAACCACTGCTGCATCTTTTCGGCTGCATGCGCCGCGGCTTTCGCTTCGTTCTGCTTCGGCCCCGAGGTGATGCGCAGCACGGGATCGCCGAAGGGATCGCGTACGTTCGGATCGAGATCAGCCCAGGTGTTTTCGTAAGGCAGCGTGTTGGTCTGGAGGTACGCCGAGGTCCAGCGGCCGGCGTTCTGGCGTATGTGGTTTTTCCATTCGGCGCCCCAGCGCCGCGGCGTGCGACCATACAGCCCCATGGCGGCGGCGCCGATCGGATGCTTTTCGGTATAGGTATGCAGCGTGGCGCCGCCAATGAAGCCGAGACCAGCGTGATCGAAGTTGTCGTCGGCCCAGTCATCCACCATGACGCCCTGCGCAATGGCTCCGTACCAGATGTTCAGGTCGAAGGGGAACAGCGCCGAGGCGCCGGCGCCGGCCTGAGCGTCCCAGTGGCCGAAGTAATGACGGCCAAGCTGGCCGCGATTGTTGCCGAGGCCGTCGGGATGCCGCGCTGAACGCGACAGCAACAGCAGGCGGATGTTTTCGTAGGTGTAGCAGCCCAGCAGCACGGCGCGCGCGGGCTGGAAATATTCCTCGCCGTCGCGCAGGTAGGTCACGCCGGTGACCTTGCCGCTGTTGTCGGTTTCGATGCGGCGCACATTGGCATTGTCGGTAACCGTCAGGTTTCCGGTGGCCTGTGCCTTCGGAATCGTCGTGACGTCCGTCGAGCTCTTCGCGCGGATGTGGCAACCACCGCGATCGCACCAGCCGTGCAAGGCGCAGCCGGGACGACCTTCATACGCCTGTGAATTGATTGCAGCGGGACCGCGATACGGATGGAAGCCGATCGAACGCGCGGCATCAGTCATGCGATCGAGGTAGTCGCACGAGCGCAGCGGCGGCATGGGATAGTCGCGCTGGCGTGGTCCTTCAAAGATATTTCCGGCAGGATCGATGCGGCCCTGGATATTGCCGGCCTTGCCGCTGACACCAACTTCGTACTCGACGTAATCGTAGAAAGGTTCGAGATCAGCATAGGACACGGGCCAGTCTTCGACAGTCGAGCCTTCCGGCAGGTACGCTGCGCCGTAGCGCTCGAGCGTTGCGCTGCGAATGCGGAAGTCCCAGGGATTCAGGCGCCAGCTTTGCGCATGGTAGTGAATCGAGGTGCCGCCCACGGCATTCATCATGGGATGCCGCGGCAACTGGCGCGCGACCTGGTCCGGCGTGTTGCGGAAAGTAGGCACTTCGCGGCCGACCTTGTTGCCAGTCGTAACGAGCGCGCGCACGTTGTTATGGATTTCATCGGCATGATAGTCGGTCGGCGGATTCATCCAGGTCCCCGCTTCGAGGCCGATGACTTTCAAACCAGCGCGCGTCAACGGCAACACGGCGACGCCACCGGCGGCGCCGAGCCCGACGACGACAACATCTGTTTCCGGCAGCTTAATGGCCATCGTGCTGCTCCCCGTAGGCGGATGTATGGAGTGGCGGCAGCCTTCCGCCCATGCGCTGCATTTCCTCAGTGCTGCCGAGCACGGCACCGGGATAACCGATCAGGTCCCAGCCGGCGTAGTTGGCGTTGCCACCATAGTAGGGGTCGCTGAACATGCCTTCGAGCACGAGGCGATGTAGCCGGTTGAACACGGCCTGCGCATTGGCGAAGTCCTGCACTTGCCCCGCTTCCATGGCGAGCAGCAGCGAGTCCTGCTGGTCGGCATTCAACGCGATGAAGCCCTGCGTATGGCGCGCCCGGGCCGCGGCGTCGAGCGCCTGCAGGCCGCCGCGGACCAATGGCACATCGGCCTGGTTCCATTCCGCGAGACTGCGATTGATATAACGCGTTACGCCGCTCGCGGCCGCGCCAGGCCCCTCGGCGTCGGGCGGAAGGATGCGATCGGCAAAGGCATCGAGTACCGCGTTGAGTTCAGCCGATAGCGAATCGGGAGGCGGCGTCGGGGTACTGGAGCAGGATACGGCGACGAGTGGAATCAGTGTTGCCGAACCGGCAGCAACGCCCGAGCGCAGAAGTGTCCTGCGGCTAAGCTGTGTGCTGATTGAATTATCGCTGTTGTCGCTACTGCGTGTGCCGTCGTCGGCATTCTTCGATTTGTTCACGTGGGTTCCCCTGCTTGCGGTCCAGGCGGTGGACTATTCGATGACCTGGTTACGCCCCTCTTTCTTTGCCTTGTGCAGATTCGCATCGGCGCGATCAATCAGCGCGTCAACGGTATCCTCCTTCTGCGCTTCGGCGACGCCGATGCTCATCGTCGGCACCATGCCCTGCAGCAAGGGTGACCAGTCATATTTTTCGATGCTCGCGCGCAGGCGTTCGCAGAGGTGAATCGCGCGAATGAGCGGGGTGTTCGGAAACACGATGACGAATTCATCACCCCCGAGGCGTGCGGTCAGGTCGGAGCCGCGCGCGGTATCGCTCATGAGGGTTGCGACCTGACGCAGCGTCTGGTCGCCGACCAGATGCGAGAACTGGTCGTTGACCTGCTTGAAGTTGTCCATGTCAACGAAGATCAGCGTCAGCGGCTCGCCATAACGATTCGCACGCGACAGCAATTGCTCGGCCTGCTCGACGAAGAAACGGCGGTTGTACAAACCCGTCAGCTCGTCGCGGATGGTCAGCTCGTGCATGCTGTGGATCATCGTATGCAGTTTTTTCAACGCGCCCTGCGTGTTGGCCATGAGCTCGCCGATTTCGTCGCTATAACCTTCCGGCAGGTCCGGTTCGTAACCTTCCTCGGAATAATTTTGCATCGCACGGCTGATTGCGCCGACAGGCTCAGCGTAAGCCATCAAGGCCACGACGGTGGATGCCGAGCCGAGCAGCGCGGCGATCAGCACGATGCTGAACGTTGTCAGCACTTCGGCCGTCAGCTCGACATTCATCAACACGTACAGCAGCAAGGCGAACAGCGGAAGCTGCGTGCCAATGAAGGAGAACATGAAGATGCGAACAGCGAAATTCCTGGGGCCCGGCATGCGGGACAGGAGGTTGTAAAGGTGCAGTGTCGGGGGCTTGCTGCCCGGGCCACTGTCTTTGCCACCGCTCTTGCCGCCGCTCGCGCCGGCATTCGTGCCAGTGCTCTTGCCGCCCCCCCCGGCACTGCTGTGTGAGAGGGAACTGGCTGCCGCGCCAGCCGGTGTCGGCTTGTTTGCGGCGGTGACTTTATCCTGCGGTGTTCGCGGCTTGCCTGGAGGCATTAATGACCCGGAATCAAGGCCTGGCATGTTGACTTTCCCTGCTCGCTACTAGGCGGGACTATGATGGTGGAAGAGCGCCTCAGATACAAATCTTGTTTTCAGGACGTGATGAAGATCGCAGGGAAATCTTCCTGTTTTAGCGGGCTGTGCCCAGCAGCGTGGGTGCGACGCGGAAGGCATTCGGATCGACTGGCTGCTCCGGCGCGACGATGACGAAGCCGGTGTATTCGTAGACGCACGGCACAGGCCTGCGCACGCCGGTGCCGGCGATGCGCTTGCCGCAGATGAACTGGTTGCGCGGGCCGTAAGGGCTTGGGTTGCCATTGAGATAGCGCACGATTTCGGCGTCGAGATAGTATCGATCGGCCGCTAGCTGTCCCACCGGGCCTTCTTCGTCCATCAGCGCATCGATGGAGACCTTTCGTACTTCGAGCTCGGCGGTGAGCTGCGCATCGCGCCACTTGCGGGTCATCGCTGCGACCGTGCCGGCAACGACATCGCGCCCGGCTTCGGAGCTCGCACTGCGTCCCTCGCTACCACCGCGCTGCGCTTTACAATCACGCGTATGCTCGCTTTTGCGTTCGATGCTGCAAGCGACCACCCATGCTTCGATAGCGGCGTCGCGCTGGCTGCGTATGTAGCCACTGACGGCAGCTCGAACGGTCGAAGGCGTCCATGCAGCTGTGCTGCCTGAGTTTTCACCCGCATCCACTTCCGCAGCAGAAAGCGCATCCGGTTGCGCTCGTGCTGTGTCGTCGACGGCCGGCAGCTCTACGGCTTCCTCGGCCAGCGTCTGGTCAGCAGCCGGCTCTGGTGCTCGCTCAAGACCTGGCTCTGCTGGTTCCGGAGTCGTGAGGGGCGCGCGCATGACTACCGACACGCGCAGCTCCGTTCGCTCCTCCGCAATGCGCGCTTCAGCAGGCGGCGTGACAGTGGCGCGCGCGAACACGACGACCAGCACGGCATGCAGCAAGACGCTGCATGCGAGTGGCATGACTACCTTGCGCTGCGAGCTGGGACCTTCGCAGATTTCTTCAGGGTTCCCTGACCTCATAACCTTTAGCCTTCAGCTCGCTCAGCAAACCGTCGGCGCTGATCAAGCTGTCTATCGGAAGAATGGCGAAGGTGCTGTGGTTGGTGGCGAGCGCGCGTTCGGCGGCCTGCAGCCACATGGTGCGCATGCGTGTCTCGATCTCGAGGATCAGCTCACGTTCGGAGCTGGCCGCGATCAGGTCCATGCAGGCATTGCCTTCTTCACCAACGAGCGGAATGTCGCGGAATTCGTCGACATAGCCGCGCGCCCAGGCATTCGCGCGACTCTTCATGTACTCGAGATCCTGTTCCATATGCAAAAGCTGTTGCTCGAAGCATGCCAGTTCCTGCGCTGGCTCCAGACTCTCCATCATGGTTTCGGCGCGGCGCGCGAGATCCCGGAAGCTGCCTTCGAGTTCGACGTTCACCGAGACGTCGGTGCGCACGGCGTCCTTGTTGCGGCGCGTCAGACGCCGCAGTGAGGCTAGAATGTCGCCGCCATCCACAAGGCCTTCTTCTCGCTGGATGATCGACGACATGCGGCCACCCGCGACTATGGGACGCAACTCGTCGACATCGTTTTCGCGCGGAAAATAGCGTGCCTGCAGCGTCGCGAAACGTGCGTGGAGATCCGGTGGCAGGCTGTCCTGCAGCGAGGCCCCATCGGGATTGCGCACGAGGCGTTTCGCCAGGCGCCAGCCACGAAACAGGTTAATCGGGTTGAGCACCAGCAGCGGCGATGCAGAAGCACCTTGCTGTGGCATCAGGATCAATTCCTGCGCTTCCGCGACAAGCTTCTCGACCTTGTCGGTCTCCCAGATCATGTCCTTGGGCACCGGCGACAGGTAGGGAAAGATCCACAGGACCTTGTCGCCGTTGGTCACACGCCAAAGCGGCGGTCCTGGCTGGCGCCCGACAACCACGAACTCTTCGGGCGCTTCACTCGCCGACGTGGGCTGACTGCGCACTTGCGGCGGCAGCGCCACCAGTAGCGCTGCCGCCAGCAGCTTCAGCAACTTCGCCAGCAACAACCCCTTCTGCCGTGTTTTGCCCTTCGCAGCAACACTGTAGTAGATGCGTGCGCGTCCATCGGTGATTTTTTCCCTGGCCTTAAGCAAGCCGCGCGCTTCCAGTGAATGCAGCACGGGGTACACCATACCTTCGGCCAGGTCGAAGGCCTCAGCCGAGACTGTGCGTATCGCTCGCACGAGCTGGTATCCGTACATCTCCTCCCGCGCCAATAGTCGCGGCGCCAGCAACTCCGGCACTGCCGACATGAACGCGGCATTGGTCTTTGCCATCCACTGCTCTCCGATTTGTTTATACCTATTTATTATAGGCATGGCACAGGTGCCGGCCAAAAGTTCAACGTCGGACAGGCATCCAGACATGGCGAAATTCACCAGTATTGCCGACGCGATGCGCGCATTTTTGGGGGCCCGCTTTTTCTGCCAAAGCCACTTTATTAGCTTTCAATAGCTTATGTCGCCAGCTACACCTGGCACGGGTTCTGCTTGGTACCACCTGATCAGGCCCAGAGGCAAAGGCAGAGTGCGGGCCAGGCATCCAGGGCACCATCAGCCAGACAAACTGTACATATCACTATTGTGGAGAAGCCAGCCATGTTCGATACACCCTTCATCATTCCTGTCGTCGCCATTATCTGCTGGGCCGTCGTGAGCCTGGCAAGGATCAAGAATGGCACTGACCACCGCGGCTGGCATTCGAGCCCGCGCAATACGCACGTGCCCCCGATGTTCGAAAAAATGCTGGAGAAAGCTATGGAAGAGCGTGATATCGAAATCCAGCGCCTGCGTGAGCGCGTCGAGGTACTCGAGAAAATCGTCACTGACAGCCATGCAAGCGTGAGCCTTGCCAGCGAGATCGACAAGTTGCGCGACGCAAAATAGTAGCGCAACACCACTTGGCTGCGTGGCGAACGCGTTAAGCGTTCAGCCATAAAAAAGGAGCGCATAGCGCCCCTTTTCATCTCGAGCATCTTTACTCGCCGACGTCAAAGGCAAGCAGTACGTTGCCAGGTCGCCCGACAAAGCCGCCGCTGCCGGACAGGAAGTACAGCACGCCACCTGCTACCACTGGCCCGGCGCCATCAAACGACGCACCTGTCGCTTCAATGCCGTTGACGGTTTCGTAGCTGCGGTTTGCATCGAAAGTCCAGAGGATCTCCCCCGTGCGCGCCGCGTACGCGCGCATGCCACCATCGGCCGAGCCGGAAAATACTGCGCCGGGAATCGCCGTTACCGCGGCCGACTGGCTGGCGCTGCAACCCGGACCGGCTTCGCACAGCAAGGCCTGCGGCGGTGTAAACCACAGGCGCTCGCCGGTGTCGACGTCGATGCCGTGAATGCCGCCACGTTCATCGAACTGGTATCCACCGACGGCGACATACGCGACGCCCTCCGCGACAGCAGCGCCCCACACACCGCCGATGGCGCTACCCGGACCCGCGCGGTATTGCCAGATCACCTCGCCTTCGTTCGCCGGATCCAGTGCGTATGCCAGGCCCGACTTTTGCGGAACCACGAGCACTTCACGCCCTGCCGGCGTCGTCGTCAGCACTGGCGATGCCGAGAAATCGAAATCAGGGCCGACATTTTCCGGGCAATTCGGATTGTCGGCATTCGGTGGACAACCGCCGATCCATGCATCGTCCGGCGTCAGCTGTTTCGACCAGACGAGTTCACCGCTCGCGATGCTCAAGGCAATGATCGCGTTTGCCGTCGGCGGCGCAGGTTCCGCGTACGCATTGCCGGTTGC
Source organism: Pseudomonadota bacterium (assembly GCA_041178065.1). GTDB lineage: Bacteria > Pseudomonadota > Gammaproteobacteria > Pseudomonadales > Pseudohongiellaceae > CAILUG01. Next base: position 8,881 of record JBEGWB010000062.1, on the reverse strand, counting down.
CGCATACACAAGCCCCCGCTCCGCATCGATCGTCGGCGCGCTCCAGATACCGACACCCGCCGGGCCATAGAGGTCGGCGCCATTGGCACTTTTGCCGCGCAGCTGCGGTTCTGGCACCGTGTAGTACTTCCACACGAGCTCACCGGTATTGACGTCGAAGGAGCTCACGCTGCCGCGAAAGGTGCAGCAGGAGTAATCGGGATTTGAGGCCGTGTTCTCTTCGGTAACGCCGGTCATCGGCACGTAAAGCCGACCATCGTGCAGCGTCACCGCCCCGGTGCCGCGCACGGCAGGATGATCGTCGACCTGGCGTACCCATAGCAGCTCACCGGTGTGCGCGTTGACGGCGTACGCATTCGCGAGAATGTCCACGAAGAACACCGCCTGCCCTGCACTGCCGTCAGCGAGCGTAACCGGGCCGACACTCAGCGCACTGCGAATGCCCGAACGTGGCAGGTAGCTCCAGTAGGTGCAGCCTGTATCGGCATCGAGCGAGTACAGCGCACCGGCGCGGTTACCGACATAGATGCGCTCGCCAACGACCGCCGGTTGCGCGCGCGGCTGGCTTTCACCGGGCAAGCCATAGGCCCACTTCAGGCGCAGCTTCGGAATGTCTGCCGCGCTCAGTCCGCCGTTGGCGGCGAAGCGCGTATTGCCCGGGTCCGGCCCCCAACCGTTCCACATTGGCCCGTCGGCTGGATCCAGCAGCTCTGGATTGTTCGTACACATGTTGGAGGTCACTTCCAGCTGGATGTCGCTGACTTCACGCCCGGTTAAATACTTCGACAAGGTGCGCATCTCGGCGTCGCTGAGGCCCGCCGCCTGTAACCGCATCAGTCCTTCGGTCAGGGCGTTGTATACGGAGTTCGGCGTGAAGCGCGCGATGTCTTCCTTGCGTGGCGCATGCGCGTTCGCAACCGGGTCGGGATTCAGGTGGCAGGCGGCGCAGCGTGCGGTGAACAGCTCTTCGCCGTTGCCATCCTGCGCGGCCTGATCCTGGGCGAGGGCTAAGGAACTGGCTGTCATCAATACGAGCAGCTTGATTGTCTTGCGCATTGAATACTCCTGTTGACGCACTATTAGCGCGGCACTGCGTTCGCATAGACGCGCACGACGGCGACGTCGGACCAGCCGCCCGGGCCGTGATCGGCGCCTGGCTGCAGGTCGGTGAAACCGATCTCGTCGACCTTGCTGAGATCGAGCGAGGGCAACAGGTTGCCGCGCGTCACGCCGGTGTCAGTATTGAACTCAATCCATCTCACGTCCTGGATGCGGAACTCGGTGAAGAGGAAGTCGCTGGTCTGGCCGAAGTTGTAGTCGCCGATATACGTCTTGCCATCGGCGAGCTTGATGAAGGGATGGATCTTGTGAAAGCCGGAGGTCTTGCTCTGCACCATGATGCGCGCGGCGCCGCTGAGGTCAGCGTAGGCATCGCGATGACGGAACGCGAAGGTGCAGCCAGCGCCGCAGAGTCCGGACCAGGTGTGGATCGGGTTGGTGTCGTAGCCGGGCTCGCCAACGGCGACGCCAGTGATCTGCAGATCGGCATTCTTTGGACCATACAGTTTCAGTTCGAGCGCAGGATTGGAAACATGCGCCTGCGAGATCGGTTGTTCGCCGCCGGCGGGCACCTGCTGCCAGGTTTCCTCGAACAGCAAACCGGGACGCGGCACTGGTGCGCGCGGCGGCGCTCCGTCTGGCGCCGCGCCCATGACAAAGGTCGAGCCCGCGAGCACGGCGAACATTGCGGCTTGTTGTACAAATTTGTTCAGGAAAGTTTTCATCGTGGTCCCCAATCGAAAAACGCGTGGATGTGTGGTTAACGGCCTCTGTGCGGGCCCTCGCGGAACGCGCACGATAATATGCCGCCGCCTCTACTGCGACAATGGAAACATGCCGACAGTGCATCGCATTTACGCGCGGTGCATAGCGCAGCGGCGCGCGAATACAGGACTGCATGGTTCGCCTGGCACTGCTAGCGACACGGCGATTTATGTATTCGCATTACCGGATCTATGACGCATAATCCTGCGCACTGTTCATCGAAACGTTTCACGAAGGGGGGAAACAGCATGGCAGGCAAGCGACTCGAATCGGGTATGACTAAGGTTGTCACCGCGGCGCTATTGATGGGACTGACTGGCCTGCCGGCGCAGGCGCATCACTCGATCACCGGTGAGTTCGATACCGAGAAAACTTTCGAAATCAAAGGCACGCTGACCAAACTCGACTGGGCCAATCCGCATCTGTGGTACTACCTCGATGTGACCAATGCCAGCGGTGAAGTCGAGCAGTGGCAATGTACTACCGGCATCAATCCAAATCGCCTGATCCGCGCCGGCTGGAAGAAAGAAGACCTGCCAGTAGGCACAGTGATTAAGGCTGAACGCGCAAACCCTGCGCGCAACGATGCCAAAACCTGTTATGTCGGCGCCATCACGCTCGAAGACGGCACGCCGATCTTCAGCGGCAACCGCAACGCAACGCAGTAACACGCTACCCACGCAGCAGCCGGCCATAACAACACCAGGCCGGACAACGCAGTCACCCGTTTATGAGGAGGAAATTCATGAAACTGACCCGCATCGCCGCATGTCTCTTGCTGGCGGGGTTTGCAACCCATGCACTGGCGCAGGACATTCCGCGTCTTCCCGACGGCAAGCCTGATCTCAATGGCATCTGGGCACGACCCTATGTGCCGGACATGGGTGCCGCGGGGAACGGCCGCAACCAGATCGGCCCCGGCGAGTTGCCCTTCACTGAAGCCGGCCGCCGCAATTTCGAAAACTACAATCCATCCACGGGCGACTATACCGGCTCATGCCTGCCCTTCGGCCTGCTGCGCGCGATGAACTCGCCTGACCCGATCCAGTTCATGCAGACACAAACACATTTCGCGCTGCTGTATGAACAGAACACCTGGTTCAAGGTTATCAACACCGACGGCCAGGATCACTCCACCGGTGTACCGACCTGGTTCGGCCACACCGTCGCCACCTGGGACGGCGACACGCTGGTGCTGACGACGAAGGAATTCAACGGCAAGACCCGCCTCGACACGCTCGGCCACCCGCACAGCGACAGGATGACGGTGACCGAACGCTTCACGCGGCGCGACATGGAGAACATGGATTACGAAGTAACCGTCGATGATCCGATCTATTACTCCGAACCCTGGAGCAACAAGCGTGTCTTCACGCTGCAGAAGGATTTCGAGCTGATCGAATATTCCTGCGAGGAAAACAACAAGAGCCTGTTCGAAGGCCGGATCAAGCCACCGGATTACTCAACCTGGCACACCTACGATACCGAGGCCGAATAAGTCGCTTCGAATATAAAAAAGCCCGGGATTCCCGGGCTTTTTTATGGGCTAGTGCTTGTCGAGAAAATCAAACAGGCCTGAGGCATAGGTCAGGTAGGCGGTGAGATGCTCGCCATCAGGCACGAGGTGGAACTCCGCTTCGACCCCATGCTCCTGCAATTCGCGCGTCACGCGTTCCGAGGCCGCGGCGGTGTTCTGCGTATCGGCGGTACCATGCAACATCATCACGGCAACCTTTCCCGTGAGCGCCTCGAAGGGATAGTTCGTGGTGACGATGGGACCGGCGCTGACCACGATCGCGCTGAACACATCGGGATACTTCGCCGCGAAATGAAATGCCGATGAGCCCGAGGGGTTCTGGCCATGGACGAATATGCGCGAGGTGTCGGCGTTATATTCGGCAACCACGAGGCCAAGCGTATGCAGCACGTCCTGCTCGGCGCGCAGGTTCTCATCCGCGGTCCAGCCCTCGCCGGGCACTGACGGACCTGTCGGCCGATCGACCGGATACGGACTGCCGTAGTAGGGCTGACTGAGTCCGCGATAGCCAAGCGGCGATATGACGATGTAGCCCCGCTGTCTCGCCTCGGTTACGAGGTCGTTGTTGCCACGATGATTGTTGTTGATGCTGTTGCCTGCGCGTAGCGTGATAAGCACAGGCAGGCTTTGCTCGGGAGTCCAGTTCTCCGGCACGAACAGGCGGTAAGGAATGGGTTCGCCTGTGCCGGGAAATTCGTAAACACGATATTGCTCGCCGGTGTGCCGATACATCGGCGCCTCGGGATTTGGCTTCGGCGCGGTATCGGCAGCGATACCGGGAATCACCAGCTGGGCCTGGGCCAGTGTCGCAATCAACAACAGGCCTGCCATCAACAGTACGCGCATGTATTGCTCCCCTGAAAAGTGATTCCCGCGGCTCAGTCGTCCAGAAACTTCTGTGCGGCCTCGAGGTTGCAGACTTCGTTCGACAGCTGCATCTCCGGGCGATATTCCAGCGTACCGCTCCAGCTCGCCGGCGCCGTCAGGAACTCGGGATCTTCCATCGTGCCTGAATAGGTCATCTGCTTGCCATCGGCGCTGAGTTCGAAACGTTCGACCAGATGCTTGCCACTGCTGCTCGGCAGCCCCGTCGTGAACCCGATCGGGTTTGGCGCGAAGTTAGTCGAATCGACGACCAGCGCCTTGCCCTCGAAATGTCCCGTGGAATGGCCGTGCTGGAAGGTCTCGGTGGCCGCTGGATGCGCGCGTCCATCGAGCCACACGGTACGCCTGGTTTCGAGCCAGTCGACGGTAATGTCGATACGGTCATCATGCACGTCGATCACGGTTGCGACGGGATAGAACATTACCGCCGGTTCGCCGATCGGAATGCAATCCTTCTGCGGCGTTGCGACCTGACCGGAAGCGGCCATCGCGGCCCGGCCGGCCTCGCTTATCGGCCACCCATTGGCGGCGCCGAGGAAGGCGAAGAAGGAGGTGCGCGGCGAGAACCAGGTGCCGGCGATGCTGGTCGCGACCTGGCCGCTCTGCTCGCTGGTCGCGCGTGACGCGATGTTCAGCGGGAGGTAGGTACCGTTTTCCTTGTAGAGCTCCCTGCCGAGCAGCAGTGTGTCAGGTTTGTTACGACCCGGATTGCCGTGCACGCTAACGCGATCACCAATCTTGACGGCGTCGCGCGTAAAGCCGAGCGGCCCGATGACCGACGCCGCGCCCGCCTCGATTTCGGTTGACACCTTGCTGCCGTCTTCCTGCGTCTGCTCCACGGTCATGTAGACGTGCGGATTGCGGAAACTGTACTCCGTGACGACACCCGTGACGGTGACCTCGCTGTCAGTGTTGAAGGCCGCTGCGCTGTGATGGGCGTATGCGGGCTGAACCAGTGCTGCGACAACTGCCGTGACCAGAAGCTTGCGTGACAGGATGTTCATGGGCGCCCTTACTCTCGTGTGTTATTGCGTTGATCGCTATCGTGCCGATGAGCGCCTTATGCACACCTGGACGGCATCAACATTACGAATCCGGATTCTCCCATCCGCTCATCCGGGCTTCAAGCAAAACCCTCGAGCTACGACAGCGATCATGGATAAATTATGCAAGTTACATCCGGTCACTTTCAGGTCGGGCCTGGACCCTGGTTGAAGCGCGGACGTGCTGTCTGGACCATGTCGCGCTTTCGATTTAGCATGCGCCACCCATAACAATAACAGCTCCCCAGGAGACGCCGATGTACATGCCGCTAATCAAACAACTCGCCACACAAGCATCCACACAACCATCCACACAAACTTACTGCAGAAACTTTTCCCCTAAAATGTCCAGTCCAAAAACCGCTCTCGTCCTTGCATTGTCCGCACTCACGCTCTTCATGTCTCCGGCACAGGCTGCCGATGCCCCGGTGCAAGTACAACCAGTGCCGCTGGTACAGGAAGGCCGCTTCTTCCCTGGCTTCGGCAATGAAGGGTTCATCGTCACCCGCTATACGATCAAAGCTGACGGCAGCACCGATGACATCGAAATCATTGGCGGCTTCACGAATCCCTTTTATGAAAAGGCGATCAAGGAATCGGTCTCGAAATGGACCTTTACTCCCGGCACCGTCAACGGTGAGCCAGCCGACTTCCTGAACCAGGAATACACCTTCCGCGTGAAGATCTCGGAACAGCTCGCGAGCTCCCCAGACTTCCAGGAAGCCTATGCAAAACTGAGCGAGCAAGTGGCTGCGAAGGAGTTCGAGGACGCGAAGAAAACAATCCGCAACATTCTGCGCGAGCATGCGCATACCGTGCTCGACTACGCCGTGGCAAACCAGGAACTGTCGAAGGTCGAAGTGCAGTTGCAGGATCTCTTCGCCGCACTCGAGTCAGTGAAGAAGGCGACGATGAGCAATGTCGATGCCGCCGGCACCACTGAATACATGCTGACGCCGGAGTTGCTCGAAAGCGCGTTGCGCCAGCAACTGATTCTCGCAGCCGGCGTATTCCAGCACGGCGAGGTTGTGCGGACCTGGGATATGCTGAACAGCAATTTCACCATTCCCGCCGATGACAGGCTGCATGCCATCGTCGCCGCATCGCAGGAAAAACTCAACTCGCCGGATCCACTGGCTGCGCTCGGGAAAATCATCGAAGACCAGTGGACCTACGCGCCGGTGCATCGCATCTTTACCGTCGCCGACATCGCTGGTGAACTCGACACGATCACCGCGCGCTGTGAGCATCGCAACCTCGAACTGGAATATCAGCCCGACGTCGACTGGACGCTGCCGCCCGCACTCGGCGCCTGCGTACTCGATTTCGAAGGTGACGATGGTACTACCTTCACGCTCTATGAGTTCAAGGAGTAAGCCGCAAGGCCTGCTGCAAGCGCAAGAGGACAGGCATTCAGTACCACACAACGATTGATCATTTCTGCGAGGGGAAAGCCCATGATTCGTTACAACGAACTTCGCTGCAGGAAATTGAGTCTGTTGATCGCAGGTCTGGTACTGACTGCCTGCTCCGCTGAAGACAGCCCACCCGCTGCCACTGCCGTGCCGGCGGCAGCGCCCGCTAACGCCACTGCGAGTGCAGCGCCTGCCGAGGCCGCCGACAATATCAGTGGCATGGTGACTGGACCCGCCGGCCCCGAAGCCGGTGTCTGGGTAATCGCCGAAACCCATGATCTCGGGACGCGCTTCGCCAGGATCGTCGTCACCGATGATCAGGGCCGCTACCTCATCCCCGACCTGCCCGACGCCACTTACGATGTATGGGTGCGCGGATACGGGCTTGTCGATTCCGCGAAAGTGAACTCCGCGCCAGGCGCTACGCTCGACCTGATGGCCACGGTCGCGCCCGATGCCGCGGCTGCCGCCGAGTACTACCCGGCGGGTTACTGGTTCTCGATGTTGCAGGTGCCGGCTGCCAGCGAGTTTCCGGGCACGGGTCCGACCGGTAACGGCATCAACCCCGCGATCCAGCACCAGGCCGACTACATCCGCCAGATCACGTCCGGCGGTTGCATCGTCTGCCACCAGATCGGCAACAAGGCGACGCGCGAACTCCCGGCACTCTTCAACGGCTACGACTCGAGCGCTGCGGCATGGGCGCGCCGCATCCAGTCGGGCCAGGCCGGTGGCTTCATGACCCGCACGCTGACGGGCATGGGCCTCGAAGGCACGACGAAGATGTTCGGCGACTGGACTGACCGCATCGCCGCCGGCGAACTTCCCGCGGTTACTCCCGAGCGTCCACGGGGCATCGAGCGCAACGTCGTCATCACCCAGTGGGACTGGGCCGATCCAACCGCTTACCTGCACGACGTGGTATCGACCGACCGCCGCAATCCCACTGTCAACGCCGGCGGCAAGCTTTACGGCGCGCTCGAGGAAAGCCACGACTATCTGCCCGTGCTCGATCCCGTCACGCATCAGATCGATCGCGTGCCGCTGACGATGATGGATGAAAGCGCAGGGCCGGTTCCCGGGCCGCAGGTCGCCGAGTCGCCCTACTTCGGCACCGAGAACATCTGGGACTCGCGCGCCAACGTGCACAACCCGATGCTCGATGAAGAGGGCCGCGTGTGGATCACCGCGCGCGTGCGCGGCCGCGACAACCCGGCGTGGTGCATGGAAGGTTCCACGCATCCCGCGGCTCAGGCCTATCCGCTCGAGGGCAATGGTCGCCAGCTGGGCCTCTACCTGCCCGATACCGGCGAGTACAAGCACATCGATACCTGCTTCGGCACGCACCACCTGATGTTTGCCGAAGACGCTAACGACACGCTGTGGACCAGCGGCGGCGGCCAGGTGATCGGCTGGCTGAACACAAAGCAGTATCTCGAAACCGGTGACTATCAGGCCGCGCAAGGCTGGACGCCCTTCATCCTCGACACGAACGGCAACGGCCAGCGGGACGCCTATGTCGGCCCCGACGATGCGCCGGATGCGACGAAAGATACGCAGATGCTGCCCGGCTTCGGTTTCTACGCGGTGAATCCGGCGCCGGACGGGAGTGTCTGGGGTTCGGTGCTCGGCTTTCCGGGCGGCGTGGCGCGGCTCGTCCCTGGCAGCGATCCGACCACGACGGCAATCACCGAATTCTACGCACCGCCTGTCGATGCAAGCGGCAATCCGGTGGAAGGTTTCTCACCGCGCGGGATGGACATAGACCGCAACGGCGTTGCCTGGCTGGCGATGGCCAGCGGCCACATGGCCAGTTTCGATCGCCGCAAGTGCGCCGGGCCATTGAGCGGTCCGGAAGCAACAGGCCAGCATTGTCCCGAAGGCTGGACCTTCTACAGCGAACCCTTGCCGCAGTTCAAAGGCGTGGAGCGCAGCTCCGGTTCCAGCGAGGGCAGCTACTTCACCTGGGTGGACCAGTTCGACACGCTCGGCCTTGGCGCCAACACGCCGATCAACACCGGCAACCAGAGCGGCGCGCTGCTCGCATTGAACGAGGGTGAGTTCGTGCGGCTGACTGTGCCCTACCCGCTCGGCTTCTACACGAAGTGGCTCGATGGTCGCATCGACGATCCGAATGCTGGCTGGAAAGGACGTGGGCTGTGGGCGACGTACAGCAG
>JBEGWB010000061.1:0-3638 GCA_041178065.1 Pseudomonadota bacterium | reverse complement strand
CTCCGACGAGCTCGAGTCGCTGAACATCGCCAAGCTGTTGCAGGCGATAGTTGCGAAGGAACAGCCCGGGTTGATCCTGCTCGGCAAGCAGGCGATCGATTCCGACAACAACCAGGTCGGCCAGATGCTGGCCGCCCTGTGCGACCTGCCGCAGGCCACGTTCGCGTCGAAAGTGGAACTGAACGGCGACCGTGTCGAGGTCAGTCGCGAAGTCGAAGGCGGCGAGCAGGTGCTGAGCCTGGGCCTTCCCGCGATCATCACCAGCGACCTGCGCCTGAACGAACCGCGCTATGCGAAGTTGCCGGATATCATGAAGGCTAAAAAGAAGCCGGTTGATGTCGTGACGCCCGAACAGCTGGGCGTCGTCATGAAGCAGCACCTGAGCACGGTGTCTGTCACCGAACCGCCGCCGCGCAAGGCGGGCGTCAAGGTGCAGAGCGTCGCGGAGCTGATCGACAAACTGAAGAACGAAGCGAAGGTGCTGCCATGAAAGCGCTGGTCATTGCGGAACACGACAACCATGCATTGAAGGGCGCGACTGCCGCGCTCGTCACCGCGGCGCTGAAGCTCGCTGGTGAAGTGCACGTGCTCGTCGCTGGCGCAAACTGCGCCGCGATTGCAGACAGTGCAGCGGCTATCGACGGCGTCGGCAAGGTCCTGCTGGCCGACAATGCGAGCTACGCGCAGCATCTCGCCGAGCCGATGGCGGCACTCGTGCTGTCGCTGGCGCCGGCCTACGGCGCGATCCTCGCGGCCGCGAGCACGACCGGCAAGAACTTCCTGCCACGCGTCGCGGCGAAGCTCGACGTAGCGCAAATTTCTGAAATATCGGCAATCGTCGACCATGCCACATTCGTGCGGCCCATCTACGCGGGCAACGCCCTGGCGACCGTGAAGTCGGCAGATGCGGTCAAGGTGATGACTGTGCGCACATCGGCGTTTGCGCCGGCACCGGAACGCGCGGCGGGGCAGGCGCGCGCGGCCGTCGCCGCCGTCGATTTTGTTGCGCAACAGCAGCAATCGCGCTTCGTCAGTGAAAGCCTGAGCAAGAATGCACGCCCGGATCTTGGTTCGGCCAAGATCGTCATCTCCGGCGGCCGTGGACTGGGTAGCATGGAAAACTTCAGCATCCTGGAGCCGCTGGCCGACAAACTTGGCGCGGCGATCGGCGCCTCGCGGGCCGCGGTCGACGCCGGCTATTGCCGCAACGAAATGCAGGTCGGCCAGACCGGCCGCGTCGTGGCGCCCGACCTCTATATCGCGATCGGCATTTCCGGCGCGATCCAGCATCTTGCCGGCATGAAGGACAGCAAGGTCATCGTGGCGATCAACAAGGATGCCGAGGCGCCGATCTTCCAGGTTGCCGACTATGGCCTCGTGGCGGATCTGTTCGACGCGGTGAAGGAACTTGCCGAACGTCTGTAAGACAACAATTGCACAAATAAACAATCATCAACGCGTTAGGGGATCGATATGAAGTTGAAAGCTTTGAATGCGGGAATCGCGGCGCTGTTGCTCTCGACCGGCGCACATGCCGATTGGGCGCTGGATAACGAGGCTTCGTCGTTTTACTACGTTACCAGCAAGGCCAGCATGGTGTCGGAAGTAAATACCTTCAGCGGCCTTAGCGGCGGCATCGCCGCCGACGGTACGGCAACACTGGAAATCGATCTGGCGACGGTCAATACCGCGATCGAAGTGCGCGACGAACGGATGCGCGAAATCGTGTTCGAGGTCGAGGAATATCCGGAAGCGAGTGTGTCGGTGAAGGTCGATGCCGCCGCGCTGGACGCGATGGCCCCGGGTACCTCGAGCACCGCTGCCCATACGGCGACGGTCAACCTGCACGCGACGAGCGCGGAATTCCCTACGGAACTGCAGATCATCAAGCTGGATGCCGACACGATCCTCGTGCAGCTGACGAAACCGCTGCTGGTCAATGCCTCGTCGTTCGGACTGACTGACGCGGTCGAAGAGCTGCGTAGCATCGCCAGCCTGCCCTCGATCAACCCGCAGGTCGTCGTGGACTTCACGCTGGTTTATAACAAGCAGTAAGCGCGTCATCGGGCGCGAATAACAGGGCCTGCAAAGCCACTGCCGCTGACTCATCAATTGCGCTGTTTCGAGTTCATGAGGCGTCCGCGGCGCTCGAAGTCCTTGCCCACGAGCTGCGCGCAGGACCTGTAGATTGAGCTTTTCGAGTTCATGAAAAAAGGACAGGCCCTCGCGGACCTGTCCTTTTTTTTGTGCCTGCTGTTTGAACTTGCTACGGCTTAGCCACGGTTGCGCGGATCGTTTGGTGCGCGCCGACGTTCACGCGGCGGAATCTCCTGCGTGGTCGTGGCTACTGGTGTCTCAATCGTTGCAGGCGCAGCGGCGGGAGCGGGCGCAGCAGCAGGCGATGGTGCTGGAGCCTGTTCTGTCGGCACCGGCGGCGCTTCAACTTTCGGAGCCTGTTCCATGGTCGGTTCAGGCGTGGGGCTTTGGCTTTCCGCATCGGCTGCGTACCAGCCTTCGTTGACATCGATGGCCGGGTCTGCCGGAACCGGTGGATCCCAGGTCGGTGTAAACGGGCTCTGTACCGCGTCGTCGTCCGGACTCTCGATCGCCGTCGTTTCCGCCGGCATCGTGAATTCGGGCATTGCCAGCGGCGTGGAGTTTTCCGTCAACGATTGCATATCCGCGCCAAAGCTTTCTTGCGGCGCATTCGTCGCAGCGGCCTCGCGGCTGATATCCGCCGCAGCGAGAGGTGCGATGAAACTGTCGCTGACTTCATGCGTGATCGCTTCAGGGCGTGTGAATGGCTGCGCGAGTGAACGTTCGCCCGCGACATTACCATCGAGCTGCAGGTCTTCACGCGAACCGCGCTGACGCGGACGCGGCGGACGGCCGCGCTGGTCGGCGGGACGACGGCCCGCGCGGGGCTGATCATCCTGACGGCTGTCACGTGCTTCGTCGCTGGATGTGTCCGCAACCTGATCTGCAATTACGCCTTCGGCTTCGATTCCAGCCACATCGGTGGCAGCCTGTGGACGTTCGCCGCGCTCGCCACGATTGCGGTTCTTGCCACCACGACGGCGACGACCACCTTCCTTGCGTGGCTGCAATGACGTGTCTTCTTCACCCGGTACACCGGCGACGACCGGGGCCGTGCTGCTGGCGTCCGCCGCGGGGGCAGGGCGGGGGCCACGCTCACGATTGTCGCGTTCCGGTCTGTCACTACGCGCTTCGCGATTACCACGTTCCGGTCTGTCACCACGCTCGCCGCGTTCACCACGCTCGCCGCGTTCGCGCTCATTGCGACGCTTGCCACCCTGACGCTCGCTGCGGCGACCATCGCGATCACGCGCGGCGCTGCCACTGGCAGGTTTGGGCGCCGGCGCTGCCGGAGCCGGTGCTTCGGTGGTGACACCGAGGAAGGAGAGCAGCGAGCCCCAGAGGCCCTGGCGCTGCGCCGGAGCCGCGGGTGCCGGTACCGGAGCCGAGGCCGCGGGCGCGACCACCGGAGGCGGCTGCGTGTGCAGACGGGAGGTCTGTACCGCGGGCACGTCGGCCACGATGGGCGGACGCGGTTTGTGTTCCTCGATGACGACGTCTTCGTCGGGCTCGATCTCGTAGCTGCGTTCAGCCGATTCGCT
>JBEGWB010000060.1:0-2725 GCA_041178065.1 Pseudomonadota bacterium | reverse complement strand
ACGCGGCCACGCCGCGGCTCACCGTGCCGCAGCAGGTGATGCGCGAATAGTCGGGCGACACTTTCGGATCGAACTCCCACAGCTTTTCGCCGGTGGCGGCGTTGTACGCGGTCGTCACGCTCCACGCGGAGATGTTGTACAACACGCCGTCGATGACAAGCGGCGTGCCTTCGACGCCGCGCATCGTGCCGAGCTCGGCGAACCAGGCGAGGCCGAGGCGGCTGACGTTGGTGTCGTTGATTTCTGCGAGCGTGCTGTAGCGCTGCTCTTTCCAGGTGCCACCGTAGTTGATCCAGTTGGCGGGCTCGCTGGCGGCGTTGACATAGCGCCCCTGGTCGATGGCGGCGGCCTGGCCCGCGGCGAGCACCGGCGCCGATGCGGCCGCTGCCACGGGCGCAGCGCTCGGGGCCGTGGGGGCAGCGCTGCTGGCAGACTCGGTCGCGGTGTCGCCACCGCAGCCGGTGATGACAAAGCCCAGCAGCAAACCCAGGGGCAAGCGGAGATATCGTGTTGTTTTCATTGTGGTCGACGCCTCGGTAAGGGCCGGGACCTCCATGGCGTCCAGCCGCGCGGAGGAGTAAAGCAGCACCGGCCGGCGGTTTCAACAAGGGCCTGAAAGGCGCGGTGCAAGTGCTGGGCCACGCTCCGCGCGACCAATGCCTGTGGCAATGTGGGAAGCTTCAGCAACAGCTTACGTCGCCCGCTCGCCGCCCGAAGACCTGCCGCGCGTGCGCAGCGGCGCCGGCAGGGCATCGCCCGCCTGACGCCGGCGGAACAGATGCGCGCGCGCCAGCACGACGGTCGTGACCGGCGCGGAGATCGACAGCAGGATCATGATCAACCAGACATGCAGGCGTAGCTCGCCGGCGCGCGCCGAGAAGTGCACTATCGAAGCCAGCCCGACGAGCCACACGCCCAGCGTCGAGGCCACCGCGGGTGCGTGCATGCGCGTGAAGAAATCCGGCAGGCGATGCAGGCCGAGCGCGGCGCAGAGCACCAGCGCGCCGCTGCTCAGCAACAGGATGGCAACAATCACTTCGCTCAGCGGTGGCATTACTCGATGACCTCCCCGCGCAGCAGGAACTTGGCCAGCGCGACCGAGCTGACGTAGCCGAACAGCACCATCAACAGCGCGCCCTCAAAATACATACTGCTGTCGTAGCGGATCGCGAGCAGCAGCATGCACAGCATCGCCACGACGTAGATGAAGTCGAGCGCAAGCACGCGGTCTTGCGCCGTCGGACCGCGCAACACGCGCAGCACGCTCAGCGTGATGGCGGCGAGGAACATCAGCTGCGTCAGCGTGATCGACCAGGTCAGCAAGGCACTCATTCGAATATCTCCTTCAGCGCGCTTTCGTAGCGCCCTTTGATTCGCGCGATGAAACGCGCCTCGTCGTCGATGTCGAACACATGCAGCAGCACGGTGCTGCGATCGGGCGCGAGTTCGGTCCACACCGTGCCGGGCACGACCGCGACGATCATCGCCAGCGCGGCCAGCGCATGTTCGTCGCGCAGGTCGAGCGGAACCGCGACAAACCCGGCGCGCGGCAGATGGGCACGCATGCGCACGATCCCCCACGCAACGTCGAGTCCCGAGGTAATCACGTCGCCTCCTACGCGCAGGATCAGGCGGACGAGCACGAGCGGATGGCGCATCGGTCCCGCCTGCGGTCGCAGCGGACGCAACCACAGCGGCATGCCAACCGCCAGCACCACCGCGAGCAGGATGTGTCCCGGCGCGACCGAGCGCGCCAGCGTCATCCACATCGCGAACAGCGCCAGCGACAGCAGCGGAGCCGGCAACCAGCGCTTCATGGCAGCGCTCCGGGTGCAGCGTCGACGTTACTGCGCGGCCGCGCGTCGAGCACGGCGTCGATGTAATCGACCGGGTTATGTAGCGCTTCGGCGGTGGCGCGCATGTAGCTGTACACCGGCTCCACCACGACGACCAGCGCCATGCAGGCCAGCAGCAACAGCGCGATCGGCAGTGTCTCGATAATGCGCAGCCGCGGCGCGGGGTAATCCAGCCGCGACCAGAAGTGCCGCATGCCGACGCGGATCAGCGCCATTGCCGCCAGCAGTCCCGACAGGATGAGCACGGCGAAGAAAGTCCAGGCCGCCGGCGTGCGAATGTCGAGCAACGCCATCAGCATGACCACCTTGCTGACAAAACCGGACAGCGGCGGCAGGCCAGCCACGACCAGCGCGAACACGGCAAAGGTCACGCCGAGGAAGGCCAGCGCGAAGGGAATGGCGCGGCCGACGAGCACCACTTCGTCGTCATCGAGGTTTTCACCCGGCGGCGACTCGGTGCTTTCGCCGAACTGCGGCAGCATTCCGCCGTCGTCGATCGTTGCGAGCATCGTCGTGCCCTGCCGCGTGCGATCGAGCAGCTCCACCAGCAGGAACATCGCGCATCCGGCCAGGGTCGAGCTCGCCAGATACAGCAAGGCGCCGGCGCTCAGCGCAGGCACGTCGAAGCCGATCGCCGCCACCAGCGTGCCAGCCGATGCGATGACGCTGAAGGCTGCCATGCGCTCGAACGACAGCGAGGCCAGCATGCCGATCGATCCAAACAGCACCGTGGCAATGCCGCTCCACCCCAGCACCTCGGCGCCGAACAGCGCCGAGCTGCCGGCGTCGGAGGGAAAGCACAGCGCCCACAGGCGCACGACCGCGTACACGCCGACCTTCGTCAGTATCGTGAACAGTGCCGACACTGG
>JBEGWB010000059.1:0-4205 GCA_041178065.1 Pseudomonadota bacterium | reverse complement strand
ATGGAAACGTGGGCAAGCTTCGGGACAGGCCACCGGGTGGTCGCAGACCGTCTGTCTCCTGAGCATCGCGTGGACGAGGTTCAGGGTTGATTAAGGCCATCGCCGTATGATTTCCACGAACCTGATCACACAGGACCTGCGCGTCAGCAGGCAGGCTTCACACCGCAACACCCATGTTCTCGTTGATGTAAAAAAAGGAGCCACCCATGAAAAGCACTTTCATCAGAACCGCAGCCCTGCTGGGCGTCTGTTTCGTCACGGCCTGTACGACGAATCCCTACACCGGCCAACGGCAGACCAGCAACGCCGTGAAGTATGGCGCAATCGGCGGCGTGGTGTGTGGACTGATCGGCGCTGCGGAAAATAGCCGCCGCGCGCGTAACGCGGGCCTCGGCTGCGGCGCGATCGGTGCCGGTGTCGGCGCTTACATGGATGCGCAGGAAGCCGAATTGCGCGATGAACTCGCCGGCTCCGGTGTGCAGGTGGTCCGCAACGGCGACGAGCTGAACCTGATCATGCCCGGCAACGTCACCTTCAACACCAATGAATACACCGTGAAACCCAACTTCTACCCCGTGCTCGATTCCGTCGCGCAGGTGCTCTACAAGTACACCGACACGAACCTCGTCGTCACCGGCCACACCGATTCCACTGGCGCCGCCGACTACAACTACAACCTGTCGAACCGACGCGCCGCCAGCGTGGCCAACTACCTTGCGCAGAACGGCGTCGCTCAGTCGCGCCTGATCTCGCAGGGTGTCGGCCCTGACCAGCCGATCGCGTCGAACAGCTCCGAAAGCGGCAAGGCGCAGAACCGCAGGGTCGAGCTGCAGATCGTTGCCGCGACAAGGTAAGGATCCGGATCAAGGCGCGCCGCGCCGATTAACGCGTGGCACCGCAACGTCGCGCGGTTGACCGCAATCCAGCGCTGCGACATCCTGTGCCCGGCCCATCACGCGACGGTAAACCTCATGCATAAGCCCATCTCGCTCGTCATGCTGTCCTTTCCGCTGGCGCTGGTGATGAGCGGCGCTGCCGCGCAGGATGCGCAACCAGCAGCGCCGCTGCCGCAAACGCCGCTCGAATGGGCCTATGCCTTGAACACGCCAGGCATCGTCGCCGAAGTGCCCGAAGGCCCACAGCGCGTGCCCGGCAGCGAGCTCGAATTCACTTTCGCGAACCCGCGCAGCCTGTACGCGCCGCCGGACTGGCATCCAGGCGACCATCCGCCGCTGCCGCCGATCGTGGCGAAGGGGCGCGATCCGGGGGTATTCGCCTGCGGCTACTGCCATTTGCCGAATGGCCAGGGACGTCCCGAAAACGCCAGCCTCACTGGCTTGCCCGCCGACTACATCCTGCAGCAGATGCGCGATTACCGCGCCGGATTGCGCGCCAGCAGCGAGCCACAGCACGGTCCCGCGAACAACATGCGTGCCGTTGGCGCGAATGCCACCGAAGAGGAAGCAGCGCAGGCGGCCGCCTATTTTTCGAGCCTGAAACCAGCAAAGTGGATCCGCGTCGTCGAAACCGACACCGTGCCGCAGACAGTCGTCTCAGGCTGGATGTTCATCGAGAAGGAGGGCGGTGGCAGCGAAGCGCTCGGCAATCGCATCATCGAGATGCCCGAGGACCTCGAGCGCACCGAGTTGCGCGACGCGCGTTCGGGCTTCGTTGCCTACGTGCCGGTCGGCAGTGTCGCGCGCGGAAAGGCGCTGGCGGAGAGCGCCGCAGGCAGAACGCCCTGCGCGGCCTGCCATGGCCCAGATCTGAAAGGCCTGGGTCCGGTGCCGACGCTGGCGGGACGCTCGCCGAGCTATCTCGCGCGGCAGTTGTACGACCTGCAAAGCGGCAGCCGCAAAGGGCTATGGTCGCCGTTGATGGCCGATGTCGTGCAAGGATTGACGACGGAGCAGATCGTGGACCTGACGGCGTATCTCGCCTCGCTCGATCCCTGAACGCGTGGACATGCGCCCGTCTCTCTAAGGATCCCGCCTTCGCGGGCATGCCGCATTGCGCCGCGAGACCTGCGAAACACTCAGGCCAGAAGAAAATCCAGGTTGGGACTACGCGCGCAGTCGCTCATCAGCCGCTGCAGCCAGCCGCGCTGCTCGAGCGATATTTTCCTGAAGTGGAAGCCGGAGCTGAAGAAGCCCGGCGTGGTGTCATGCTTGCGCCAGCGGCACTCGATGTCGACTTTCACGCTGGTTTTCCCGTAATCCTCGCCGGGCAGCTCCAGCACGCATTCGTGCATCTCGCCGATCTGCATGTAGTCGCGGCACAGCAGGTTGAAACCCTGGCTCGTGATGTCCAGCACCTGCCCGATGACTTCGCGCGTGTGCCGGTTGTACACCTTCAGCACGTATAGCAGTTTGACGCGGGGTTCCGACCTCTTGTCCATCGCACAGTCCTTCGTCGTGGCCTTGCTGCAACAGGATCTCCTGTTTCAGCTCACTCGGGACTATTACGGCAGCTTCGGCGAAAGCTTCAGGGCTGCGTTGGCACGTCGACGGGCTGGTCCTGCTGCACCTGTTGGCGCGGCAGTATCTCATCCTGCGGCCGGTACCAGTAGTCGGCATGGCAGCCTTCACAGGCCTGGTTGATTTCAGCGCCCCACTCGGTCAGGCCCATGACGTCGCGCAGCTCGATCGCCTGCAGCGTGCGGCGCGTGGTTTCCTGCAATTGCTGCGCGTAGAACAGCCAGGTTTCAGGATCCTCCGTGCGCAATTGCGCAATCTCCTCGCCGCTGCGCTGGAAGCCTGAGCTGTCGATGCTTGCAGCGGGATTCATGACCTCGCGCCCGGGGATCATCAGCATGTTGCCGGCTTCGATCAGCGTCAGCGCGCTGGTGCGCAGGTGCTGCCAGTCGGCGTCGGAATCGGGCAGGGTTTCGGTGACGCCGTCTTCGGTGGCGACATAGCTGACGGCGGTCCACAGTGTCTCGACGTTCGGCATGATCACCGCATTCATCAGCGTCTGGATCGTCGTGCCCGTGTCGTAGGGCGCCGGCTGCGTATCACTCGCAGGCGGCACGCTCTGTTCGGCGACGACGGTCGCAGCCTCCTGCGGCGCCGGCGAACATGCAGCAAGCAGGAAACCGGAAGCGGCCAGCATGATGTAGCGGGTAGAACTCATATAAAGAAGCCTGATGAAATGGTTAAAGTCGGGCAAGGGTAGCAAAGCGCCGACAATTGCGCATGAACTGTGCTTTTTAGGGCTGCCTGCGTATTTTGACCGCCGTACCGTTGGACTGGCTCGCGGCGCCTGTTTATTCTTGCCTGCTCTTTATTGACTCGGCCGCCGCGTGTACCGCGCTCGGCTGCCACTGGAAATCCCGTGAAACAACTCGCCCGAAAGCTCGCCGCAGGACTGTTGCCACTGGCGGCACTGCCCGCCCTTGCGCAGGACGCGGCTGGCGAGGCCCAGTGGGCACTGGTCGAGCGCTACTGTGTCGACTGCCATAACGAAGAGGACTGGGCGGGACAGCTCGATTTCAGCCTGCTCGGGCCGGACAAACTGCACGAGCAGCCCGCCGTGTTCGAAGCGGCCTTGCGCAAACTCAGCAGTCGCCTGATGCCGCCGCCTGGCGCCGATCAACCTGATCAGGCCAGCATCGATCAGTTCACCGCATGGCTCGAACAGACTCTCGACGTCAACGCCGCGCTGCCGAAAGCCGGGCATGTTCCGCTGCAGCGTCTGAACCGGAGCGAATACCAGCGCTCGGTACGCGACCTGCTCGGCGTGGCGATCGATGCCGACGAATTCCTGCCGACCGAAATCGAAGTCGACGGCTTCGACAACGTCGCCGAAGCGCTGAGCGTGTCGCCAGCCTTCCTCGCGCAGTACATCCGCGCGGCCCGCCTGATTGCCAGCGAAGCCGTGGGCAGCGTCAACGCCAGGACCTCGGTCGCCACGTACCAGCCTTCCGGCGACAGCCAGACCGACTATCAGCCGGGCATGCCGCCCGGTACGCGCGGCGGCATCGCCTTCACGCACAACTTCCCTGCCGATGGCGAGTATCGCTTCAACCTGCTTGGCCTCACCGCGCTGAACTCCAGCGTGCTGGAAAGCGAACATACAGTCGTCATGCTCATCGACGGTAGCGAAGCCTTCCGCGCCACGCTCGGCGGCCCCGCCGATTTCGAACTGACCGAGCGCACTGGCCCCGCCGGCAGCGCAAAGGTCGGCGAGCGCTTCATGCACATTCC
>JBEGWB010000058.1:0-4414 GCA_041178065.1 Pseudomonadota bacterium | reverse complement strand
CGACTGCCGCCAGGTGGGCCCCGCACGCATTACCGAAGAGCTGGAGGCGGGTGATGAGGTGTTCAACGAGCGCCGCTCGCTAATCTTCAAGCGCCTGCGCGTGGTCCGCTTTTGCGACGTGCCGCGCAACGTCGTGGTGTACATGGTGTATAGCGAACGCGTGATCGAGGGATCGCCGAAGAACTCGGTGTCGGCAGTGCCGCTGACTGCCTGGGATGGCACGCCGCCAGACGAGCTGGCCTGCAGGGACTGAGTAATCGCCTCCGTTTTGCGCCAGTGGCAAATGCGCCTCGGCAGTCGCTGGACATGCTCAACCGCCTGCGAAGCGCCCAAAAAAAGGGCCGGATTTTGGGTCCG
This sequence comes from Pseudomonadota bacterium, assembly GCA_041178065.1. Lineage (GTDB taxonomy): Bacteria > Pseudomonadota > Gammaproteobacteria > Pseudomonadales > Pseudohongiellaceae > CAILUG01. The sequence goes on along the minus strand of JBEGWB010000058.1, from coordinate 4,057 downwards.
GCCCGAAGTACCACGCTCAAGTCAAAGCAAACCCGGCAACAACCAGCGAACAATGCGTCCAACCGACCGCCAACCACGTACCGCAAACCAGCCACCATCCGTTTCTTATGCGCTCTTTTTGAAGCGCACCGCATCCAGTTCCTGCTGCGCCTCGCCGAGCCATGCAAGCAGCTCCGGATGGTCCAGCAGCGTTTGCATGTAGGCCTGCGCCTTCACCGTCATCTCCGCGCCGTAGTTGTGCAGCGCGATGACATACGGCGCCATGAACGCATCGGCGATCGAGAACTGTCCGAACAACCACTGCCCGCCATCGCCATACTTGCTGCGGCAGCAGTACATGATTGCGTCGAGCCGGGCGATTTCGCGCTCGAGTTCCGCGCTCGGGATACGCGCCTGCTGCAGGTGACAGTTCATGGGCCACTCCTGTTTGAAGCGGGTGAAGTCACCGTGCAGCTCGGCGCATATGGAGCGCGCGGCGGCGCGTTTACGCTGGTTCGCGGGCCAAGCGCGGTTTTCGAGGAAGGTTTCCGAGAGGTACTCGCAGATCGGCAGCGCGTCCCACACCTTGATGTCCTCGTGGATCAGCACCGGCACCTTCAGCGAGGGTGAGTAGATGCCAAGGCGTTCCACCGCGTCGCTGCGGAAGAGGTCGATGCGGATCTCGCGGAAGGGGATGCCGAATTCCTTCAGCAACAGCCAGGGACCGAGCGACGTCGACGAGGTCGTGCGATTGCCGGTGATCAGGTGTAGTTCATGCATGACGATGCTCCTGCTTACAGTGTCTGGTTCATGTGTCTTAACGTGCGCTGCTGGAAACCAGCTCGTTCTGGCTGTCGCGCACGCGCAGTACCACGCGGCGGTCGAAGAAGTTGGTTTCCAGCGAGTCCTTCGAGGTCAGCGGCTTGCCCTCGCCGAGCGCCGTGGTTTCGTATCTGAAGTTGCGCAGGCCGAGATCGCGCAGCGACTTCTCCACCGCCTGCACGCGCTCCTGCGATAGCCAGAGGTTGTCGTTCTGCTCGCCGCGGCGATCGGCGTAGCCATAAATTTCGACGACGGCGTCAGGCACTGACTGCACGAAGCCGACGAAGTCTTTCAGCTCTTCCGTGTACAGGTTTTCGATGCTGCTGGAGCCGGAGCGGAAGTGAAGTACCAGCGCGCTGTCGCCGTAGGAGGTCGCGGCCGGGCGCGCGGGCGCCGTCGTCGCCACGAGGTTGCGCGGGTCCTGGTTCTGCGCGGCGATCAGCTGCGCTTGCAGGCGCGCGTTCGCCTGTTGCGCGGCCACGAGTTCAACGCGGGCGTTGTCGAGGTGCGCGCTCAGCGCCTTGTTTTCGCGGCCGACGAAGATGCGTTCGCCGACAAAGGCACCAGCGATGGCGCCGACGACTGCGCCGGGGGGACCTCCGACGACGGCGCCCAGCAGCAGACCGCTGCCGACGCTGGTGGTTTCGAGGCGCTTGACTTCCGTCGGATCGAGCTCCGATGCCTGCGCGCCGGAAACGGTCAGCGCGAGGCCTGAGCCGATTACCACAGCCAGGGCGGTCAGGATCGAGGAGGACAAGCTACGTGCGTTCATCAGGATTCTCCGAAGTTTGTGTTGGGGGCCCGGACCTATCCGGGTTGCTGTGTATTTAAGCGGCAGGTTAGTGCAAGGCAGAGGAGCAATCGGGGCAGGGCGCTGATCAATTGTGGCGAGAAAAGGGCAAAGCGATTCCAATCCTGCTTTTGGTTTGGAACTTGGGCTATAGTCCCCGCCGTCAGGCAGGAAGTCCGGCATAGGGCCGGATGCGAAAACGCCGCAAAAGCCGCAAATAACAGGGAAAAACTGCAGATTTATGAGCCGCCGCATCGCCATCGTCGAAGACGAGGCCGCCATCCGCGAAAACTACGCCACCGCGCTGCGCAAGCAGGGTTATGAGGTGCAGACATGGCCGAATCGCAAGAAGGCGCAGGCCGCATTCGACGTGCGCCTGCCCGATCTCGCGATCATCGACATTGGCCTTGAAGATGAAATCGACGGCGGCTTCATGCTGTGCCAGAGCCTGCGCTCGATGTCGGATTCACTGCCGATAATCTTCCTCACGGCACGCGACAACGACTTCGATACCGTCAGCGGTTTGCGCATGGGCGCCGACGACTACCTGACGAAGGACATCAGCCTGCCACATCTGACGGCACGCATCGCCGCACTGTTCCGCCGGCTCGATGCGCTCGAACAACCCGTCGCGCCAGAAAACCTGCTCGTGCGTGGCGACCTCTGCATCGACCTCAGCCGCCTCGACGTCAAATGGCGCGAGCAACCGGTGCTGCTGACGGTTACCGAATTCTGGATGCTGCATGCGCTCGTCAAGTTTCCCGGTCACGTCAAAAGCCGCGACGCGCTGATGCAGGAGTCGAAGATCTATGTCGACAACAGCACGATCACGTCGCACGTCAAACGCATCCGCAAGAAGTTCATCCAGGTCGACGCCGACTTCGATTGCATCGATACCGTGTACGGCATGGGCTATCGCTGGAACGTCACGAAGCCCGCCGCCGCCGGCAAGGCGAGTTAAGCGGGCACCATGAGTAAACAGTTCCGCACCATCTTCGGATTGCGCAGCAAGTTGTTGCTGATGTCGGCCTTCCTGCTCGTGCTGCCGTGGCTCGGTTACCGCTACATCCTCGAAATGGAAGGCTATCTCAGCCGCGGCCAGCAGCAGGTCGTGCTCGGCACGGCGCGCGCGCTAGCGACCGCGCTCAGTGAACGCCCCGAGTTGTTCAATCCCAATACGTACAGCCGCGTGCGCGAAGGCGTGGACCTGTACGTGTTCCCGGTGTTCTATCCGCTCGCGACTGACGATGGCAACCTCTTCGACTGGCGCGACTACCAGCAGTACGAACAGCTGTACCGCGAGCAGAGCCGCGAGCCGAATCCCTTCAATGCCCTGAGCAGCTTCCGCACCGGTGGCACGCAAGGCGATCCGATAAGTTTTCGGCTGATGCTCGGCGAATCCGCCAATCGCGAGCTGTACGCCTACATCCGTGCCGAAGATGCCTATCCGATCCTGCGCGACCCGAACAGCCTGCGCCTCGATCGTAGCGATGCCTTGCATCTCGCCTTCGTCACGCGCGACGGCAGCTTCGAACGCTACGTCATCGCCCCCTACGAAGCCGAAGCCGTGTACGCCTACCATGTCGGCGGCGATATCGATGATTTTGGTTCCTTCCAGCACGAGCCACGCATCGAAGGCAACTTTCGCCTGACCGCCGAAGGCTACGAGTACGAGCTGAAACTGCCGCTTGATCTCGTCGGCGATAAACTCGGCCTCGCGCTCTACGACGTCGACGATCCGGCCACGCGCGCACTCGACGCCATCGTGTCGACCTCCGGGCTGAATGCAGCGGGCGACCTCGGCACGCTGCGCCGGCCAACGCCGGAGATCGACCGCATCGTCGCCGGCATGGGCCACAACAGCTCGCGCGTGCGCGTCATCGATCGCAGCCAGCGCGTGTTGCTCAGCAGCGGCGATATCCAGAGCGCCACCGGCCTGATCCTCGAGGCCGAAGCGCCGCGCAGTGGCCCCTGGGTCTGGGTCAAGGAGAACATCCTGCACGGCTTCTACGACCGTTTGCTGCGGCAGCCGACCGACGACTTCGTTGACGAACTCTATGTCGACGGCACGCTGGCTGGCGACAACGTGATCTCCGCGCTGACCGGCGCGCCGCGCGCCGATTTCCGCACGCTCGAGAACGGTGCCACGCGCATCCTCGAAGCCGCATGGCCGATCGTCGTCGACAACGCTGTGCTCGGCGCCGTCGTCGTCGACCAGAACATGAATGGTATCCGCAGCTTCAGGAACCAGGCGCTGGAAACGCTGTTCGACACGATGCTGGGGATTTTGCTGCTGACCGTGGGCGCGCTGTTCGTATTCGCGACAAGCCTGTCGGGCCGCATCCGTGCGCTGCGCAACCAGGCCGAGCGCAGCATCGACGACTACGGGCGTTTCCGGAACACCATTGTGCCCTCGCGCAGCACCGACGAAATCGGCGACCTCTCGCGCAGCTTCGCCAACATCGT
>JBEGWB010000057.1:0-2762 GCA_041178065.1 Pseudomonadota bacterium | reverse complement strand
CGCGTGAACAAAGGCCGGTTCAGCCGAGCTTGCTCGGCTGAAAGCATGTCCGCACAGCGGAGATGCAGCCCGCCGCCGCTTGCGGCATTCCGCATGCGGTGGTGGCGCCGAGGCCTTTGTTCGCGCGGCAGACGCACGCTGCGCGCGCCCCAGACGCAGCATAGCTCCGACACTCTTACGCCGACATCAGCAGCAACTCAAATCCCGGGGGTGTCCAGACCACGCTCCCCAGACCACGCCCCCAGACCACGCTCCCCAGATCAGGTCCCGTCCACCAACGCAGGACAATCAGAAGCGGTAGCGCAACGACAACTTATGCACCGGCTGCAGGTGCGGTACGTCCGGCGGGATTGGCAATAGCACACGCTCTGACTGCGTGCTGTTGGTCGGCACTGGTGGCGCTAGCTCCAGGAGCACGGAGTACTGCGCGCGACCCAGGCCCATGCCGACCACCAGGCCATCGTCATTGTTGTGCGAGAAGCGGAAAGACGCCTGCTGGCCGTAAAGCCTGAGCGTCGTCCATGCAGGCGAGCGAAGCGGAGAGGGGACCTCAACCTTGTCCGGCTGCACACGCAGCGGCGGAGCGTAGCTCTGGGCGAGCACGGGCGCGGACTGCACCAGCAGCACTGTAAGCAACGCGACATGTCTAGCCCTGGTCGACATACGCTTCCTTGAAGTACGTAAGTAGATAGTGCGCAGATGGCTCGTGCGTAAACCGATAATGCCTGAACAGATAAACCCTCAACCGATGAGGCCGCCACCAACCGCAACCCGGTCACTCTTGCCCCAGGCTGTCACTGCGTTCGCAACGCTAGCAAACGCTGCAGCAATCCTAATGGTGACCCGCGCCAACGAGCCGCGGCCGACTATCGCGCGCCGGTGCCGCGGAGTAAGCGGCTGGTTTGTCGAGGAAACGGCGGCACCAGAGTTCGAAACTGATCAGCGTCCACAACTGCAGGTCGAGTGCGCGTCCACGCTGATGGATCGCCAGCAGCTTCTCGATGTAAGCCGCATTGAAAATGCCACGCGCGCGGCTGCGTTCCGACAGCAGCAGGTCGCTGATGAAACCCCGTGAATCATTGCGGAACCACTTGCCGAGCGGCATCGCGAAACCCTGCTTGCGGCGATCGAGCACGTGGTCGGGAATGATCCCGCGCAGCGCCTTCTTGAATATATGCTTCGTGCTGCCGTCCTGCAGTTTCATTTCGGGCGGAATCGTCGCGGCGAACTCCACCAGCCTGTGGTCGAGCAGCGGCACGCGCGCTTCGATCGAATGCGCCATGCTCATGCGGTCGACTTTTGTCAGCACGTCGAGCGGCAGGTAATTCTTGAAGTCGAGGTATTGCAGTGCCGACAGCCAGTGCTCGCCGTGCTGCGAAATAGTCCGCGCCAGATCGCCCCAAAGATCCTGCGTCAGCACCTGCTCGGCAATGTGTGGCTGGAACAGCGAGCCCAGCTCCTTGCGGTTGAACATGGCGCAGCCGTCGATGTAGCGGCTCCCACCCGTAAGCGAAAAATGGCGCAGGAAGCGCCGACCCTTCATGCCCTCCGGCATCGAATTGCCGACGAGGCCGAGCAGGCCGCGCACTGGCGCGGGAAGACTCGGGTAGCTGCGTTCCTTGCCTTCGACGACATACTTGTCGTAGCCGGCGAACAGTTCATCGCCGCCATCGCCCGACAGCACCACCTTGACGTGGCCGGCGGCGAGCTTCGATACCATGTAGGTCGGAATCGCCGAGGAATCGCCCAACGGCTCGTCGAGATACCAGGCGAGATCCTCGAGGATCGTCGACACGTCGGGATCGAGAATCAGTTCATGGTGCTCGGTGCCGAAGGCGTCGGCGACCTGGCGCGCGTAGGGCGTTTCATCGAAAGCCTGTTCACGAAAACCGATCGAGAAGGTTTTTACCGGCTGCGGCGACAGGCGCGCCATCGTCGCAACCACAGCGCTCGAATCGATGCCCCCGCTGAGGAAGGCGCCGAGCGGCACCTCGCTGATCATGCACAGCCGCACTGATTCCTCGAGCAGTACGCGCAGCCGATTGACGAATTGCGCCTCGGTGGTCGTGTAGTCGGCCTCGAAATGCACGTCCCAGTACTTCGATACCAGCGGTTGCTCGCCGGGGCGGCAGGTCAGCATGTGGCCGGGCTCCAGTTTATGCACACCCTGCACGATGCTTTCGGTGCGTGGTGTCGACAGGAAGGCAAAGAGGCTGCCGACCGAGTTCCAGTTCAGGTCGCGCGGAACATCGTCGAGCGCGAGCAGCGCTTTCAGTTCGGAGGCAAATAGCAGGCGGTCGCCGAACACGCCATAGAACAGGGGCTTGATGCCCATGCGGTCGCGCGCGACCATCAGCTGGCGCTGGCCCTCATCCCACACCGCGAACGCAAACATGCCGCGCAACCTGTCGACACAGGCGGTGCCATACTCCTCGTACAGATGCACGATGACTTCGGTGTCGCTCGTCGTGCGGAAGGTGTGACCCTTGTCGATCATCTCCTGGCGCAGTTCGCGGTAGTTGTAGATCTCGCCGTTGAGCACGACCTTGATCGTGCCATCCTCGTTGGCGACGGGCTGGTGTCCACCGGCAACATCGATGATGCTCAGCCGGCGCATGCTCAGGCCGATATCGCCACCGACGTAATAGCCGGCATCGTCGGGGCCGCGCGCGATCAGCGCATTGCACATGCGTTCAAGTTCGTTCAGGCGTACCGGCTGGCCATGGATGCCGAAAATTCCTGCTATGCCGCACATAGGCATT
>JBEGWB010000056.1:0-4225 GCA_041178065.1 Pseudomonadota bacterium | reverse complement strand
CGCGGCAAACGGCGCGCAGCTGGATGTGAAAGACAACGAAGACCGCAGCGCGATCGACTGGGCCGAAGGCGAACTGACGGGAGCGCGCGCGCCAACGCGCAAGCCGGAGACGATCGAGTTGCTGCAGCGCTTGCAGGCAAGCGCGGATTAGGGGGAAACCGCGGTACGAAACGCTGGAGCTCTTCACTCCAGCGTCTCGCCTTCCTTTCGTCAACCGCCCTAGAAGTCCATGTTCAGGCTGAGCTGATAGCGGCGTCCCAGGCTGTCGTGGCCCGCGATGATGCTCTGGCCGTTGGCGCCCGCGACGATCGAGGGTTCCTTGTCGAACAGGTTGGTGACGTTGAATGCCACGCGCCAGCTCGCCCCACCCTGCATCTCACCCTGGTACGAAAGCGCCGAGTTGAAAGTCGTCATCGACGCAATCAAGTTGTCGTCGACATCGCGGCCTTCGACCCAGGTGATGTTGTTCATCACGCTGTCGTAGTAGTTGGACTGCAGCATCAAACCCCAGGCGCCGATGTTGTAGGTGCCGGTGACGACGCCGGAGTATTCCGGACGAGTCTGGCTGCCCGCGAGATCCTGCACGGTGCCGACCGCGGAGGTCGTCGAGTTTTCACCGAGATAGCCGACCAGCGCGCGCAGCGAGAAGGACTCTTCCTGGCTGGCGAAAAAGTCGGGATCGAAACGATAGCTGGCCTCGAAGTCCACGCCGCGCGTCTCCGCCTTCGCGGCGTTGATATTCTGGTTCTGGATCAGCGATATCAGGCCGGGCGTGACGCCACCGTTCGTGCTCGGGTTACGCACGATCAGATCGCAGACGCTGGCCGCACGCGTGGCAAAGCAGTCGTCGACGATGCGCTGGATGCCGTAGAGCGTGATCGCGTTCGTCAGGTTGATGTCGTACCAGTCGAGCGATACCTGCAGCCCGTCGATCCACTCGGCGAAGGTCGGTTGCCAGACGAAGCCGGTGGTGATCGTGTCGGCGACTTCGGGTGTGAGCCCAAAGTTGGGCGTCGCTGGCGCGGTCAGGCCGTTATTGTTCTCGTTGCCGCGGAAGGGATCTATTACCGCGCCGCCGCCGGTGCTCACGAGGAAGATTTCGGCGAAGCTCGGCTCGCGGATGTCGCTCGACTTCGTGGCGCGCCAGCGCAGCGAGTCGAGCAGTTGCGCGTCGAGGCCGAACTTCCAGCTCTCCTGCCGGCCCGACATCGAGTAGTCCGAACTGCGATAGGCCAACGAGGAGCTCAGCGACTGCCCCGTATCCAGTTGCCACAGCGGCACGTTCACCTCGGCATAGGCTTCCCACACGTCGCGCGCGCCCTTGCCGGTGCCGAGTGCGGAGAAGGGATGGATCGACCAGTTGCCGACGCTGGCGAAGCCAGGCGGAATGCCGCGAATACCGAGCGCCGGCGCGTTCAGCACCCCGCGCTCGGCGAAGGCTGGCTCGTTGAGCTGGTCGAAGGATTCATCGCGCCAGGTCAGGCCCGCCGCCAGCGAGATCGGACCCGCCCAGGCTTCGAACAAATTACCCGTTAGCAGTAACTCGGCGAAATCCTGCTCCAGTTCACGCTCGGCGGTTTTGACCGGATCGCTGAGGATCCAGTCCTTGGCCGCCTTGTTGGCATTGCCGAGGCCAAAGGGATTCCATGGCACGCAGTCGCGTGGATTGTAGGGACCGATCGGCGAGGTCGCGGTGATGCCGAGGATGTTGCCTGGGCTCGGCAGCGTCTTGCCCTGCATGAACGTGGCCAGCTCGGCAGTCGAGGGATTGCGCAGCGCAATGTTGCACACGGTGTTGCCGGTGGCGGGATCGCGCACGGCATCCATGCCAAGGAAGAACTTGTCGAGCAGCGGAATGTTGCGCACGCCGGTCGAAATTTCCGACTTGCCGTACTGATAGTTGCCGGTGAGGTTCCAGTTGTCGTTGATGTCGAAATCGAAACCGGCCGTGAGCATGTGCTGTTTCTGTATGCTGATATCGGAACGGTTGTCGTAGATGTTCGTCAGACCAGGGCCGCCGAGCATGCCGATTTCGGAAATCGTGATGCTGGGCAGGCGCAGGCGATCCATCTCGGTAGCGAGCGGCGCGGGCAGGTAGGGGTTTTCGCGGAAGATGGTCCAGTTGTACAGCGCCCCGGCAATGGCCATGTTGGAACGCTGGCCGTGCAACGCGGTCTGGCTGCGCCCGAGCGCGGCCTGCGCCGTCAGCCGCAGGCGCTCGTTGACGTCGAACTTGAGGCCGGCGAAACCGGAGTGCTGATCCACTTCGTTGCCGCGCGGACCGCGGAAGAAGGCTTCGTTGTAGTACTTGTATTCCTGGCCACCGGACTGGTTGTTCTGCGCGCCGGCGCCCGCGATCGACAGATAGTCGCCGAAGGCATAAGGCCGGATACCCTTGCCGTCATCGGTGAAGGTCCAGTTGCGATAGGCAAAGCCCGGCGTCGACGTGGTGATCAGGCCCTGCGGAGCGGCCTGTGCGCTGAACACATAGGGCACGGTAATACGCTGCGGCACGCCGGGCGTCGCAGTGGCGGACACCCAGGCCGGGTTACGGACCAGACCCCAGTCCTTCCAGCTGTCGAGACGCTCGCTGCTGTCGGGGCCGACCTGGTCGATCTTGCGCGCTTCCATCGAGCCGATGAAGTGCAGGCGCTCGTCCATGAAGGCTTTGCCGCCAGCGACGCTGACATTGTAGTTCTCGCCGTCCATCTTTTCGGTGATGCCCGTGGACACACGCGTACGCAGGCCTTCGAATTCGCGGTCCAGAATGAAGTTGACGACGCCCGCGACAGCGTCGGCGCCATAAGCGGCTGAGGCGCCGCCGGTCACGACGTCGATACGCCGCACCAGCGCGCTGGGAAACAGATCCACGTTGACGCTGCCCTGCGCATCGGCGGGCGCGACGCGCGTGCCATCGAGCAGCACCAGCGTGCGGTTGAGCCCCATGCCGCGCAGGTTGAGATAGGAACCACCGCCGGTGGTGCTGATGGCGTTGCCACCGCGTTGCGCGTTGGGCGTATCGAAGAACTGCGGCAGGTCATCGAGCTGCGCGGCCACGGTGGAGCCAGGATCGAAATCATTGAGCTCACTGGCGGTGATCGCGGTGACGGGCGTTGGTGCGGTCATGCCATCCTGCAGGCGCACCCTGGACCCGGTGACCTGGATTTCTTCCAGTCCCGCCGGCGCGGCCTGCTGCGCCATGGCGAAGGTGGTGCTGAAGGTGGCGACGGCAGCGGTTATGGCAAGGCAAAGTTTTTTTCTGGCGCTGGTGACTACGGCTCTTTTCATGGATATCCCCTGGTTGTTCTGCAGGTATGATCTTGTTGTTGGTTGCTAATACGCGCCTGCATGCGTGCATGAAGGCGTACCGAGCCTGGCATAGGTTTCTGGCGCTGGTCCGGAGCGGATTTCCGCGTCGGACGCACTGCGCGTTTTGTTCTACCTCCTTTCGCGCAATGCGCGAGTCAGTGGCTCACACCCCGTGATCGATAGCGCAGGGCTCAGGGCTGTTGCGCGAGCGGCCGCGGCCCATAGGTCGGTGCCGGCTTGCCGTACTCGAGCGCCCCGAGGTCTGGCGCAGTTCCCGTGAATGCATCCGTGATCCCGGGCAGCGCAATGCCGGCGTCGATCGCGGTGGAACCGGCAACAAGACTGAAGTCGAATTGATCCGCGCGATAGACGCGGGTGGGATCCCCAGCCGTCGGTGGCGCAGCCTGCGTGAACACCGACCAGTCGACCATCCTGCTGTGCGTGTCATGGCCCGTCGCCGTGGCGAAGGCCTGCAAGTCAGCGAAGTTCTGCAATGGACGCTCGGCGCGCGCATCGTAGTCAACGTTGCGCGCCGGCTGCGCCCAGGCGAACGCGGCTGAAGCCGTCGCCGCCGCAAAGCCGTTGTAGTCCGAGCTGGACCAGGGCGTAAAGGTGTCTACCGAAAATACTTCCGGCCACGCGCCCTGCCCCAGGATCAGGTTGTTGCGGAAATGCAGGTTCGACGCGGGCCCCATCTGGTGCGCTTCCGTCAGCAAGGTGTTGTTGTACATCAGGGTGCCGGCGCCGTTGGCGGTGAGCTTGAGCGCGCCGCCCTCGGGCGCGTTGTAGACGATGTTGCGAATGAAATAGATCGGGCCACCGAGCGCCGGCTGCGTCGACAGCGCGCGATGCGCCATGTTGAAGCAGCGGTTGCCGATGATGCGGAAGTTGTGCGCGGCGCCATCGGCTTCGATGC
>JBEGWB010000055.1:0-51002 GCA_041178065.1 Pseudomonadota bacterium | reverse complement strand
ACGACGATGACGGTATTGCCGATATCACGCAGGTGCTTCAGCGTGCCGAGCAGGCGATCGTTGTCGCGCTGGTGCAGCCCGATCGACGGTTCGTCGAGGATGTACATTACGCCGACGAGGCCCGCGCCGATCTGGCTCGCGAGGCGGATGCGCTGCGCTTCGCCGCCGGACAAGGTGTCGGCGCTGCGGCTCAGCGTCAGGTAGTTCAGGCCCACATCGACCAGAAAGCGCAGGCGGTCCTGGATTTCCTTGAGGATCTTCTCGGCAATGCTGGCCTTCTTGCCCTTGAAGCGCAGCGCAGCGAAATAGTCGGAGGCGCCGCCGATCGTCATGTTGGTGACCTGCGGCAGGTTCTTGTTATCGACCAGCACGTGGCGCGCGTCGCGGCGCAAACGGGTGCCTGCGCACGCCGGGCAGTTCTGCGAGCTGAGGTACTTCGCCAGGTCCTCGCGCACCATCTGCGAGTCGGTTTCGCGATAACGCCGTTCCATGTTCGGCAGGATGCCTTCGAAGGGCGACTTGCGTTTCGTGTTGTCGCCGCGCTCGTTGACGTAGGTGAATGAGATCTGCTCGCTTCCGCTGCCTTGCAGGATGATCTTGCGGAATTTCGCCGGCAGGTCGCTGAAGGGTTCGTCGATGGGGAATTTGTAATGCGAGGCCAGCGACTTCAGCATCTGGAAATAATAAATGTTGCGACGATCCCAGCCGCGGATCGCCCCTTCCGATAGCGACAGCGATTCGTCGACAACTACGCGCTTTTCGTCGAAGAACTGTTTAAGGCCGAGGCCATCGCAGGTTTCACAGGCGCCGGCGGGATTGTTGAAGGAGAACAGGCGCGGTTCCAGTTCAGCGATGCTGTGACCGCAGGCCGGGCATGCGAACAGCGACGAGAACACCAGATCGGGACCGCCGCCTTTATCCATGTGGCTGACGAGCGCGATACCGTTGGAAATCTTCAGCGCGGTTTCGAAGGATTCGGCGAGACGCTGGGCCATGTCCGGCTTCACCTTGAAGCGGTCGATGACGACTTCGATGGTGTGCTTCTTGTTCTTTTCGAGCTCTGGCGGATAGTCCAGCTCGACGATGAGGCCATCGACGCGCGCGCGAATGAAGCCGTTGCTTTTCAGTTCATGGAAGACATGCAGGTGTTCGCCCTTGCGTTCGCGGATCACCGGCGCCAGCAGCATCATGCCGGTGCCCTCGGGCGTCGCCAGCACCTGGTCGACCATCTGGCTGACGGTCTGGGCTTCGAGTTTCTGGCCATGTTCCGGGCAAAAGGGATCGCCGACGCGCGCAAACAGCAGGCGCAGGTAGTCGTAGATCTCCGTAATCGTACCGACGGTCGAACGCGGGTTGTGCGACGTGGACTTCTGCTCGATCGAAATCGCCGGCGACAGGCCGGAGATCTGGTCCATGTCCGGCTTTTCCATCATCGACAGAAATTGCCGCGCGTAGGTCGACAGCGATTCCACATAGCGACGCTGGCCCTCGGCATACAGCGTGTCGAAGGCGAGTGACGATTTGCCCGACCCGGACAGGCCCGTGATGACCACGAGCTGGTCACGCGGAATGGTCACGTCGATGTTCTTCAGGTTGTGGGTGCGAGCGCCCCTGACTATGATTTTGTCCATGTTGCGGCTTTCTCGATAAAAAAAACGTAGCCGGTAAGTATACCTGAGGAGGCGTGCCAGGAGCTTGGTTGGCGAAGACCAAATATGTGGGCGCGGCGGCCCAAAACCAGACGGTGCGCTCCGAAAATCGGCATCGTTTTTTCCCGGTTTGCTGCTAGACTGGCACGCAGTCAGATAACCCTTTTTTCCTTTAAAAAGAACGACGCAGGAGGTCAGAGTGGCAAGCAGAGGCATCAACAAGGTGATACTGGTGGGCAACGTCGGGCAGGACCCGGAAACCCGCTACATGCCCAATGGCGGCGCGGTCACCAACATCACGCTGGCCACCTCCGAAAACTGGAAAGACAAGAATACCGGCGAGAATCAGGAACGTACGGAGTGGCATCGCATTACCTTCTACCAGCGTCTCGCCGAAGTCGTCGCCGAGTTCGTCAAGAAGGGGTCCAAGCTGTACGTCGAAGGTTCGCTGCGCACTCGCTCCTGGGAGCAGGATGGCGTCAAGCGTTACGCCACTGAAATCATCGCCGCTGAAATGCAGATGCTCGATAGTCGTGGCACCGGGGGTAGCAGTAGTGGTGACAACGGCGGTGGCAGCTATCAACCCTCCTCACGCGGTTCCTCTGGCGGTGGTGGTGGCGGCGCTTACGGCGGCGGCAGCGGTGGCGGTGCAGGTGGCGGCAATGCCGGTGGTAGCAACCGGGGCCAGCAGAAGCCTGCGCCCGACATGGACAATTTTGACGACGACATCCCCTTCTGACCGTGAAGTTACTGGTGCTTGGAGCCAACAGCCAGCTTGGCACAGCGCTGACCCGGCTGTTGCAGACGCAGGCAGTTGAATTCCACGCGCTGGCCACCTCCGAGCTGGACCTGTTGAAACCGGCTGACGTCGTCAAGGCTGTCAGCCGCATCAGTCCGACACAGGTCATCAACGTCGCGACCTACGCCAATCTCGAAAAAGCCGAAAGCGATCCCGAGGCCGCGCGTGAGTGCGACATCGTCAATACGCGCGGTGTTTCGACACTCGCCGGCGTCTGCAAGCACCTGAACCTGCCCTTGCTGCATCACTCGACCAGTTTCGTGTTCGATGGTCTGAAGGTGCATCCGTATGCGGAAACCGACGAAACCAATCCTGTGTGCCGCTACGGCATGAGCAAGTGGTATGGCGAGCGGGCAATCCGCGACGCGCTGCCGACGCACATCATCCTGCGCACGGACTGGCTCATCAGCCGTGATCGTCCGCAGTTTTTCGCGCGGCACATCGAAGCCTGCAAGCGTAACAAGGGCAAACTCGACGTGATGAACCACCGCTTCAGCCCGACGCCGGCCGCGGACGTAGCGCGTGTATTACTGGCGATAGTGCGGCAGGTGGATTGCGCGGCGGAAGTCTGGGGCACCTATCATTACTGCGCGCTGCAGCCGGTGAGCCAGGAACATTTCATCGAGCAGGTCATGCACGAAGCGAGCAAATACGATGCGGAGCTTGCGGCGCTGCTGCCTTCGTTGCAGATCACGAAGTTGCCGGTGCAGAAGCCCTATATCCAGAATACCGTGCTGAGCACGCAGCGCATCTTCGAAACCTTCGGCATCAAGCAGCGTTCGCGCGCCGGCGAGCTGAGCGCGCTGCTGCAACAGCTGTACGGTGTTGAACCGCCTGAGCCGCAACTGGTGGAGGGGGAAAACGAAGCGGCGGCACCTGCCGCGCCAGTACGCAAGCCAAAGACACGCGGCAAGACGAAAGCCAAGGGCAAAGTCAGGAAAGCAGGTTCGACGCCGCCTGCCAAAAAAGGCGCAGTGCAAAAAGAGTCACCACGATCTTGATCAGCATGCGGAAGTAAGCGTCGGGGAGGATGTCGAGACACATCTTCCCCAGCATTGTCCCCGTGATGCCCATGATCCAGCTCAGTCCGATAACGAGCAGGTACGGGCTGTAGTCGAAACCCGCCAGCATGTAACCGAGCGACTTGAACAGCGCCATGAACAGCATCGTGCCCGCGATCGTCGCGACGAGCGCTTCCTTCGACAGCTTGCTGTTCACCATCAACGACTGGAACAGCACGCCGGCGCCCGACACCGTCGACAGGAAGGTATGCACGATGCCGACCCAGAAGAAGGGATACGGAATGCGCTGGGCGAGATCGCGGCCAGCCCCCTTTGGCGGAAACCAGCAGAACCACAGCAGCACCGAGCCGAGCATCAGCGCAAGCAGGGTTTCGGGCAGCGCAAAATAGATCAGGCCGCCAAGAGTCGCGCCGATGATCGAGCCCGGAACGAAGGGGCCGGTGATGCTCCAGTCGATGTACCTGTAGAACTGCGCGACCCGCGTGATCTGCCCGGCGAGGATCAGCACGCCGTTCAGCGGCACGACGACTGGCAAGGGTAGCAGCAGGGACGTGGCTGCGAGTGTGAACAGCCCACCGCCAGCCCCGGCAAGCGTCGAGAAGAAGCCGCCGATAAAACAGATTATGGGGATCAGCAGCAGGACGGTGAGGGACACGAAAACTTCTGGAAAGGAACGCGGGGAAAGAATAGTCGCGCAATTATAGAGCGCTGGCCCTGCTGCCGTCCGATAAATATGGACTGTCGATGCCCAGGGCCAGCGGCAGCGCTGATGAAAGCGCCGCGAAAAGACGCCTTCGCGAATCGTCCACGCTGCCCGGATGGGCTAAAATGCGTGTCCTTGAGTTGTAGTCCGGAATACCCCGCGCGATGTCCAAACAGCTGACTCCCATTGCCGATGCCCTGGCCCACTTGCTTGCGCAGGTGAAGCCCGCACCTGTCGCTGAAAGCGTTCCGCTGCGCGCCGCGCTGGGCCGCGTGCTGGCGGAAGCGGTGCAGGCAAATGTCGACGTGCCGGCCTACGACAACTCCGCGATGGACGGCTACGCGCTGAACATGCGTGACCTCGCGAGTATAGGAAGCACCTTGCCGCTGAGCCAGACCATCGCCGCCGGACATCCCGGCACGGCGCTCGCACCGGGTACGATTGCGCGCATCTTCACTGGCGCAGCAATTCCGCCGGGTGCGGACGCCGTCGTCATGCAGGAGAACACCTCCGCCAGTGGTGGAAGCGTCACCATCAAGCAGGCGCCACGGCTGGGTGAAAACATCCGCTTGCGCGGACACGACATCGCACGCGGCAATACCGTGCTGGCCGCCGGGCAGCGTTTGCGGCCGCAGGACCTGGGCTTGCTCGCATCGCTCGGTAACGAGCGCGTCATGGCCTATCGGCCCCTGACGGTGGCGCTGCTCAATACGGGCGACGAAGTCGTCGCCCCCGGGACTGCGCTGGCGGCGGGCCAGCTGTATGACTCCAACAGTTATACGCTCGAAGGCTTGTTGCAGGGCCTCGGTTTCGGCGTGCGCAAGCTCGGCATCGTCGCCGATACGCCCGCGGCCACCGAAGCGGCGCTGCAGCAGGCGGTGCGCGAAGCCGACATCGTTATCACGACGGGCGGCGTTTCGGTCGGCGCGGAAGACCATGTGCGCGCGGCGGTCGAGAAGCTCGGGCACCTGAGTTTGTGGAAACTGGCGATTAAGCCCGGCAAGCCGTTTTCGTTCGGGGAAATTGCGGGCAAACCGTTCTTTGGTTTGCCCGGTAATCCGGTCGCGGTATTCGTCACCTTTGTCCTGCTCGTGCGGCCCTTTATTTTGCGCATGCAGGGCGCGCTGAACACGGATGTGCCGGTCTTTCCGGTCGCCGCGGGCTTCGCCGTGGAAGAAGCCAGCACGCGCCAGGAATATCTGCGTGTGCGGCTGGTCAATAAAGCGGAGGGGCCCGTCGCCGAGCTATTTCCCGACCAGGGCTCCAGCGTGCTGAGCTCGTTGTCGTGGGCCGAGGGTCTCGCCGTCGTCCCCGTACGCACCACCATTCGTCCCGGCGACAAACTCGATTACCTGCCATTTGCGGGAATGTTATGAAGCCTGTTAAGAGAACCGTCATGAAAGCACTGCATCCTCTTCTCGCGCCGCTATGCGTATTGTTGCTGGTCCTCGGTGGCTGCCAGACCAAACCGAAGCAGACCATTTACCAAAGTCCGCCGCCACCGGAGCCCGTGGTCGAGGCGCCGCCGGTTTCATCCGACGAAATTCGCCGCGGCCGTTTACTGGCCGACATGCTCTACGAAGCGCGCGTCGCCTACGAAAACAACCAGCTGATGACGCCCTCCGGCAGCAGCGCGTATGACCGTTACCGCGAAGTGCTCAGCTTCGATCCGGGCAATGCCGTGGCGCAGCAGGGTCTGGTCGACATCGTTGTGCGCTATGTCCAGCTCGCCGACCTCGAAATCCAGCAGGGCGAATACGACAATGCGGCCAGCTTGCTGGCGCGGGGTGCGAGCATTCAGCCGGAACATCCGGCGATCGCCGACGGGCGCCAGCGCCTGACGGCGGCACGCGCGAACAAGGTCGAAAACCACGTGCTCGATCCCGAGGCCCTGCGCGCACAGAACCTCGAGATCATGAATGAACTCGCGGGCATCGCTGAAAGCATTCGCGACAGGGAGCTGACCTTCCTCATCAACGCGCGCACCGACGACGAAGGCCGCTGGATCTACAAGATCATGCGCGAGGCGGTGGGTGGATACCGCCTGCGCGGCGATATCGGTATCTCCGGCACCCCTGCGATCCTCGTGATGGTGCCTGCCAACTGACATGGAGCTTGCTATGAAATCATTTCGCGTCTTCTGCGCGCTGCCGGCGCTGTTCTTCTCCACGCTGGCCTGTGCCGACCTCGTCGTCGAGGATGCCTGGGTGCGCGGCCTGCCGCCAGGCGTCGCGAACGCATCGGCCTATATGACCTTGAAGAACACGGGTGCCGAAGACCTCGTCATGACCGGCGCGAGTTCACCCATCGCCAGTAGTGTGGTGCTGCACAGCACCATGAACCACGACGGCATGTTGCACATGGCGCAGCTCGAAACGCTGACGATCCCCGCCGGCGGCCAGGTGCGGCTCGAATCGGGCGCTACACACCTGATGCTGACCGACCTCAAGGAAACTCCGATGCCTGGGGTGGATGTCGAGATGACGCTGCAATTCGCCAACGGCGCGACACATCCCCTGCAGTTGCCAGTGCGCAGCGTGCTCGACGAATAGGGGCGCCTGACCCTGTCGGGTAGGTCCGGGTTCAGGAAAAGCCGGAAAATCCCGTTGTTATCCAGGAGGCGCTGACTGAAGGAGCGGGCAGCGCTGGCTTACCCTGGCGGTAAAAAGGCATAATGCGCACCTTGTTTTGGCACGCCCACCTTTGTCCGCGCCGGCCGCTGCTGGCACAACGCGACGTTTACCTCACACGGGAGAGAAAAGGATTATGTTTGGGAAATCAATAGCATACCTATTGATTACGGGCCTGTTGCTGCTGACAGCCCCGCTGGTTTCCAGCGCCCAGACCGATACCTCCGGCCCTGCCGAAGATGCCGAGCCGAACGCCAAACGTGTGCTTGGCTGGGTCGAAAACATGCGGCTCTTGCCCCAAATGATGATCATGAAGGTCAAGCTCGATCCCGGCGCGCGCTCGAGCGCGATGCATGCGGAGGACATCGAGTTCTTTGAGGATGATGGCCGCAAGATGGTCCGCTTCACGATCCTGCGCGAACATGACAACCGTAACAGCGAGCGCCTGACCCTTGAGCGTCCGCTGGTACGCGAGGTCAAGATCAAGATGCGCGACGACGAAGGCGACGGCAATACGCAGGAGCGCCCTGCGGTACGTCTGGAATTTTGCCTCGCGGGCGAACGCTACAACACGCTCTTCACGCTGACAAATCGCGATAATTTCAACTACCCTGTGCTACTGGGCCGCCAATTTCTCCGGAGCAAGATCCTGGTCGATTCCGGCGAATCCTTTACGCACAGAACCAACTGCCGCTAGTAAATTAAGAACAAGGTATGGCCTCCCGCAACTTATTCGTTCTGTCCCCCGTCGCGCTACTGGTGGTCTTGCTGACCGCGCTTGCAGCGTTCATCGTCTATCTCAAGGTCACGATGCTGCACATGCCGCTCGAACCCGGCGAGGAGTCCAATGTCTGGACGGTCGAGGCGCGCATCGACTTCACCGGCCGCCGCGGCACCGCGCGCGTGAACTTCCGCCTGCCGGATGAAACGCCCGGCTTCACGCAGATGAACGAGAACTTCGTCTCGCGCGGGTTTGGCCTGACTGAACTCGACGACCCGCCGAGTGCGCTATGGACCTTGCGCCGCGCCGAGAACCAGCCGCAGGCGCTGTTCTATCGCTTGCAGGTCTATCCGGAAAATCCGCTCGCGTTCCAGGAGGTCGACCAGCAAATCCCGCCCTATCCGCTGGAACCCGATTATCCCGAGCCGCTGGCATCGGCAATTGACGACGTCTCGACGCGTGCGCGCGAGGAGTCGGTCGACACCTTCACCTTCGCGAACCGCCTGTTGATGATCCTGGCCGATACCGACGACGAGAACGTCAAGGTCATCCGCGCCTCGCGCCCCGCGGATCAGTGGGTGCCGCTGGTCACCGAAATTCTTGCCGGCCGCCGGATTCCGTCGCGCGTCGTTTACGGCATTTCGCTGCGCGAGGACTTTATCGAGCGGCCGCTGATCACGTGGATCGAGGTCAACAATGGCCAGCGCTGGCGCGGCTTCAATCCGGAAACCGGCGAGATGGGCTATCCGGACGCCTTCTTCCCCTGGGCGAAAGGACTGCAGGAAATAGTCGATGCCGACGGCGTACGCGATCTCAAGCTGAGTTTTTCGGTGTCGCGCCTCAGTGTTGCGCAGGAAGAACTGTCGTTGCAGGTAGAGAACGCGCTGGTTACCGGGCTGACCGCATTCACGCTGTACAGCCTGCCGATTCCGTCGCAGGAAGTGTACAAGGTGCTGTTGATGGTGCCGCTTGGCGCGCTCGTCATCGCGTTCATGCGTGTCGTCGTGGGCGTGCCGACCTTCGGGACTTTCACGCCGATCCTGATTGCACTCGCGTTCCGCGAAACGCAGCTGGGCTGGGGTGTCACGTTGTTCCTGCTGATCCTGCTTACCGGTTTCCTGTGTCGTGTAGCGCTGGCCAACTTGCGCTTGCTGCTGGTACCGCGTCTCGCATGCATGCTGATCATCGTCATCGGGCTGATGGTCATCATGAGTCTGTTGAGTCAACGCATGGGCTTCACGCAAGGCCTGTCGATTGCACTGTTCCCGATGGTGATCCTGACCATGACGATCGAACGCATGTCGATCGTCTGGGAAGAGCGCGGCTCGGTTGAAACGGTCAAGGAAACGATCGGCAGTCTCGTGGTAGCCATTGCCGGTTACTACGTGATGAATCATCCGCTGCTGATGCACCTGATGTTTAACTTCCCTGAGCTGCTGCTCGTCGTGCTGGCGGTGTGCATGATGTTCGGTTCGTACACCGGTTATCGCCTGGCTGAAGTGTTGCGCTTCAAGGATCTCGCGAAGGTGAAAGCCTAAATGATCGGTACCTGGATGCGCTTGAAGGCAAAAGGCGTGCTTGGGCTCAACGCGCGTAACCACAGCTATGTCATGAAGTACAACAAGCGCCATTCGTATCCGCTCGTTGATGACAAGCTGAAGACCAAGAAGCTGGCGATCGATGCCGGCATCGCCGTGCCCAAGCTCTACGGTGTCGTCAGCACGCCGCACGACCTGACTCGCCTGGGCGAAATCCTGCATACCCATCACCAGTTCGTTATCAAGCCCGCGCACGGCTCGGGCGGGGAGGGCGTGCTCGTCATCGACGGCATGCGCCGCGACCTCTACGTGAAGACGGATGGTCGCGCGCTGTCGCTCGAGGATATCCGTTACCACGCATCGAACATTCTCAGCGGCATCTATAGCCTTGGCGGTGTGCCTGACGACGCGATGATCGAATACCGCGTGCGTGTCGACGCAATTCTCGAGCCGGTGAGTTATCGCGGCGTGCCCGATATCCGCGTGCTGGTGTTTCGTGGCCTTCCGGCGATGGCGATGATTCGCCTGCCAACACGTAACTCCGACGGCAAGGCGAACCTGCACCAGGGCGCCGTGGGCGTCGGCATCGACATTTCCACGGGCATCACGATCGATGGCGTGTGGCAGAACCGTGCCGTCAACGAGCATCCGGACTTCGGCGTGCCGCTCGCAGGTTTGCAGATTCCGGCGTGGAATGACCTGCTCGAACTCAGCGCACGCTGCTACGAGCTGACGGGGCTCGGCTACATGGGGGTCGACATCGTGCTCGATCGCAACATGGGCCCGCTGATTCTCGAGATCAACGCACGTCCAGGGCTCGCAATCCAGATTGCCAACAGCTCGGGTCTGCAGGCCCGCCTCGACAAGATCGAAACGCTCGACAGCATTCCCACCGATCCAAAGGAACGCGTGGCATTGACGCTGGAACTGTTCGCCACCGGAGCGCTGGCAGCCGACCTCGCGCAATAAGCCAGGGCAAAATCGAAAGGCGCTTGCATGAACGCGCAGATCAAGCCGAACTACGAAACGACCCGGCTGTAGTCATGTCCCACGCCTTCTTCATGGTTCAATCAACTACGAAGCCTTCTGCCGCTGCAGCAGCATGTCGACTGCATCCTGCATGGTGTTGGCGCGCGTAATTCCGCTGCCGTTGACGAAAAATATCTCGTCCGCGTTCTCGATGGTGTTCAGGCGATGCGCAATGATGACCCGTGTCGTGTGTGCTGGCAGTTGCTTGAGCACGCTTTCCAGCAACTGCTCGGTGACAGTGTCGATGTTGGCGGTGGCCTCGTCGAGAATGAGCAGGTCGGGATGCCGCAGCACTGCGCGCATGAAGGCGAGCAATTGCTTCTGGCCCAGCGACAGCGCATCGCCGCTCGCCGCGACGCTGGCGGCCAGGCCGCCATCGAAGCGCTGCAGTAGCGCCGCAAGGCCTTCCTCCTCGAGCTGAACCATCAAGGCGGCGTCGTCGAGGCTTTGCAAACGTATGTTGCCGTAAAGAATGTTGTCGCGAACGCTGCCGGTGAACAGCACCGGCTCCTGGAGAATGAACCCGATGCGGCGCGCGCGCTCTTCCGGCGGTACCGAGCGCATGTCGAGCCCATCGAACAGCACGGTGCCGGAGGTCGGATCGTAGAGGCGGGCCATCAGCGACGCTGTCGTCGTCTTGCCACCACCAGTCGGGCCGACGAGGGCATAAGTCTTGCCGCGTTGCAGGACGAGGTCGAGGTTCTGCAGGATCATGCGTTCGGCGGTGTACTGGAAGCTGACCTGGCGGAACTCCAGCAGGCTGGCTCCCGCCACGGCCGACGCAGGCGGCAACTGCGGCATGTCATTGCGTATCTCCAGGATCGCATCGATGCGATCCCAGCCGGCAAGCGCTACCTGGAAGTTGGCCCACAGTGCCGCCAGCTGGCGTAGCGGGTTGTAGAAGAAAGTCACGTAGGCCAGGTAGCTGATCAACAGGCCGGCCGTGAATTCGCCGCTCATGATCAGGCCCACGCCGTAAATCAGCACCACCATCTGCGCCAGCATCGACGACAAACCGAACACGGGCGTGAACACGATGTTGGCAAGGCCGGCGCGCTTCGCCTTGTCGAAATTGGCACGGTTGACTTCATTGAAGCGCGCCAGGAAAAAGTCGCGTCGGTTGAACGCAACGATGACGCGGAAGTTGTTGAGGCTTTCGCTGACTTCTGCCGACAGCCCGCCAGTGGCAGCCAGCGCTTCAGCGTTGCGTCTCTTTACCCATGGTGAGATCGCGCGCGTGAACAGCACCAGCACCGCCGCCGGCGCCAGCGCGGCCAGGCCAAGGCGAAAATTGATCGTGAGCAAAAATACCGCGGCACCGGCCATGATCACCATCGAGCCCATGAACTGCACCAGCGTCTGCGAAAAAAACTGGTTCAGCTTATCGGTGTCGTTATTGATGCGGGAAATCAGGTCGCCGGTCTTGTTGGCATGGAAGAAAGCCAGCGGCAATTCCTGCAGCTTGTTGAATACGCGCGAACGCACGCCATACACCACGCGCTGGCCGACACCGCCCATCAGACGCGTATGCATATAGCTGGTGAAGAGGCCAACCACGGCAAGCAGCAGCAACAGCAGCGAATACCGCAGCATGCCATCGAACTGCTTCGACAGGATGTAGGTATCGACAAGGTGCGCAACGAGCAGCGGCGACGCCAGGTTGACAAGCGAGTTGCATAGCGTCGCCAGCGAGGCATACACGATGATGCGCTGTTCACCCTCGAGCAGCGGCACCATGCCTTTCAGCGTAGCCAGGATGGACAGTTTTGGCCGCGGTGGCTGCGCATCAAGCGCGTAGTTCATAAGTGCTCGTCGAACGTTGTGAGTTGTAGATCTGTACGTACTCCGGCGAGCTATGTAGCAGCGCTTCGTGCGTACCCGTAGCCAGCACTTCGCCTTCCATCAGCAGGATGATCTGGTCATAGCCCGTTACCGGCGCGATTTTTTGCGTGATCGACACCAGCGTGAGCCCGGGATAATTGCGGCCGATGTTGGCAAGGATCTTCTGCTCGGTGCTGGCGTCGACGCGGGCAGTGAAGTCGTCGAGGAACAGGATGCGCGGATTCTGCACCAGCGCGCGTGCCAGCATGATGCGTTGCTTCTGCCCGCCGGACAGCGTCGTGCCGCGTTCACTGACCGGCGTGTCGAGCCCCTGCGGGAGGCTCGCAACGTACTCCGCTAATTCGGCTGTATCGATGGCACGTTGCAGCGCAGCATCGCTGGTGGCAACACTGAACGCGATGTTCTCGCGCATCGTCGTGTTGAATAACACGCTGTCCTGGAATACGAGTCCAACCTGCGAAAAGAACGAGGCCTGATCCAGGTCGGACAGCGGTTTGCCGTCGTATTCGATGCTGCCGTGCTGCACCACGCTGAGCCCGGCAAGCAGGTTCAGCAGTTGCGTCTTGCCGGCGGCGGTCGGGCCGAGGATGGCTGTGCGTGTGCCAGGCTGAATCTCGCAGGAAACCTTGCGCAAGACCGGTTTGCCGCCGTAGTCGAGGCTCAGCTCATGTACGCGGATATGGCCATGCAGTATCGCTGTGTGCGTACCGCTTGCGATGATTTTTGGCGCCTTCAGCACTTCGCTGATGCGGGCGTACGACGCGCTGGCCTGCGCGATGATATTGCCCATGAAGCCAATCATCAGGATCGGAAAGATCAGCAGCGCAACGTAGTTGAGGAACGCCGCGAAGGTGCCGAGGCTCATGCTGTCCTGGATCACGTACCAACCGCCGAGTGTGACGATTGCCAGCGTACTCATGCTGGATACGAAGGTGATGATCGGCACCATCAGCGAAAACAGCTTGACGATGCGGAAGCCGAGATCGCGGCCCTTGCGATTGACCTCGTTGAACTTGTCCTGCTCGAGCGTGGCAGTATCAAGTACACGGATCAGCGCGGCGCCGATGATACTTTCGCGGATTACCTTGTTCAGCCAGTCGACGACTTCACGGCTCTGCATGAAATAGGGACGCATCTTGCCCATGATCACGAAGAAGGTGCCGCCCAGCAGCGGGATTACGAGAAGCACGATCGCCGCGAGTTCCCAGTCGAGTATCAGCAGGATCACCGAGGTGCCGACGATGACGACCGCGGAGGTAACCATCGTCGGTATGACAAGCGATACGAACAGCTTGATGGAATCGACGTCGGAGGTCAGGTTGGTCAGAAGGCGCGCGGGATTTTTGTCTTCGATGAAACGGTAACCCTGGCCGGCGATGGTCCCGGCAAGTGTTCCGCGCAGATCCATGGCAACCTGTTCGGAGACGAGGGTTTGCAACATGTTTTGCCAGGCTGTGAAGAAGAACACGACGAGCGCGACGGCGCCAAGTTCAACCAGCATGGTCGTAAGTTCGAAATTGCCGGCCACGAAATTATCGATGCCGCGCGCGATCAGGCCCGGAATGAACAGCGTGAACACGTTGGCGAGGATCGCCAGCACGACGAGCAGGATGACCTGCCTGCGGTAGGGGCCAAGGATGCTGAAGAGGCCCGGTGGGCGCGCGCCTTTGCCTGAAGGTTTTGGCGTCGCGGCCGAAGCGGCGGCGGTGAGCGGTCTTGTCATGGGGGTAGCGTCGTCGCCGTTGTCGAGTCAGGCGCGGATACTAACTCAACTTGCCGGCTATGAGGCTCTCAACAACAGCGGGATCGGCCAGCGTCGTTGTGTCCCCGAGATTATCCAGCTCGTTCGCCGCCACCTTACGCAGGATGCGCCGCATGATTTTGCCCGAGCGGGTCTTTGGCAGGCCAGGCGCCCACTGGATCAGGTCAGGTCGCGCGATTGCGCCGATCTCTTTCGTGACCAGTGCCATCAATTCCTTGCGCAGTTCGTCAGTGGGCGTGACGCCCGCCATGAGGCTTACATAGGCATAGATGCCGTTGCCCTTGATCGCATGCGGGTAGCCGACAACCGCCGCTTCGGCAACTTGCGGATGCAATACCAGCGCGCTTTCGATTTCGGCGGTGCCAAGCCTGTGGCCAGAGACGTTAAGGACGTCATCGACACGGCCCGTGATCCACCAGTAGCCGTCTTCATCGCGGCGCGCACCGTCGCCGGTGAAGTAATAACCCGGATAGGTCCGGTAATAGGTGTCGATACAGCGCGCGTGATCACCGTACACCGTACGGAGCTGGCTGGGCCAGCTTCCAGTCAGTACAAGGTTGCCCGAGGTCGCGCCGTCGAGAATGTTGCCTTCGGGGTCCACCAGCGCCGGCTTTACGCCGAAGAAGGGCAGCGTGGCGGAGCCGGGTTTCAAATCAGTCACGCCCGGCAGCGGCGTGATCATGTGGCCGCCGGTTTCAGTTTGCCACCAGGTATCCATCACTGGACAGCGGCTGTTGCCGACGACGTGGTAATACCACTCCCAGGCTTCGGGATTGATCGGCTCACCGACGCTGCCCAGAATGCGCAACGACTTGCGCGAGGTCGCCAGCACGGGCGCATCGCCTTGCGCCATGAGTGCGCGGATCGCCGTGGGCGCGGTATAAAACTGGTTGACCTGGTATTTATCGACCACCTGCCAGAAGCGTGAGTAATCCGGCCAGGTCGGCACGCCTTCGAACATCACGGTGATTGCGCCATTCGCCAGCGGGCCGTAGACGATGTACGTGTGCCCCGTCACCCAGCCGACGTCGGCAGCGCACCAGTAGATGTCGCCGTCGTGGTAGTCGAAGACGTACTTGTGTGTCATTGCGGCATGCAGCAGGTAACCGGCAGTGGTGTGCAACACGCCTTTGGGTTTGCCGGTGGAGCCGGAGGTATAGAGGATGAACAGGGTGTCTTCACTGTCCATCGCTTCGG
The DNA here is from genome assembly GCA_041178065.1 of Pseudomonadota bacterium. GTDB lineage: Bacteria > Pseudomonadota > Gammaproteobacteria > Pseudomonadales > Pseudohongiellaceae > CAILUG01. Next base: position 36,110 of record JBEGWB010000055.1, on the reverse strand, counting down.
CGGGGCAGGAGCTGGTCTGGGCCGCCGTCACTTCGTGATACCAGAGATCACGCTGCGGTTGCCAGGCGACGGGGTTACCCGTGCGACGCGCGACGATCACGGTGTGTACGTCCGGGCACTGGCTGACGGCGGTATCGGTGTTGGCCTTGAGCGGAATGTGCTTGCCGCCGCGCACGCCTTCGTCGGCGGTGATGACGACACGGCAGTCGGAATCGAGGATGCGGTCCTTCAGCGCCTCGGGCGAAAAGCCCCCGAACACCACGGAGTGCACGGCGCCGATGCGCGCGCAGGCCAGCATCGCAAACGCAGCCTCTGGAATCATTGGCATGTAGATACACACGCGATCGCCCTTCACCACACCGCGGAGCTTCAGTACGTTGGCGAGCTTGCAGACTTCATCGTGCAGCTGCTGATACGTGACCTTGCGCTCAAGGCCTGGCGCGTCGCCTTCCCACAGGATTGCTGTCTGCTGCGCCCGTGTCGGCAAATGCCGATCGATGCAGTTCAGCGTGACATTCAGCTTGCCGCCGATAAACCACTGCGCCTTGCCGTTCTTCATGTCGCAGTCGTGCAGCGTCGTGAAGGGCGCGAGCCAGTCGAGGAACTCGGTGGCCATGCGCGGCCAGAAGGTGTGCGGTGACTCGATTGATTCAGCGTACAGCCGGTCGTACTGCGCGCGGTCGAGATGGGTGCGACCGGCGCCGGTGGCGGGGTAGAGTTTGCTGTCGGACACGCGTGGGTTTCCTTTTAGTCATGCCCCACGCGCTGGCGCCTAGGCTGCCTGCACTGGGATGGTATTGGCGGTGCGGAGGACGCGATTGTTTTCGTCGAGGTAGACGAGTTTCGGCTTGTGGTTCAGCAGTTCAGCATCGCTGTAGCTGGCGTAGGCGCAAATGATCACACGATGGCCGACGGCGGCCTTGTGCGCGGCGGCGCCGTTGACCGAAATGATGCGGGAGCCTGCTTCACCGCGGATCGCGTAGGTCGTAAAGCGCTCGCCATTGGCGAGGTTGTAGATCTGGATCTGCTCGTATTCGCGGATGCCGGCTGCATCGAGCAACTGACTGTCGATGGCGCACGAGCCGTCATATTCGAGCTCGGAATGCGTCACGCACGCGCGGTGCAATTTGCCTTTCAACATCAGTGTCTGCACGTTTACCTCGGGGACGAACCCAGGTGGTTCGTCGCTACTTTGCTGTGGATCCGGGCCGATCCCGGATATCCGCTCGCCGGGGTGCCGACGAGGGGGCGGGCATTATCCCAAAAAAGCGTAAATCTGGGCAGATCTGTTCACTTCAAGGATTTTGGCTCTTCCGGCACGGTCGCCGCGCTCGCCATGGTGGTTCCAACTGGCTGTGGACTGGCGGAAATGGCCGCCCTTACCGCTGTCACAGCGGCGGCAGAATCGCCAAATGAAGCCGGGACAGGGCCCCTGCCACGCTCTGCACAGTCCTCCGGCGATAAGCTCGAGCCTCAGGGGCGAGTCGTTACCTCGATGTTATCGATCAGACGCGTCGTGCCCGACCAGGCGGCGGCCAGGATGACGAGCGCTTGATCGCCTGGCGCGGCGGGCAACAGGGTCGAGCGTGAGCAGATATGGAAATAATCCGTGCGCAGACCCGCGGCTGTGAGTGCCGTGCTTGCGCGCTGTTCGAGAGCTGGGTAGTCGCGCCTGCCGCTTTCGATGCGTTGCGCGCAGTCCTCCAATGTTGCATACAGCAGCGCGGCGCGCGTGCGCTCGTCCGCGCTGAGATATCCATTGCGCGAGCTCAGTGCGAGACCGGATTCCTCGCGCACGGTAGGCAAGCCATGCAACTGCACGGGTATCGCAAGGTCCTGGACCATGCGCGAAATGATGTGGAATTGCTGGAAGTCCTTCAGGCCAAAAAAGGCATGGTCCGGTTGCGTCATGTTGAAGAGCTTGCAGACAACAGTGCACACGCCATCGAAGTGCCCCGGACGCGTGTTGCCACAATGCAGCGCCGACACCAGCGGCACGCTGACCTTCGCGTGCGCCTCGAGCCCCTGCGGATAAATCGCCGCCGCATCGGGCGCAAACAGTGCGTCGCAACCCGCGGCGTACAGGGCGGCCTTGTCGGCGTCGAAAGTGCGCGGATATTTCGCAAGGTCCTCGGCCGGTCCGAACTGCATCGGATTGACGAAGATAGTCGCAACGATGAAGTCGCAGTGCTTGCGTGCTTCGCTTACGAGCGACACATGCCCGGCGTGAAGGTTGCCCATCGTCGGTACGAGACCGATGCGCTTGCCGTTCCTGCGCGCGTCCGCCAGCTCTACAGTCAGTGCGCTGATGTCGGTAAAGACGGCGAGTTCAGGCATAGGTATGTTCCGGCGCGGGGAATGCACCGGTTTTGACGGCCTTGACGTATGCGGCGATGGCGCCGGGAATGCCAGTGTCGGATTCGACGAGGAAGTTCTTCACGAAGCGCGGAGTAATCGGCGATATGCCCAGCACATCGTGCAATACCATGATCTGGCCATCGGTGTCCTTGCCGGCGCCAATACCAATGACCGGTATGTGCAGGCTCTCGCTGATCCTCTTGCCAAGCGGGGCAGGAATGCATTCAACAAGCAGCATGTTTGCGCCGTTGGCTTCGAGCAGCTTGGCTTCCTCGATCATTGTCGATGCGGCCGCAGGATCGCGGCCCTGCACGCGAAAACCGCCGATGCGATTGATGGACTGTGGCGTCAGTCCCATGTGTGCGCACACCGGAATGCCGCGCTCGGTCAACAGGCGTGTTGTCTCGGCGATCCAGGCGCCGCCTTCGAGTTTTACCATGTGCGCGCCGGCACGCATCAGTCGCGCGGCGTTCTCGAGCGTTTGCGGAGCCGATGCGTAGGACATGAAGGGCAAGTCAGCGATCAACAGGGCACCCTGGTTGCCGCGCTTGACGCACTCGGTGTGATAAACCATGTCGTCCATCGTTACTGGGAGCGTTGAATCATGGCCCTGCAACACCATGCCGAGCGAATCGCCGATCAGCAGCACCTCGACGCCAGCTCTGCCGCAGAGCCCCGCGAACAACGCGTCATATGCCGTCATGCACGCGAATTTCTCGCGGCGCTGCTTCATTTCCTGCAAGGAGTGAAGCGTGATGGATGTGCTCACTGTGTACGCCTCACAACAGGCCGGGCCTGGGGTTGAAGTAATTGCGGCTGCCTTTGCGCATTGTCAGGATGTGGTTGAATAGCAGCTCGTAGTCTTCGTGGTTGTTGACGAAGTCGACCTCGCTGCAGTTGACCATCAACAGCGTGCTCTTGTCGTAGTAGTGAAAGAAATCGGTATAGGCATTGATGAGATTGACAAGGTAGCGTTCCTCGATCAGCAGCTCCGAGGCTATACCGCGGTTCTGGATGCGCTGCATCAACACTTCGACCGGGGCCTGCAGGTAGATCACGAGATCCGGTACTGGCGCGTCGATTGTCAGGTGGTCATAAACATTTTGATACAGCTTGAACTCGTCTGCATCGAGATTCTGGCGCGCGAACAGGCGGTCCTTTTCCATCAGGAAGTCGGCGACGCGGACCGGCTCGAACATGTCGTCCTGCCGCAATTGCTGCATTTGCTGCGCGCGCTGAAACAGGAAGAAGAGCTGCGTCGCCAGCGCGTGCTGCTTCGGGTTGTGGTAGAAGCGGTCGAGGAAAGGGTTCTCCTCGCTTTGTTCCAGCAGCACTTCGTAGTTGAAGCTTTGCGCGAGACGTTTCGCAAGCGTGGTTTTTCCGACACCAATCGGGCCTTCCACGGCTATATAGCGCGGAACGGGATTCCTGGTTTGCGATGAGTCGGACACGGAATTCAGGAGTCGTTGGTTGTCTGGGGCTGTTGTTCGCGTCGCGATTTGGCGCGGCGCCTGCGGGATTTTGACCGTGGCGCGCCACCACCTTCAAGCTCATTCTGCATCGCAAGACGCGCTTCGGCATCGGCATCCTGGTAATCCGTCCACCATTGGCCGAGCCCGTCGAGGTCTTCGCCGGAGGCCTCGCGCAGCAAGAGGAAGTCGTAGGAGGCGCGGAAGCGCTTGTTCGCGAGCAGCAATTCGGCACGCTTGCCGCGGCGATTTGGCAGGCGTTGTTGTTGATCCCATATTTCGCGCATCGGAATGCTGAAGCGTTTAGGTATCGACAGGCGTTCCAGCTGATCCACGAGCACGATATGCGCCGCTTCGTTCATCGCCTCGAGCGGCGGAGTGCCTTCGGCAAGCAACAGGCGTTGTTGTTCCTGCAGTGCCGGCCATAACAGTGCTGCGAGCAGGAATGCCGGCGTCACGCTCTTTTCAGCATTGATACGGTCGTCGGTACTGACCAACGCGCTTGTCAGCAAACGCTTCAGCTGGCCGCTGCTGTCACTGTTGAGCGCCGCTGCGCTGGCGGGAAACAACACGTCGAAGACTTTGTAGTGGTGCAGTAGCTGATAGGTCTTTGCGCCGTGACCTGAAAAGAACAGTTTCAGGAATTCGTCGAACAGACGGGCCGACGGAATGGACTCGAGTAAACGCGCGCAACGGCTGATGGGCGCCGCGGTATCCGGCGCGATCGAAAAGCCAAGTTTTGCCGCGAGCCTGATCGCGCGCAGGATGCGCACCGGATCTTCACGATAACGCTGCTCGGCATCACCGATCATGCGCAGGCAGCGCGCAGTGATATCGGCCATGCCATTGACGTAGTCGTGCACGACGAAGCCCTTCACGGTGTAGTACAGGGCATTGACGGTGAAGTCGCGGCGCAGCACGTCTTCGTCGATGGAGCCATACACGTTGTCGCGCAGGATCATGCCTTCGGCGGATTGCGCAGCATCGATATGCGTGTCGCGACGCGTCAGGCCTGAAACGACTTCGACGTTGTCACCGGTCGTCAGCGCACGAAAAGTGGAAACCTCGATGATCTCGCGCCCGAAGTGCACATGCACGATACGGAAGCGACGCCCGATGATGCGGGACGAGCGGAACACAGCCTTGATCTGCTCCGGCGTGGCATCGGTCGCGATGTCGAAGTCCTTGGGTTTGAGGCCCAGCAGGATGTCGCGGACGCCGCCGCCAACGATGTAGGCTTGATAGCCGGCATCATTGAGTGAGTACAGCACCTTGAGGCTGCCTGGGCTGATCTGCTGGCGGGAGATGCCATGCTCGGCGCGCTGGATGACAACGAGGCCGGGACTGGCAGGGGAGCCGGAAACTTTCTGGGTGGAATCAGTGATGATCAATCCTTGCGTCGACGGCGTTGCTTGCTTGCCGGACTGGTCCGCATTTTACACGCGCGGTGGCTATGCCAGATAGCGGGCAGGGCTTCAAATCAGGGCTTTTGCGGGCCCATAAACACAAAAACCCGGGAGAGTGGGCTCCCCCGGGTTTCAATGAGGCATATCATTATTATTGTTTTTGGCAAGACTTCCGTGGCTTGACTTGTTTAAGGCGGTCACTGACCTTCACTTCAAGGATGCCCTTGTAATTCGACCCCCCTTCCGACTGACGCTGGTTTCCAGTCTATTCAGCCTGAACGCATTACAGCTATTTGTGCTTTTTTTACTGTCGTTATGGGTCTTTCGTGCGCCTGCGTTTTGTTTTTGTTCTGGTCTTGTTGTTGTTGTATTGCAGGGCACGGTACTGAACAAGGCACCTTTCGTGCCAGTTTATGTAAAAAAAGTGAATGGTAGGGATTTCAACGGCTTAGGAGTTTGCTTGATGGTTCCGCCGATGGGTAAAAACCAGCATTCGTTACTATCTTGAGAAGAAAGGTTACTTTATTCGTAACAAGGTAACGAACACAGCGCCGTTTGAGGCTGTCTGGGGCCTCTGTCGGGACAGGCTCAGCCGCTCTTGCGGCGACGTGGTATGTCGAAGCGCTGGCGGCGCTCCCACAGGCACTTACGGCTGATGCCGAGTTTCTTGGCGAGCTCGGTTTCGTTCATCTGCTCCTGATGTTCCAGCACGAAGCGCTGGAAATACTCTTCCAGGGACAGGTCTTCCTGGGGGTCATCCACAATATCGACGGTTTGCTCACTTTCCTTGACCGCTGTTTCGGCAGCGAAGGTGTGCTTGTTGTCGATCTTGACCAGTTCCACGTCGAGGCCAAGCAGTTCCATGGCAATTTCCGTTTCCTCGGACAGGATGACGGCGCGCTCGATCGCGTTCTCGAGTTCGCGCACGTTGCCGGGCCAGGGGTAAGTCGTGATGGCCTGTATCGCATTGGCGCTGAAATACATGTTGTCGACGCCGATACGCTTGCAGGTCGCGGCCAGGATCTTGTCGGCGAGCTCGAGGATATCGTTGCCACGCTCGCGCAGCGGCGGCAGGCTCAGCGGCATGACATTGATGCGGTAGAAAAGGTCTTCGCGGAAACGGCCCTCGCGCACGAACTGCTTGAGGTCGCGGTGGGTGGCGGCAACGAGCCTGACGTCGACCTTCTGCGATTGCACTGAGCCCACTTTGCGGATCTCGTGCTCCTGCAATACACGCAGTAGCCGCGCCTGCGCTTCCAGTGGCAATTCGCCGATTTCATCGAGAAACAGCGTGCCGTTGTTCGCGGCTTCGACCAGCCCGGTGCGCGTGGACGTTGCGCCGGTAAACGAACCTTTCTCGTGGCCGAACAGTTCCGATTCGATGAGGTTTTCGGGGATCGCAGCGCAGTTGACGGAGATCAGCGGCGATTCACGTCGCGAGCTCGCTTCGTGCAGTGCGCGTGCGACCAGCTCCTTGCCAGTACCCGACTCGCCCTGGATCAGCACCGATGAATTCGTTTGCGCGACTTTGCGGATGCGGCGGAAAAGCTCCAGCATCTGCGGACAGGAGCCGACCATGCCGCCAATCGGTTCTTCGCTGGGACGGGGTTTGCGGCGGCTCTGGTTGCGCGCCTTTGTGTTATCGGTCAGGACCCTGCCGAGGGTGGCGAGCAGTTCTTCGTGTTCGAAGGGCTTGGAGATGTAGTCGACGGCGCCGATCTTCATGGAGTCGATGGCGCTGCGCAGGCTGGCGTAGCTGGTCATGATTAGCACCGGCGTTGCCGTCAGCTTGATCAGTTCGGTGCCGGGCAGCCCTGGCAGGCGCAGGTCGCTGATGATGACGTCGATGGAGTCAAGTTCATGCTGATCAATTGCTTCCTGCACCGAGCCGGCTTCGCTGACCTTATAGTCGTTCCGCTCCAGCAGGCGACGTAGCGCCGAGCGGATGATCTCTTCGTCTTCGACAATGAGGATATGGTGCTGCATACCGTCGTATTTAAGGATTGTCCGGAGTATTACAGGGGGCTGTTACAGGCGTTCAGGCGGCCATGTCAGGGGCCTGAGCATAGCAGGGAAACGTAACGATTACCTTTGTTCCTTTTCGACCCACGGTATCAACGGGACTGTCGATTGCAACCGTGCCGCCGAGGTCGTTGACGATGCTGTAGACCAGGGCCAGGCCAAGGCCGGTGCCCTTTCCCGGGTCTTTCGTCGTGAAAAAAGGTTCGAACACGCGGCTCTGGATGGCTTCGGGTATGCCGCTACCCGTGTCGCTGACAGTCAGGGTCACCAGGCCGTCGCTGCTACCATTGGTGACGTCGACACTACTGCCGTCGGGGCTGGCGTCGCGCGCGTTCGTCAGCAGGTTAAGCAGGACTTGCTGGATGCGCTGGCGGTCCGCCAGGACACACAGCCCGGGCTGGCAGGCGTTCTGCAAACGGATCCTGCGACTGTCTTGCTGCAGCGACAGCAGCTGGATGGCTTCGCTGGTCGCTTCAAACAGGCAGACTCGCTCAAGCCGCCGCGGCAGGTCTGCTTCCATGCCGCTGTGCGAGAAGTGCACAAGCGTGTGAACGATGCTGCTGATGCGCCGGGTTTGCTGAATGATCTGCTCAGCCATCGAACGTTGTTCGCTATCGGAGCTTTCATCACGCAGGTTCTGCGCCAGGCAGGCGATGCCGGTCACTGGATTGCCGATTTCGTGCGCAACGCCGGCGGCCAGCCTGCCAACGGAGCTGAGGCGCTCTGCGTGCGTAAGTTCCGCTTCCAGCATGGCAGTTTCGGTCTGGTCTTCGACGAGGATGACCTGCCCGGAACCTTGCTGGCTTCTGGCGCTGGTGATGCCCGACACCGCCGCCAGCGGATATTCGAGGCTCGCCTTGTGCAAACTGAACCAGCGCTGCTTGCCAGCGAGCACCAGCGCCTGGCGTGGGATATGTGTCGTGTTCTGGTCGGCCATGAAGCCGGAGAGCAATTCCTTCCATGGCGACGGCAGCGCGGTCATCGCAAGGCCGGTCAGGTTTTCGCCAGACAGGTGGGTCAGGTTGCTCATCGCGCTATTCCAGATCGAGATCAGGCCCTGGCCGTCTATCGCGCAAACGCCGAGCGGCAGGTTCTGCAAGACCTGGCGGTGATGACGCCGCAAGGTGTCGAGGTCGAGTGCAATACCGCTGAGGTTTTGCGGATAGGTTTCGAGCTGGGTTTCGATGAAGTTGATGCCCTTGTTCCCGGCGTCGATCTGGCCGGGTGCGAAGGGCAGGAAGCGTTCGATGATCTGATGCGAAATCGTCGGGCCAAGCAGCGCAGACAGGTTAGCTTCGATCTGCGCGCGCAGTTGCAGCAGCTGGTAGGGGCGCGTCTCACTTTCATGCAAGCCAAGGTCGGCCAGCGCGCGTGCGACCTCCTGCTTCGCAGTGACTTCGCCGAGTGGTGCGGTCAAACCTGCCACAAAATCCGGTGTTGTGCGCGCCAGCAAGCCGTATTTGAGCGGCTGGCGGATCGTGTCCATCGAGCACAGTAGCGCCGCGCGGCGCTCCTCGCGGCTCGTGTCGGTCAGCAGCGAGACGACAATCAGGCAGATCAGGTTCGCGAGTAATGCAGAGCTGGCGATGAGGTCCCAGTTGAGCACGCCCGGTGCTGCGTAACTGATGTCGAACAGGTCGATGCCGCTGAAGTACGGCACGAGACCCAGCAGCGTCCACACAGTCAGCCCGGCGAGCAGGCCCGTGACGAAGCCTTTGCTGTTCGCGGTTGGCCAGTAAAGCAGCGTCAGGATACCGGGCAGAAACTGCACACTCGCGATGAACGCGATGTATCCCATATCAAGTATCCCCGCGCCGTCGGCGATGGGGGTGAAGGCGAGATAACCGCCAGCAAAGATACCGACGATGAAGAGGCGACGCATCAGCAACAGCCAGTGATACAGGCCTGAACCCGTCGGTGGTTTGCGCACGCGCAGCAACAGGTGGTTCAGGCAGATGCTGGACACGGACATGGCGAGCACGATGATCATGCCGCCAGCGGCCGCGACACCACCTACATAAAACAGCAGCGTGATCGCCGGCGCATCGCTCAGCAGACCCATGACCAGACCCGCGAAGCGCACCAGCGAATCCGCTTCCAGCGCCTCGTAGCTCCACAACAGCGGCAAGGTTGGCAGGCTGGCGGCAAGCAGGTACAGCGGCACGCCCCAGCTCGCGGTACCCAGATGTCGCGGATTGCGGTTTTCGTGGAAGATCATGTGAAACATGTGCGGCATGGCGATCGCATTTGTGAAGAACAGCATGATCAGCAGGTTCGTCGAATTCTGCAGGAAGAAGATGTCGAGTCGATTGATTGCCGGCGGCTGTTCGAGCAGCCACGCGTTCAGCGCGCCAAAACCGCCGAATACGCCGTAGATAGCGAACAGGCCAGCAGCGAGCAATACGAAAAGTTTGAACAGAGATTCAAAGGCCAGTCCAACGACGATGCTATCGTTACGCTCGCGTCCCGTAACGTCGCGCGTGCCGAAACGTAGCGTGAAGCCGAGCAGCACGATGCAGTAAAACAGCGCGACGAAACGTGCATCAAGTTCGGGTGCGAGCAGTTCGGTGCTCGCACCTACCGCGAGGATTTGCACGGCGAGCAGCGGAAAAATGCACAGCAGCAGCACGATCGACGTCAACGTACCTGCCCAGGGGCTGCGGAAGCGGAACGCGAAGAGGTCGGCAAGCGATCCTAGCTGGTAGGTGCGCGTGATCTGCAGCACCGGCTGCAGCAGGATTGGCGCGAACAGGAACGCGGCGGCGTAACCGATATAGTAGGCGTTGTAGCCATAACCGCGGTTGGCTGCAGAAATCATTACCGTATAGAACGACCACGAACTGATGATGACGCCGAGCGACAGCACGTACAGCGCCGGATGGTTGATCAGCTTCGCGGGGATGCGGCCTTTGTCGGTCAGCCAGGCTACTCCGTAGAACAGCAGCAGGTAGATCGCTGCCGCGAGTGCTACGGTGACGGGATTAAACGTCATCATGGCGCGGAGGAAGTTGCAGCAGCGCCGCCAGCAGGATTACGCCGAGAGCCATCAAAAACGGACTGTACCAGTTCAGCAAGCTGTGCACGGCTTGCATGCCGGTAATGGCTATGACGAGGATGAAGACCAGCAGCAGAATGGAACGTTGCATGGAAGCTGCTTACGGGAAACTGGAGGTGGCTGGATCATACAGCAGGAGAAGCGGAGCCTTCAAACTCGGGCAGATCTCGAATCCCGGCGAGATTTTGCGGTTTCCAGTTAGCAATCGCCCAGGCCAGCATTTCATCGGTCGACGCCGTCGCGAGATCGGCGACGGGATGCTGCCGTAGCGCCTGCAACGTGCGGAACAGGACCTGCCCGGGCTGCGTGCGCTCGATCGGCCTTGCATATTGTTGTTTGCCGAGCTTTTGTCCTTCTGCGTTGATGATGATCGGCACGTGTGCATACCTGGGTACTGGATATCCAAGTTGGCCTTGCAGGTAAATCTGCCGGGGCGTCGAGTCGAGCAGGTCGATGCCGCGCACGACGTCGGTGATGCCCTGCCACGCATCGTCGACCACCACCGCAAGCTGGTAGGCGAAGAGGCCATCGCGCCGGTGGACGATGAAGTCGCCAATGTCGCGGCCGAGCTGCTGCGAATACTCACCCTGCAGTCGGTCGATGAAACTGATGCTCGCATCCCCGACCTGGCAGCGGAGCGCGGTTGCACTGCCTCGCACGATGTGGTGGTCGCGGCACCAGCCTGGATACACCGTCCCCGCGCTGCTCAGTTTCTGGCGGCTGCAATTACAGGCGTAGAGCAGCTTGCGCGCATCGAGTCGCGCCAGCGCCTCTTCGTAGGCGGCGGCGCGCTGGCTCTGGTAGATGACCTGTTCGTCCCAGGTCAGGCCCAGGGCTTCGAGCGTGCGCAGGATGTCCGCGGCGGCTTCCTTGCTTTCCCGCGGGGGATCGAGATCTTCGATGCGCACGAGCCAGACGCCATGCTGTGCGCGGGCGTCGAGATAACTGGCTAGTGCGGCGAAAATCGAGCCCGCGTGCAGCGGGCCGGTGGGAGAGGGCGCAAAGCGCCCCCGGTACAAAGCAGGCGGTGAATGCGGAGTATCAGGGGCTGCCAAGCTGCTTTTCTTTGATCTCGTCGAGTGTCTTGCAATCGATGCACTTGTTGGCCGTCGGACGCGCTTCGAGGCGACGAATGCCGATTTCGACGCCACAGGAATCGCAGTAACCGTAGTCGTCGTTTGCGATCAGTTCGATCGTGCTGTCGATCTTCTTGATCAGGCGGCGTTCACGGTCGCGCGTGCGCAACTCGATGCTGAACTCTTCTTCCAGTGTTGCGCGATCCGCGGGATCGGGCGGGTTGGCCGCTTCGTCCTGCATGTGATGCACGGTGCGATCGACCTCCTGCATCAGCTCGCCACGCCAGTTCAGCAGGATCCGTTTGAAGTGATCCCTCTGCTTTTCGTTCATGTAGATCTCGCCCTTTTTAACTTCGTAAGGGGAGAAGCTGCCGGGCGTACCGACGGTGGATTTCGGTTTTGGAGTTTTGCTGGCTGCCGGAACCGACGCGGCAGTTTTACCTTGGGACTTCGTTGGTGCTGTGCTGCTCATACTGTTGGGCTTACTACTGACTGACTTCGTGATGGGAGTTTTGCCTGTTATGGGTTTTTTCTCTGCGGGTCTGGCGGCCGGTGGCAGGGCTTTTTTTGGCGCTTTGACAACAGCTTTTTTCGCTGGCGCAGATTTGGGTGGTGCGGCTTTCTTTTTCGCGGGTACGGGTTTGGCTTTCGATGGTGCCGCCGATGCCCTGGCCTTTGCGGGCTTCGGCGGTGGCGAAGCTTTTTTTACCGGCTTTTTTACGGCAGGTTTAGGTGCTGGTTTTTTTGTTTTTACTGCGGCTTTAGCGATTATTTTCTTTGCCATTTCCGGTTCCCTGCACTTGTGTGACATGACCAGCTAGCGTCATCAGCTTTTGACTAGCCTTGAACAGACCTGCAAAAAAATATGTGACCAGTTAGGTACAACAATCTAGTAGTACAACCCCGATTTCAACAAAGCGCGCACGCTACCAGATTACCGGGGGCAGTGCTATAAGCAAACCGCACCAGCTCCCGCAAGTATTTCAACGATAAACACTTGGGGCCGCAGGCAATTCCGACTCATCAATGAAGATGGCTTCGCCCTCTACGCGGCATTCGATTTGCCACAGGCTGTCGCCTCGACAGGGACCCTGGATGCACAGTCCTGTCCGCGGTTCGAACAATGCGCCGTGACTTGCGCACCGGATGAACGCGCCGTCCTCGTCGAGGAAGCGGTCCTCGCGCCATTGCAAGGGCACCCCGAGATGCGGGCAGCGATTGAGGTACACATACACGCCGCTGTAATCGCGCACGGCGACTACGTTGGTCTGCAGCACGGCGAATCCGCGCGCACTTCCCTCGGGTATTTCTGCGAGACTACAGAGACGAAGCCCCATATCAGGCAAGTGCTTGCGCGAAGTCGGCCAGCAGGTCAGCAGTATCCTCGATGCCGATCGACAGGCGGACCATTGAATCGGCCACGCCCATCGATGCGCGCCGCTCCGGACCCATCTCCCAGTAGATAGTGTGCGCGACCGGGATGCCGAGCGTGCGCGTGTCGCCGAGATTGCTCGCGCTGACGACGAGTTCCAGCGCATTGAGGAAATCGAAGCAGTCGACGCCGTCGGCGAGCTCGATGCTCAGCAGCGAACCGAAATGCCTGAATAGCGCTTTCGCGCGCTCGTGCTGTGGGTGCGAGGGCAGGCCCGGGTAGAACACCTTGCTCACTTTGGGATGCTGGGCGCAGAACTGCGCTACGGCGAGCGCGTTTGCGCTGGACTTGTCCAGGCGCAGGCCGAGCGTATCGGCACCTACCGACAGGTGATGGGCGGCTTCGGGCCCGAGCGCGGCGCCGAGATCACGCAAGCCCTTCTTGCGGATCTGCTGCAGCCCCCACAGGGCCGGGTCCACCGTTTTATAGCTATCGTAAATATTCGCGAATCCGCGCCAGTCATACAGGCCGGTCTCGGTAATCGCGCCGCCGAGCGCGTTACCGTGTCCACCGATGTGCTTCGTCAGCGCATTGACGATGAGGCTGGCGCCGACCGTCTTCGGCTGGAACAGCCAGGGCGAGGTCATCGTGTTGTCGACGATGTAGATCAACTTGCGCGCCGCGCACAGCTTGCCGATACCTTCGAGGTCGGCCACCTGCGTCACCGGGTTGGCGATCGTCTCGACGAATACGACACGCGTGTTCGGCTGAATCGCGGCGGCAACCTTGCTGGCATCGGTGGCGTCGACGAAGGTCACGCCGATGCCGAGGTTCTGCAGCGTCGCGAATATGCTGTTTGTATTGCCGAACAGATAGGCGCTCGACACGATGTGGTCGCCGTGGCGCAGCAAGGCAATCAGGCTCGACGCGATCGCGGCCATGCCAGTGGCGAAGCACACGGTGGCCAGGCCCTGTTCCATCTGCGTGACCTTTTTCGCGAGCGCTTCCACGGTCGGATTGCTCTGGCGGCCATACGCATAGCCGCTTTGCCTGCCCTGGAAGACCGCCGCGAGGTCACGCGCATCCTCATAGCCGAAGGTTACGGAGGTGTGGATCGCCTTGTGCAGCACGCCGTGTTCCGGCTTGTCCTTGCGGTCGGCGTGCAGCGCTGTGGTCGTGAAATGTTTCTTGCTCATGGCGAGGTGCTCGGAAAAGAGGGTGAATGATACTCGCAACACGGCGCTCGCTCCACCTCGGAAGTGCGCCGAGCTCGGTCGTGAGCCTCTGATTTGGCTGGCATTTTTGGCTTTTCCCGGTGCTATTGCCTGGAACTTGCGTTACCATGCGCGCGCCCTGCCAGTCATCGCTTAGGACTTCATCATGACTTCCGCCAGATACAGCCTGATCCTTGCCCTGACCCTGTTCGTGAGCGCGTGCACCACTGCACCTTCCGAGGCGGACCTCACCGTCGAGCGTGAAGCACTGGCTGCGCAGGAGCGTGCGGCTGCAGAGGCGGAGCTCGAAGCGCAGCGCCAGCGTGAAGAGCGCCTGCTGACCGAGCAGCGCGCGCGCGACGCCGCCGCGCGCCAGGAAGCCGAGCGCCAGGCCGCTGTCGAGGTTGAACGCAGTCACCAGGCCGAGGTCGCGGCCGCAACTGCGCGCCGGGCGGCAGAGGCTCCGAGCGTCGAAGAGCGCGCCCGGGTTGTGGAGCGCCAGCAGCAACGCATCGCCGAGCTGAGGGCGCAGATCGCGGCCAACCAGACTGAAGCCACTAATGTCGACAGCGCCAACGCCACCTTGCAGCAGGCCATCACGGCCGCCGAAGACCTTGTCGCCACGCTGACCGAAGAGCAGGAAAAATATGGCACGACCGATCCGGCTACCGGCGCTACCACGCAAGCGCTCTCCAAGGAGCGCATCGCGGAATTGAACGCCGAGCTGGAGCGCCTGCAGTCGCAGGCACAGGCTCTCAGCCAGCAGCCCTGAAACGGGGAGCAGTCTGTCCCATGGCCAGGATCATCGATTTCGAAGCAAAACGGCAACCGCGGGCGAATGCACGCAAGGACGAGAAAGCCGCCGAGTTGCGCGCCCGCTTGCAGGGCGCGCGCGAAGAGGCGGCCGGCAAGACTCCTGCCCGCAAGCTGCTCGATCTCTACCGTCCCAAAAAACCAAAAAAGCCCTGAATTCAGCCGGGAATTTACGTTCCGACTGCATGGTTTGACCCGCTATTGCGGCTTGGTTGCGCGCTGGGGCTTGTGGTAGAGTGCGCCCTCTTTTGAAGGGCCACATGGCCTTTCCTGAAACGATCATCATCAAACCAATTCAAAACAACTATTATCAAAACGATTTACAAAAACTAAGCCGGGAGAAAGCTGCATGGCAGGTTCTACTTTATTGATCATTGCCTTGTCCCTGTTCGGACTGGGCGTCGCATTTTTCTATATGAAGAAGGTCACTAACATCCAGCTGGATGTGGGCCTCAACAAGGAAGAAGGCGATAAGTTGCGCTTCATTCACGGCGCTATCGCCGAAGGCGCCATGGCCTTCCTGAAACAGGAATACAAGGTACTTGCCTATTTCATGGTTGCGTTCGCGGTCGTCATCGCGCTGCTCACCGACAACCATGGAACCGAGAACGCCAATGAAGGTCCCTGGACCGCTACGGCCTTCCTGTTCGGAGCGCTTATCTCCACGCTGTCCGGCTACATCGGCATGAAGATCGCCACCGCCGGCAACGCGCGCACCACGGTTGCCGCGCGCGAAAGCCTGGCGGCCGCCTTCAGCGTTGCGCTGAACTCCGGCGCGGTCATGGGCTTTGCGCTGGTCGGTCTCGCCGCGCTTGGTTTGATCCTCATCTTCCTGTTCATGAGCGCGGTAATGTCGGAAGTTCCCGCAAACGTCGTCATGGAAGTCATCGCCGGCTTCGGTCTCGGCGGATCCTCGATCGCGCTGTTCGCGCGTGTTGGCGGCGGTATCTTCACGAAGGCGGCCGACGTTGGCGCTGACCTTGTTGGTAAAGTCGAGAAAGGCATCCCGGAAGACGATCCACGCAACCCCGCCGTAATCGCCGACAACGTCGGTGACAATGTCGGCGACGTTGCCGGCATGGGCGCCGACCTCTTCGGATCCTGCGCTGAAAGCACCTGCGCCGCGCTGGTCATCAGTGCGCTTGCCTTCTCTGCCGACATCAATGCCATGCTGTATCCCATCATGATCACTGCCGTGGGTATCCCGGTAAGCCTGATCACGAAGATGCTGGTCTCGGTCAAAACCGAAGACCAGGTGGGTCCTGCTCTGAAGCGCTTGCTGCTGATCTCGAGCGCGATCATGGCCGTGGTCATGTACTTCGTGACCATGTGGATGATTCCCGCGTCCTTCGAAATCGTCCTCGGTTCCGGTGCTGTTTACAGCGCCAACGGCGTGTACTTCTGCTTCCTGTCCGGTTTGATCGCCGGCCTGGCCGTGGGCCTGCTGACCGAGTATTACACCTCCACCGAGTACAGCCCGGTACGTGAAATCGCCAAGTCCTGCGAAACCGGTGCTGCGACCAACATCATTTTCGGCCTCGCGCTCGGCTACAAGAGCACCGTGCTGCCTTACCTCGCGATCGCCGCGAGCATCTACACATCGTGGATCCTGGCTGGCATGTATGGCATTGCCATCGCTTCGCTCGGCATGCTCGGCACGTTGGTAATTGCGCTGATGATCGACGCCTATGGCCCGGTCTCCGACAACGCCGGCGGTATTGCTGAAATGACGGGCATGGACAAGGAAATCCGCCGTCGTACCGACGTTCTCGACGCAGCCGGCAACACGACGGCGGCCATTGGTAAAGGCTTTGCCATCGGCGCCGCGATCCTGACCTCGCTGGCCCTGTTCGGCGCCTTTATTACGCATTCGCAAAACCTGATGAACGAGATGCCTGAGAAATTCGGCGAAGGTTACAACCTCGTCAATTCGATCACGCTGCTCAATCCGCTGGTGTTCACCAGCCTCTTCATCGGCGCGGTGATTCCCTTCCTGTTCTCGGCAATGACGATGAAAAGTGTGGGTTCGGCTGCCTTCGACATGATTGAAGAAGTGCGTCGCCAGTTCCGCGAAATCCCCGGCATCATGGAAGGTCAGGGTCGTCCGCAGTACGGCCAGTGCGTTGCGATCTCCACGAAAGCCGCCCTACGTGAAATGATTGCACCAGGTGTGCTGATTATTTTCTCGCCGCTTGTCGTCGGCTATCTGTTCGGCGTACCGGCAGTCGCCGGCCTGCTGTCGGGTTCGCTCGTCGCTGGTGGCGTGCTTGCCATCTCGTCGTCGAACTCCGGTGGCGCCTGGGACAATGCAAAGAAATACATCGAGAAGGGCAACCATGGCGGCAAGGGTTCCGATAACCACAAGGCTGCTGTTGTCGGCGATACCGTCGG
Source organism: Pseudomonadota bacterium (assembly GCA_041178065.1). Classification (GTDB taxonomy): domain Bacteria; phylum Pseudomonadota; class Gammaproteobacteria; order Pseudomonadales; family Pseudohongiellaceae; genus CAILUG01. Next base: position 18,934 of record JBEGWB010000055.1, on the reverse strand, counting down.
CGATCCGCTGAAGGACACTTCCGGTCCCTCGCTGAACATCCTGATCAAGCTGTCGGCGATCCTGAGCCTTGTGTTCGCCCCCTTCTTTGTCAGCTACGGCGGCGTTCTGCTGTAAGCGTTTACGTGTAAATATGGTGTACAAAGGGGGCCTTCGGCCCCCTTTTCATGAACAGGATTTAGCGCTACTTATAGGCACATTGCGCCGTTAAGGTGTCGGGGCTTCGATCGCCGCAGGCGCTGCATGAACAGGATTAAGCGCTGCGTGTAGGCACATTGCGCAGTCGCGGTGCCGCGGCTTCGATCGCTGCAGGCGTTGCATGAACAGGATTAAGCGCTGCGTGTAGGCACATTGCGCAGTCGCGGTGCCGCGGCTTCGATCGCCGCAGGCGCTGCGTGAACAGGATTAAGCGCTACTTATAAAGGTTCAAGTCTTAGGCCGCAGGCCTTGTTGTGAATTCCGGAGTCTCATGAGCACTACCCGCGTACAAGCAAACATTAGCCCGAACCTGCGTCAGATCAGCCATATCGTCGTCGTGGCGTCCGGTAAGGGTGGCGTTGGCAAATCGACCACCGCCGTCAACCTTGCGCTGGCCTTGCATCGCCTTGGCGCGAAGGTCGGTCTGTTCGATGCGGACATTTATGGACCAAGCCAGCCGATGATGCTCGGAGTCAGTGGACAGCGTCCGCAGATCGTTGGCGGTAATCAGATGCAGCCGGTTACGGCGCATGGCATCAAGTGCAATTCGGTCGGCTTCCTTGTCGATGAGAACCAGGCAATGGTGTGGCGCGGTCCCATGGTCGTTGGTGCCTTCAACCAAATTCTGAACGACACGCTGTGGGGCGATCTCGACTATCTCGTCATCGACATGCCGCCCGGTACCGGTGACATCCAGCTCAGCCTCGCGCAATCGGTGCCAGTGACCGGCGCCGTGATCGTCACGACGCCGCAGGATGTGGCCTTGCTCGATGCCAAGCGCGGCATCGAGATGTTCCGCAAGGTGCAAGTCCCGATCCTCGGCGTCGTCGAGAACATGGGCCTGCATACCTGTAGCAAGTGCGGCCACAGCGAGCACATCTTCGGTGAAGGCGGCGCGGATCGTATCGCCCATGCCTACGACGTCGAAGTACTTGGCTCGCTGCCCCTCGATGCGCGTATCCGCCAGCAGTGCGACGCCGGCACGCCCGCGCTTGCCGCCGATCCGAAAGGACACGTTGCGCAAATCTACCTGCAGATCGCCGAGCGCGTCAGGCAGCAACTCGCTGGCGCCGGCAAGCCCGGCAGCGGCATGCCGAACATCAGCGTCAGCGACGACTAAATGTCCGCATGTTGATGAATGCCTACATCGCGCTTGTCCTGAAACACCCGCGCAAGGTGCTGCTCGGGCTTTTGCTCCTGGGCATAGGGTTCGGGTTAGGCCTAAAGGACTTCCGGCTCGATGCGTCCGCCGACTCGCTTGTCATCGAAGGCGACGCCGATCTCGACTTCTCGCGTGAGATCAACGCGCGCTACGGCACCAGCGATTTCGTCTTCATCGCCTACACGCCGCAACAGGAACTGTTCAGTACCGACGTAATCGAAGACCTGCGCGCCCTGAAGAACGACCTGATGGACGTCGATCGCGTCGCCTCGGTCGACTACATCCTCGAAGTACCGCTGTTCAAGGTTGCCAACGCCAGCTTGCGCGATGTTACCGAGAACGTCATGACCCTTGGCGGCACGCCCGGCATCGACCTGAACGCCGCGAAAGCCGACCTCACCAGCAACGCGGCGTATCGCGATGTCCTGCTGAACGAGGAAGGCACGTCGACGGCGCTCATCGTCAATTTCGAAAACGATACCGAACTGCAGGCCGCGCTGGCGCGCCGCACGGAACTGCGGCTGCAGGAGCGTGCCAATGCGCTCGATACCGAGACAGCGGCCGAACTGGAGCGGGTAGAAATCGAGTATGCAATGCTGCGTGACGCAGCGGCGCAAGCCATGCATCTCGATATTGCCGAGATCCGCGGCATACTCGAGGAGTACCGCGATGATGCCCGGATCGTCATGGGTGGCGTACCGATGATCGCCGACGACCTCGTGACTTTCGTACGCGACGACCTGCAGGTTTTCGGTTGGGTCATTCTCGTGTTCATCCTCATCGCGCTCGCAGCGCTGTTCCGCCGGGTGCGTTACGTAGTGCTTCCGCTGGCCTGCGGAGTTCTCGTTACGGTCTGCATGATCGGCTTGCTGGGCCTGCTCGACTGGCCGGTAACGGTGATCTCGTCGAACTTTGTTTCACTGCTCTTGATCGCGACGGTGTCGCTGATCATCCACCTGATCGTGCGCTATCGCGAGCTACAGGAAGAGGAGCCGCAGGTGTCACATGAGCAGCGCCTGGGCGATACGCTGCGCGACATGTGGTCGCCGTCGTTTTATACGGCGGCGACGACCGTGGTTGCGTTCGTGTCGCTGATCACGAGCACTATTCCGCCGATTGCCGATTTCGGCTGGATGATGTTCATCGGGATCAGTATCAGCTTCTTACTGGCCTTCCTGCTGTTTCCGGCATCGATGGCGCTGCTGCAGCCGACGCAGGAAAAAGCCGAAAGCAACATGGACATCACGCCCGCCGTCGGGCGCTTTACCGACCGCTGGGGCAAGTCCATCGTCGTGGCCTCGCTCGCGCTGCTGGTGTTCGCGGTGCTTGGCATGCAGCGCTTGCGCGTCGAGAACAGCTTCATCGAATACTTCGACGAAAGCACCGACATTTACCAGGGCATGGTTGTCATCGACAAGGAACTCGGCGGCACGACGCCACTCGAAGTGATCATAGACCTCGGCCAACCGACCACCGAGGAGCTAGCGGAAGAAGACGACGAAGGCTTCTTCGAGCGGGTATTTGAGTTTGGCGACGAGGAAGAGGAAGACTCGGACGGCTACTGGTTCACCAGCGACAAGATGGCGCGCATCATCGCGATCCACGACTGGCTCGACGCATTGCCGGAAACCGGCAAGGTGCTGTCGCTCGCCACGCTGCTAAACATTGCCTACGAGTTGAATGGCGGCGACGCGCTGACCAGCTTCGAGCTCGGTGTGTTGTACGGTCGCATTCCGCCCGAATACAAGGACACGCTACTCAAGCCCTACGTGTCGGTGGAAGAAAACCAGCTGCGTTTTTCGCTCCGTATCCGCGAGACTGATCCAACGCTGGTGCGCAGCGAACTGTTGCAGAAAATCCGCGAAGGCCTCGTCAGCGAATTCGGCCTACAGCCCGAGCAGGTGCATCTCACCGGCATGCTCGTGCTGTACAACAACATGCTGCAGAGCCTGTTCGACTCGCAGATCATGACATTGGGTCTGTCGCTGCTCGTCACTGTGCTGATGTTCGTCGTGCTGTTCCGCTCGTTCTCTCTGGCGCTGCTCGGCAACATCCCCACGCTGATCGCGACGCTGGCCGTGCTTGGCCTGATGGGCTGGCTCGAGATTCCGCTCGACATGATGACGATCACGATCGCGGCGATTTCCGTCGGCATCGGTGTCGACAACTCGATCTACTACCTGCACCGATTCAAGGAAAGCTTCCCCACAATCGGCAACTACCGCGCCACGATGCACTATTGCCACGGCAGTGTTGGCAAGGGGATCTACTACACGAACTTCACGATCATCGCCGGCTTCTGCGTACTGGTTTTTTCCAACTTCGTGCCGACGGTGTACTTCGGCTTGCTGACGAGCCTGGCGATGGTGCTATCGCTCGCCGGCTCGCTGACCTTGCTGCCGCAGCTCCTGATCATGTTCAAGCCGCTCGGCCCCGAGAAGGCCAGCGCCTAGCTCCGCTCAGCGTCAGCGTGGCTGCCATGCCGGCCAGTTTGGGATGGCGTGAGGTCGCGAACGCTGTCGACGAGTCCTGGCATGACGCTCAGATCCCGTACAGCTTGCGCAGCAACTGGAATAGTTTGCGGCTCGCGTGTGGAGTGGACTGCTGCAGTCGTTCGTACTCGGCTTTCTCGATCAGTTGCTGGATCTGCTCGAGGTCGGCCTGCGGCTGCTCCGTCTCGAGTTGCACGAACGCCTGCTTGCCACCGGCCAGCAGGTCAGTGCGCAATTTTTCCAGCGCCATGTAGCGGCGCTTCACCAGCGTGACGTCCTGGTCGATCTGCGCCGTGGCGCGCGCAATTTCCTCTTCCGACAGGTCGCGCATCTTCTTGCCGATGAACTGCAACTGCCTATGACGCGCCCCGTGCTTGTTCGGCAGGCGCTGGTACTCCTGGATGGCTTCGAGCAATGCTTCCGGTAGCGCGCATTTCTTCAGCTGACCCGCGGTCAGCCCGGTGAGCTTTTCACCGAGTTCCTGCAAGGCAAGCATGTCGCGCTTGCGCTGGCTCTTGCTGTCGGGATCGGGAAGCTGGTCTATCTCGTTTACCACGGCAATCTCCTCAATAGAACAACGTGGCAAGGCCGAGGAACGACAGGAAGCCGACAACGTCGGTTATTGTCGTCAGCACCACGCCGCCGGCCAGCGCGGGATCGATTTTCATCGCACGCAGGATCAGCGGCAGGAATGCGCCCGCTAGCGCAGCCATGATCAGGTTGATGATCATGGCACAGCCAAAGATGATGCCCAGCGTTGGATCGTCGAACCACCATGTCGCGGCGAGCGCGGCGACGAGTGCCCACAGCAATCCGTTTAGCGCGCCGACGGCGAGCTCACGATTCATCAACCACATCGAATTAGTCTTGCCGATCTGTCCCAGCGCCATGCTGCGGATGACGAGCGTCAGCGTCTGGTTGCCGGCGACACCGCCCATGCTGGCGACGACGGTCATCAGCGCGGCGAGCGCGACCACCTCGTCGATCGTCGCGGAGAACTGGTCGATCACCAGCGAGGCGAGGAAGCAGGTGATCAGGTTGATGCCGAGCCACAGCGCTCTGCGCCGCGTGGTTCGCAGTACCGGCGCGAAGGTATCTTCCTCGTCGCCGAGACCGGCCATGCTCTTGATCGAGTGGTCAGACTCTTCGCGGATGACGTCGACAATGTCGTCGATCGTGATACGGCCAAGCAGCTTGCCATACTCGTCGACTACCGGCGCCGAGATCCAGTCCATGCGCTCGAACAGTTGCGCGACTTCATTCTGCTTCATCGTGACCGGAATCGCCTCGAAGTCTGTATCCATGACGTCCTCGACCGTCTGCGAGGGATCCGACACTAGCAACTTGCGCAGCGGCAGGATGCCCGTCAGCACGTCGTCGCGATCGACGACGAGGATGTTGTCGGTCATCTCTGGAATTTCATCATGGCGCCGCAGATAGCGCAGCACGACGTCGAGCGTATGGCTGCGGCGTACGGTGATCGTGTCGGTATTAAGCAGGCCGCCGGCGCTGTCTTCCGGATATGACAGCACGGTCTCCAGGCGCTTGCGGTCCTGGTCGTCCATCGTCTGCAGCACCTGGTAGATGACCTGCTCGGGCAGGTTCTGCAGGATGTCGGCGAGGTCGTCGGTGTCGAGGCCTTCGGTAAGGTCGGCGACTTCCTCGGGACTCAGCTTGTTGAGGATGTCGGCCTGGATGTCGTCGTTTAGGTAGTTCAGGACCTCGCCTTCGAGGTCTTTCTCGACGAGCTTCCAGAGCACGTCACGCTGCCGCGCGGGCGATGATTCCAGCAGGTGGGCGATGGACGGAGCGGGGAGGTGGTTCAGCATGCGGCGCACTTGCACGAAGGCGCCGCTTTCGAGGGCATCAGTCAGTGCCGCAAGGTGTTCGAGGCCGCCCAGTTTTTCGAGGTTCAGTAGCGGCTTGTCGTGGTTGGGGCTTTCGATCACGGTGCTACTCTGAGCCTGTTCGTTTGGGCTGGATTTGCCCGGCCTTTGCTGCGTAAGTTACGCCTTGTTCAATCCTCGCCGAAACGCTGTTCCAGCAAGGTCAGGATGGCGCGTAGTGCGTCCTGTTCGTCGGCGCCGTCGAGACGCAGTTCAAGTTCGCTGCCTTGCGGGGCGGCCAGCAGCATCAGTGACAGGATACTTTTACCGTCCACCGTTTTTTCGCCGTTGCTCAGCTCGATGCGGCTCTGGAACGGCGCCGCCGTCGCAACCAGTTTGGCCGCGGCGCGTGCGTGCAGGCCTGCACGGTTGGGAACGGTGATGGTGGTGCTGATCATGCGAGTTCCTTGTGGCGAACTTGCGCATTATAGCCGGAGGCCGCGAAGTGCTGCTTGAGTTTTTCGCACAGGTACACTGAGCGATGCTGTCCACCGGTGCACCCGACTGCGACGGTTATGTAACTGCGATTATTGCTCTGGAAGCTTGGCAACCAGCGTTCGAGAAAAATGCGGATGTCGTTGAACATCTCCACGACTTCAGGTTGGTTGTCGAGATACGCCATCACCGGACTGTCGAGGCCGCTGAATTCGCGCAGTTCCGGAATCCAGTGTGGATTCGGCAGGCAGCGGGCGTCATAAACCATGTCGGCATCGACCGGGATGCCATGCTTGAAACCGAACGACAGGAACTGCAGTGCGAGGCCGGTGTTGTCCTTCGCCGCGACGCGGTTCTTGATGATGTCGCGCAACTGGTGGATCGACAGATCATTGGTGTTGATCGTCAGGTCGGCGAGTGCGGAGATCGGCGCCAGCAATTCCTTTTCATACGTGATCGCTTCCATCAGCCCGAGATGCTCGCTCGACAAAGGATGCTTGCGACGGGTTTCGCTGAAGCGCTTCAGCAGGATCTTGTCGTCGGCGTCGAGAAAGATGATCTGGCCGTTGATGGAACTGGCCTCAAGGCGCGCGTAGATGTCGGGAAACTGTTTGAGGTCCTCGGAAATATTGCGTGCGTCGATGCTGACGGCAACCCGGTCGAGCCGCAGGTTTTCAGCGCTCAGGCGTGTAGCAAGCGCATCGAGGAGACTAGCGGGGATGTTGTCGACGCAGTAGTAGCCGAGGTCTTCAAACAGATGCAGGCAGGTGGTCTTCCCCGAACCGGAGCGCCCGCTGATGATCATCAGTTTCATAGTGACCCTTGATTAGCGTGTTATTGGCTCCCGCGCCGCGATTGCGCGGACGGTAACCTATGTTTACGAATTTGCGGTCGCGGCTGCATATAGCTCGGCGTCGGTTTGAGCAGCGCGCAGCCGCGTGCAAAATTCCGGAATGCTGAAATTCTCGGCCAGCATCCGTAGTGTTTCGAGGTGTCCGGCAAGCGTATTTTCCGGCACGAGCAGGAAAAACAGTAAATCCACAGGCTTGTTGTCGATGGCATCGAAGTCGACGGGCTCGGCCAGCTTCACGAGGCAACCAATGGTTTTCTGGCAGCGCGGGATCCGGCAGTGCGGGATCGCGATTCCGTCGCCGAGGCCAGTGCTACCGAGTTGTTCGCGCGCAATCAGTGCATCGTATATCTGCGTGGCGTCCACTTCGGGGATCTTGCTCGCAATCAACGCGGCGCTGGTTTCCAGCAGGCGTTTCTTGCTAACGCCCTGCACATTGCAGAAGGCAAGGTCCGAACTGAGGATGGTTTGAATATTCATGACGCGGTGTCCCGGTATGGCTTGTCCCGGACTCAGACCAGCTGCTTGCGCTCGTTGGACGGCGCAATGGAGAGAGCTTCGCGGTATTTGGCGATGGTGCGGCGGGCGATGCGAATGCCCTGGTCGGCGAGTACGTCTGCAATCTTGCTGTCGCTGAGTGGCTTCTTCGGATTTTCCGCAGCTACCAGTTTCTTGATGATCGCACGAATCGCCGTGGAGGAGCACTCGCCGCCGGCGTCGGTATCGACATGGCTCGAGAAGAAGTACTTCAGTTCATAAATGCCGCGCGGCGTGTGCATGTATTTTTGCGTGGTCACGCGCGAGATCGTCGATTCATGCATGCTGACCGCTTCGGCGATGTCGTGCAGTACCAGCGGCTTCATTGCTTCCTCACCGTAATCGAGAAAGTTCTTCTGATGCTCGACGATCTTGCTCGAGACTTTCAGCAGCGTTTCGTTGCGACTTTGCAGGCTTTTGATAAACCAGCGCGCTTCCTGGAGGCTGTCGCGCAGGAAATTGTTCTCACTTTCCTTCCCGCGGTTGGCCAGCGAGGCGTAGTCGGGGTTAACGCGAATGCGCGGCGCTGTTTCCGGGTTGAGTTCCACGCGCCAGCGACCGTTGTGCTTGGTGACGAATACATCGGGGACCACATAAGTCGTTTCGGGCGGCGTGATTTCGGAACCCGGGCGCGGGTTTAGGCTGGTAACGATCGCTATCGCGTCCTTGAGCTCGCTTTCCTTTATGCGCAGCTTGCGCATGATGTGGTTGTAGTCGTGGCTTGCTAGCTGCGGCAGGTAGTCTGCGATGATGCGGCAGGCGACGTCGACGCCCGGGTAAGTCTGGTCGAGGTGCTTGATCTGCACGCTGAGGCATTCCTTCAGGTCGCGATAGCCGACTCCGACCGGGTCGAACTGCTGGATGCGGTGCAGGACAGCGACGACTTCTTCTTCGTCGACATCGAGTTCACGGATCAGCCCGGCATGGATCGAGCTGATTGGCGTCGCCAGCATGCCGTTGGGGTCGATGGCGTCGATCAGCGCGGTGGCGATGAGACGATCGCCGTCGGACATCGGCGTGAGGTTGAGCTGCCACATCAGGTGGTCCTGCAGCGTCGCGCCTACGCTGTTGCGGGATTCAAAGTCGCCGTCGTATTCGTCGCCATCGTTGTTGGTGCCGGACGAGGTTGGCGCATTGTTCGTGTAAACGTCGTCCCAGGAGCTGTCGACGGACATTTCCTCAGGGATGTCGTTCTCGTTCCAGTTGTCTTCGGCGTTGAAGTCGGTGGGTTCGGAGAACTCGTCGTCGTGGGAGGCGCGTTCGCCATCGAGGTCGCCATCGACGGGAGAGGTGTCATTCTTGTCGGCAGGGGCGGCGCTGGTTTCGCCGGCTTCGAAGTCTTCTTCGATTTCGAGCATGGGATTGGATTCGAGCGCTTCCTGGATCTCCTGCTGGAGATCAAGCGTCGACAGCTGCAACAGACGAATCGCCTGCTGCAATTGCGGCGTCATCGTGAGTTGCTGGCCCAGCTTTAGTTGCAGCGATAACTTCATGGCTCGGCATGGTAGCAAAAAGCATGCCGCAGGGACAAACAGGGTCGAACCCTGACTTACATGTGGAATTGTTCGCCGAGGTAAACCTGGCGTACCTGGGGGTTTTGGAGGATCGCGGTCGGCGTGCCCTCGGCCATCACGCTGCCGGCGTTGACGATGTAGGCGAGTTCGCAAATATCAAGGGTTTCCCGCACATTATGGTCCGTGATGAGGATGCCGATACCGCGTGCGCTGAGCGCCTTGATGAGTATCTTGATGTCGTTCACCGAGATCGGGTCGACGCCCGCAAAGGGTTCATCGAGCAGGATGAATGCCGGTTCCGTGGCCAGCGCGCGCGCGATTTCCACGCGCCGCCGTTCGCCGCCCGACAGGCTCATGCCGAGGGTTTTTGCCAGGTGTTCGAGGTGGAATTCGGCGAGCAGCCCGGCGAGCTTGGCGTTGCGCGCGGCCGGGTCGAGCTCCTGGCGGGACTCGAGGATCGCCATGATGTTGTCCGCGACCGAGAGCTTGCGGAACACCGAGGCTTCCTGCGGCAGGTAACCAATACCCTTGCGTGCGCGTTCGTGCATTGGTGACTCGGAAATGTCGACATTGTCGAGCAGTACCTGGCCCGAATCGGCTTTGACGAGGCCGATGATCATATAGAAGGACGTAGTCTTGCCGGCGCCGTTCGGGCCGAGCAGGCCGACGATCTGGCCACTCTTCACCGTCAGCGAGGTGTCGCGTACGACCTGGCGGCCCCGGTAGCTTTTGGCGAGATGTTGGGCGGTAAGTACGCGCATGGACTGGGTGGTGCTGTTCAATTGCTGGTGTTCGGCTGTGGCGAGACCATCATTTGACCGCGTTCGCCATCGTTGGACGAATTAGCGGAGACGCGGCCACTTTCAAGGTCGTATTCGATGTGGTCGTGGGTCAGCACGTTGCCGGCCTGGGAAAATTCAGCATCGCCATCGACAGTCAACAACTGGCCCGTGTTGTCGAACACGAGGACCTGACCGCTGAGATACGACAATTCCTGGTCGGCTTCCACTTGTTGCTGGAAGCGCACGGGCGCGCCCGTGGCAGTCACCTTTTGCAGGCTGCCGTCATCCGCCTGTTCGAGCCGGATTTCATTGCCGCAGATCCGCATCGTGCCCTGGTCGATGCAGGCCGGTTTGTCGGCGGCGCCTTTCAGGATAGTGAGGCCCTCGTTCGGAAACAGCTCGATGAATTCGAAGTCGGACAGAACTTCCTGCTCCACATCTTCCGGCAACGCGGCCGCGCTCAGCGGAAGCAACACCGCTAGTGCAACCATTAGCAATGCGCGCATTTCATGGAAGCGATTTGGGATCATGTATGCCTCTGCCGTCGTTCATCGAAACGTAGTCTTCCGCCAGCAATGCGCGCATTCCCGCGCCCTGATAGCGTGTGTTGCCTTGCGATATGGACACAGGTTCCGTGGTGAAAGCCTCTTGCGTGTCCGTATAAATGCTGAGCGCCGTCGTGCGCACCGCGAGTGTGCCGCTGCGCGCCATTGGCTTGTCGAGTTCGACCGCACCGCGCAAATCCAGGCGATCTTCCGCGCGTTCAGCGTCCGGCGCCAGTGTGCCAGTCTCGGCGCTGACCTGCCATTCATCCTGCGCTTCCCCAAAGGTGGTTAACCGTGGAGCTTGCAGTTCGGCACGGTCGCCGTCGGGATAATGCGTGACGCGCGTGGCCCGTAGCTGTGACAGCACCTGGCCGTCGCTGCCGAAGCGTGTCGTCAGGAGATCCTCGATGTAGTAGTCGTAATCCGCGCGCGGTGCGACGACTTCGGAGCCCGGTTCGCCTTCACTGATCGCCTTCTGCATGAGCACATACAGCGTGCCGATGCCAACAAGGAGGAACACGAGGAGGAATACCGGATTTTTCACGCGTTCACACGACGTTTGCGCGCAGCAGGTCGTGCATCGTGATGACGCCGGCGAGCTGCGTGTCGTTATCGAGCACGATCAGGCTGTAGATGGCGTTGCTCTGCATCAGGTCGGCGGCTTCGACCGCGAGAAGATCCGCGTTGATAGTTTTATAGCTGCGTGTCATCGCGCTGCCCACCTGGATTGCATGGATGTCGTGGCCCTTATCGAGCACGCGACGGAGGTCGCCGTCGGTGAATACGCCGCAGATGTTGCCGCTGGCATTCTTCACAGTCGTCATACCGAGTTTCTTGTTTGTCATTTCCAGCAGGCAATTGCTGATCGTGGTGTCTTCCTGCACGACGGGGATCGCGGCGCCGCCATGCATGACATCGGTCACCTTGAGCCACAGGCGGCGCCCCAGTCTGCCGCCTGGGTGCGACAGCGCGAAATCCTCCGCCGTAAAGCCGTGTGCTTCGAGCAGAGCCATGGCGAGCGCATCGCCCATGACTAGCGCAGCCGTCGTACTGGTAGTGGGAGCCAGACCGAGCGGGCAGGCTTCCTGAGCCACGCTCGCATCGAGATTGGCCTCGGCCTTCAGCGCCAGTTCCGACTGCGGGTTGCCTGTCAGTGCAATCAGGCACACGCCCTTCTGCTTGAGGATCGGCAGCAGGGCCAGCAGCTCCGGGGTCGTACCCGAGTTAGACAGGGCCAGCACGACGTCGCCACGCATTACCATGCCGATGTCGCCATGGCTGGCTTCGGCCGGATGGACGAAAAAGGCCGGCGTGCCGGTGCTCGCGAAGGTCGCCGCGATCTTGTTACCGATATGGCCCGACTTGCCCATTCCCATGACGATTACCCGGCCTTGCTTGCCGATAGCGTCGAGGATCAGGTTGCAGGCCCGCGCGAAGTTATCGCCTATGCGCGCTTTCAACGCGGCGACGGAATCACATTGCAGAGCGATCGTCGTCAGCGCGGTCTGGATCAGGGCCTGGTCATTCATGGTGGGTCACAGCTGTAGAAAAATCAGCTCGGCAGTGTATGTCAAATGAAATTCGATGAAAACGCCGGAATTTCGCGGGCGAGGCGCATGCCGCATATGAAAATGCGCTGCCTGTACCCGGGCTTTTCGTTTGGGTCATGCGCGTCTTTCAGGTAAAATCGCGGCCCGCGTTGTCCGGATAAAGCCTTTCTCGCTCGCTCGTAGTTGCATCGATATCCAGGAGATCCTGTCATGACACGTATTGGTCGTCGTCTTTTTGTGTCCCTTGCCTCCTTCTTGCTGGTCGTCACGGCATGGCTGCCGGCCGCGCATGCCGCGGACGCCGCAAATGACCTGAGTGCCGAAGCGGCGGTGGATGCCTACATCAAAAATCTGATGCTGCGCATAGAAGACATCAAGCCCCTGTATGAAACGGATCGCGAAGCCTACTTCACCGCCTTTGAAGAGGCGCTGAGCGAGTTCGTCGATTTCCGTGAAGTCGCGCGTGGCGTCATGGCGAAATACGGTACGGGCCCGAACGGCGCTACACCGGAACAACTGCAGCGTTTTGCCGATGTGTTCCGCGCCTCGCTCGTTGACTTCTACGGTAGCGCACTCGCCAATTACGGTGGCGCCGAGTTCGAGATCGTGCCGATCGAGATGCCGCCGACCGATCCGGAGAATGCGACGAACGTACGGATGAATGTCCTCGCCGATGACGGCAGCCGCTTCGAAGTGCAATACACGATGTTCCTGGATGATGAGGGTGTCTGGAAACTGAAGAACCTCTACATCGAAGGCGTCAATCTGCGCCGGCAGTACTACTCGCAGTTCGATAGCATGATGATGAGCAACAACTACGACATCGATAAGGTCATCGACAGCTGGCAGGTCGCTCAGTAGCGCCGCTCAAAACGAATAACGTTGCGAAGAACCGAACAAGAAGCGCAGTAAGGAAAACATGACATGGCAATGAATAACGACGAAATCGTCCGGCTGCTGACCGATGCACTGCCAGGCGCGGTCATCGACGTGCAGGGCGACGGCTACAAGTACCAGGTAACGGTTATAAGCAGTGCTTTTACGGGGCTCAACCGCGTCAAGCGCCAGCAGGCAATTTATAAATTGCTCAACGAGCACATCCAGAGCGGCGCAATCCATGCCGTCAACATGCAGTTGCACACACCCGACGAAGCAGCGGCCACCGGTGGCTAACCTTAAGGAGCAAGCGTGGACAAATTGATCATCCAGGGCGGTTTTCAGCTTAACGGCGAAATCCGCATCGCTGGCGCGAAAAACTCTGCGCTGCCGATCATGGCGGCCGCGCTGCTGACCCCCGACGTCGTCACGATCGGCAACCTGCCGCACCTGTACGACATCACGACAATGGTCGAGTTGCTCGGTTGCATGGGCGTGGAGTCGGTCGTCGGTGAAAAGCTCAAGCTCGAAATCAACAGCAGCACGATCAAGCATTTCAATGCGCCGTATGAACTGGTCAAGACGATGCGCGCCTCGATCCTCGTGCTTGGGCCGATGCTGTCGCACTATGGCGAAGCCGAAGTCGCCTTGCCCGGCGGCTGCGCCATCGGCAGCAGGCCGGTGAACCTCCACCTTGCCGCGCTGAAAAAGATGGGCGCGAAAATCGACGTGGAAAATGGGTACATCAAGGCCCGCACGGGCAGCAAGCGCCTGAAGGGGGCGCATATCCTCATGGACATCGTCACCGTGACCGGCACCGAGAACGTCATGATGGCCGCGGCGCTGGCCGACGGGCAGACGATCATCGAGAACGCCGCGCGTGAACCGGAAGTCGTCGACCTTGCGCATTGCCTGCGTGCGATGGGGGCCGACATCAGCGGCGAAGGCACCGCCACGATCACCGTCAATGGTGTCGAACGCCTGCACGGCTGCGAATACCAGGTCATGCCAGACCGCATCGAGACCGGCACTTACCTCATAGCCGCCGCCGCCACGCGCGGACGCATCAAGGTCAAGGACACGCGTCCGAGTATCCTCGAAGCGGTGTTGAGCAAGCTGGAGGAAGCCGGCGCGCAGATCGAGATCGGCGATACCTGGATCAGTCTCGACATGCACGGCCAGCGCCCGAAAGCGGTGTCGCTAACGACAGCGCCATATCCGGCTTTCCCGACCGACATGCAGGCGCAGTTCACCGCGCTGAATGCGATTGCCGATGGTTCGGGCTCGATCACTGAGACCGTGTTCGAGAATCGCTTCATGCACGTGCACGAGATGAACCGCATGGGCGCGGACCTGAAGGTCGAAGGCAACACGGTAATCTTCCGCGGTGTTCCATCGCTGAAAGGCGCGCCGGTGATGGCAACCGACCTGCGCGCATCGGCGAGCCTGATCATCGCCGGCCTCGTGTCAGAGCATGAGACCATCGTCGACCGCATCTACCACATCGATCGCGGCTACGAATGTATCGAAGAAAAACTGCAATTACTCGGCGCCAAGATTCGCCGACTGCCCTCCTGAGACCGACATGTCCGCACAGAAGCTGGTGATTGCGCTCACGAAGGGGCGCATTCTGGATGAAGTATTACCGCTGCTTGAACACGCGGGAATCGTGCCTGCTGAAAACATCAGCAAGAGCCGTAAACTGATTTTCGACAGCAACCTGCCGAACGTGCGCCTGCTCGTGATTCGCGGCACCGATGTGCCGACCTACGTCGAGCTTGGCAGTGCCGACATCGGCATCGCCGGCAAGGACATGATTCTCGAATACGGCTCACGCGGTTACTACGAGCCGCTCGACCTGCAACTTGCGCGCTGCCGTCTGATGACTGCCGCGCCCGTCGGTTCGAAGCTGGATTCGCCGCGGCTGCGAGTGGCCAGCAAGTTCGTCAACATCGCGAAGCAGTATTATTCCGAGCAGGGTCGCCAGGTCGACATCATCAAGCTTGGAGGCGCGCTCGAACTGGCGCCGTTGATGGGACTGGCCGATTGCATCGTCGACATCGTCGACACCGGCAATACCTTGCGCGCGCACGATCTCGAGCCGCGTGACCTGATTGCCGAAGTCAGCACGCGCGTCATCGTCAATCGCGCCTCGATGAAGATCAAGCACGACATGGTGCAGGCCTTGCTGCAGCGTTTGCAGCTGGCAGTCGCATCGCGGCAGAGCGCGAACAAACAGCAATGAGCATGAACAAGCAGTAATGAGCATGAACAAGCAGTAATGAGTCTGAGCAAGCAGCAATGAGCCTGATAAAAAACACAAGTTTGTCGATGACCCGCCTCGATGCCGCGGCAGCTGACTTCTCCACGCGACTGAAAGTCGCTCTCGCGTGGGAGAACCTGTCGGACAGCTCGGTGGCTACGCGCGTCCAGGAAATTCTCGACGACGTCAGGCTGCGCGGCGATGCAGCAGTGTTGCACTGGACAAATACCTTTGATCGGCTGAATGCCCCCAACATCGAAGCGCTGGAGATTCCGCGCGCGCGTTTGCAGCAAAGCCTGGCCAACTTGCCGGCTGACCAGGCGCAGGCGCTGCGTACTGCCGCGGAACGCATCCGCCGTTACCACGAAAAGCAGAAGCAGGAGTCGTGGCAATACACGGAAGCCGACGGATCTATCTACGGGCAGCAAATCACCGCGCTAGATCGCGTTGGCATGTATGTGCCGGGCGGCAAGGCTACGTATCCGTCGACCGTGCTGATGGACGCGATTCCGGCGCGCGTGGCCGGCGTCGGCGAAATCATCGCCACGCTGCCGACGCCGGGCGGCCAGCTCAACGAGCTGGTGCTTGCCGCGCTCGCGCTCGCGGAAGTCGACCAGGTATTCACGATTGGCGGTGCGCAGGCAATCGCGGCGCTGGCGTATGGAACGGCGACGATTCCGGGCGTCGACAAGATCGTCGGACCCGGAAATATTTACGTGGCCACTGCGAAGCGCGCGGTATTCGGCCAGGTCGGTATCGACATGGTCGCCGGCCCATCGGAGATCCTCGTGATTTGTGATGGCCAGACCGATCCGGACTGGATCGCAATGGATCTCTTCTCGCAGGCCGAGCACGATGAGGATGCGCAATCGATCCTCGTGTGTCCCGATGCCGCCTACATCGATCGCGTGGTGGCGAGCATCGAGCGTCTGCTGCCGCAAATGGAGCGCCGCGAGATCATTGCGACGTCCTTGCAGAAGCGCGGCCTGTTGATCGACGTTCGTGATCTCGAGCAGGCGGCAAAGGTCTGCAACATGGTGGCGCCGGAACACGTTGAACTGTCCGTCGCGCAGCCCGAACAACTGTTGCCGCTGATCCGCCACGCCGGCGCGATTTTCATGGGGCGCCATACCTCCGAAGCACTTGGCGATTATTGCGCGGGTCCAAGCCACGTGTTGCCGACTTCCGGCACCGCGCGCTTCTCGTCTGCGCTGGGGGTTTATGACTTCCAGAAGCGTTCGTCGGTGATCTTTGCATCGCCGGCTGCGGCGAAAGCGCTGGCGCAAACGACGTCGGTGATCGCGCGCGCTGAAGGCCTGACGGCGCATGCGCGCGCGGCAGAGCTGCGTGATCCGGACTGGAAGGGCTGAGCCTGGCGGGTATTAGTCGAGGACGGCCCCGTCGGGATTGAGCGACGGCGCGTCCGGTACTGCTTCTAACACGTGAAAAATCCGTGGATCGCCCTCGCCGAGTTCGACCGGCACTTTCAGGAACGCGCCGTCGCGGAAGACCTCAAGTACAGCCTGTGAGCCGGCGGGAAGGTCGCTGAGCGGGGCAAAGCTTGCACGCGCCCGCTCTTCATCATCGGGGCCGAGATCGGCCGGAATAACGAGGTTGGTGTCATTTACCGCGGTGAGGACGTCGCCGGGCTGGATGCCGGCCGCTTCGGCCGCGCTGCCCGCGACGACTTCATCGACATAGAATCCCTGCACATCCACGCCGAAGCGGGTGCGTCCTGAGGCGAGGTCGAGTGCCGACGTCGTCACACCCAGGTAGCCGCGCGGGCCGGACGCGAGATATTCCGAAAGCAGCGTCAGCGCGTTATTGGCCGGAACCGAAAAGCCAATCCCCTCCGAGCCGCCGGATTCCGACACGATCGTCGAATTGATGCCGATCAGGTTTCCATTGATGTCGATCAGCGCGCCGCCGGAGTTGCCCGGGTTGATCGCGGCATCGGTCTGGATGACGAAGGTATCGTCCTTGCGCCACAGGGCGCTGATGATACCGAGGGTCACCGACTGGCCGACATTGCGGGGGTTGCCAATGGCGAGCACGATGTCGCCGACCTGGAGGTGACTGGTGTCGATCGGTGTCAGCGCCGGCAGGTTCTCCGCATCTACCTTCAGCAGGGCCAGGTCGTTTTCTTCATCTGTGGTGACGATGCGCGCTTCCATCGTGCGTCCATTGTCCAGCGTCACGGTGATGTCGGAATCGGATACTGTCCGATCCAGAGGGACGACGTGGTAGCTCGTGACGATGTATCCATCGGAGCTGATGATGACGCCCGAGCCAAGGCTGTTGCTTTCATCGGTGACGACGCCTTCCTGGAGGCCGCGTGGTGTCAGCAGCCGGATCATCCGGTCTGTCGTTTCCTTGTTATTGATGCTGACGACCGAGGGCACCGATTTGCGCACGGCGGAGCTGAAAGAGGTCATTCCCGACGCGGAGGTAATGGCGGCGGCCGGCTGTGGGAAATACGCGGCAAGCCCCGGCATCACGGCAACGAGGCGTGGCGTTTGCAGCAGCGTGATGGCGAATACGAGCCCGGCGAGCGCGGGCCACAGAATGAAGGCAGTGAGTTTTTTCATGTGTTCCGAAATCTGCAGCCCCGGAAAGTTCCAGCGGCAGTCCTGTTACAAAGTATAGCCTACTTCCCCAGTGCCTTTCGGCGCATGAGCTTGTGGCTTGTTTCAGCGTTTTGATCCCGGATAATGGCTTCGCCTCCGTCCCTTGAGTCCCGCCATGCCGCAATCGCGCACCGTATATTCCACTGCCCAGGGGAGGCTCTGTCCCGACTGCGGCCACGCCCTTGCCGACTGTAAATGCCGCGACCTCGAGAAGCAGAAGATCAAGGGCGATGGCGTGGTCCGCGTCGGGCGCGAAACGAAAGGGCGTGGGGGAAAAGGAGTCACGCTGATCAGCGGCGTGCCGCTTGCGGAAGATGAGCTGAAGGAACTGGCCAGCAAGCTGAAGCAGCTGTGTGGGACGGGCGGCACGGTCAAGGACGGCATCATTGAAATTCAGGGCGATCACCGCGAGAAGCTGTGCGCCTACCTGCAGAAAGCAGGGTATAAGGCAAAACTTGCCGGTGGTTGAGAGGAGACAGGCTATGAGCAATAAAACTGAAATCGAAGCGGCCGTGTTCCGGCATTTGCTGGAGCATCTGGACCAGCGCAAGGACGTGCAGAACATCGACCTGATGAACCTCGCGGGCTTCTGTCGCAACTGCCTCGCGAAGTGGTATGTCGCCGCGGCAGCCGAACGTGGCGAAACGCTGGGTTACGAGGACGCCCGCGCGCTGGTGTACGGCATGCCATACGCACAATGGAAGGACCTGTACCAGAAGGAAGCCAGCCTGGACCAGCAGCAGAGCTACGAAAAGAACAAACCGGCAGGCGACCACTGAGCTGCAGCAGCGACCTCAAGCCCAGCTATTTGCCCGAGTTGTGAAGCAATCGACTTTCGGGTACTTCCCCTGAGAGTTGTAACGTTTTGATTTTTTGTGTGATATTGGCGTCATTGGAAGTGCACGTAAGGGCTTGTATGGACAGCAACAGATTCAAACTCGACCGTCGCGGCATCCTTCCCGGATTTGCCGAGGGCCGTTTTGAGTCAGGCCCGACCTACAGCCTCGCCGAGTTTGCCAATACTCATCTCGAAGACCCGTTGCGGCGCGACCATCGCACCAGCATTCGCGTGTCCGGTAATGACATGGGCGAGTTGCATCGTCAGGCGCTGGCGGAAGGCGTGCCCCTGCAGTCACTGCTCGCGCAGATCGTGCATCTGTACGCCACGGGGCAACTGGAAAAGGCCGCGACAGCGATCAAGGCCGAGCAAGCCCCGGCG